>JANOGP010000019.1:0-10002 GCA_031406075.1 Betaproteobacteria bacterium
GCCGGATCGGGCGCGTCGGGATCATCGACGATGAGCACCAGGCCCTTTGCGTTTTGCGGAATACCGCTCCACGCCAGCGGCGGGGAGACGTCCTTTCCCTGGCAAGTGTGGAGCCTGGGGATGCCACCTTCATGCTCGAAGGCGGATGATGTCAGCTTGAGCGTCATGGCTTTTTCCTCCTTCGCATAGCCACTCCGGTCCTGAACGTCACTTCAGGACGGGTACTTCCGGTGCAGTTCCGCCACCTGCTCGGGAGAGAGGATCTTGAGCCGACTGCCCCTCAACATCAAATACAGCTTCGCCGTTTCCTCCAGCTCTTCGGTGGCATATACCGCTGACTCGAGGTCCCTGCCGGCGACCACCGGGCCGTGGTTGGCGAGCAGGATCGCGTGATGCCTGCCGGCAACTTCGCGAACCGCGTTGGCGAGCGTCATGTCGCCGGGCGGGTAATAGGGCAACAGTACCAGATTGCCGATCTTCATCACGTAGTACGCAGTGATCGGCGGAATCGGTTGGTCGGGGTCGATATCGGCAAGGCAGGACACGGCCACAGAATGAGTGGAATGCAGGTGCACGATGGCACCTGCGGACGGCCGCTGCCCGTAAACGGACAAATGCAGAAAGGCTTCCTTGGTAGGCTTGCCGCCGGAAACCGGATTGCCCTTCGCGTCGACTTTTGAAAGCGTCGCCGGATCGAGCCGCCCAAGGCAGGAGTTGGTCGGCGTCATGAGCCAGCCGTCGTCCACCCGCGCACTGATGTTGCCCGAGCTTCCGGGCGTGAGCCCGCGATCGAACATTGACTTACCAAGAACGCAGATTTCTTCCCTGAGTTTCGCTTCGTTCATGTCTATTTTCTGTTTAAAGACGCACACTCACCGCAAAGACGCAAAGGTCGCGGAGAAAAGGTAAGAGAAAGAACTGACTGGAGTTAAAGGCATTCATTGGCGAATGATCCCCCACGTTGAATTGTGCCGATAGAGGTTCGCGATCAATCACCCCGCTTTGAATTCCAATTTTTCTTTTCCTCGTATTGTTTTTCCTCTGGCGCCGCCCACACGGCGTTGGCGTCGCCATCCGGGGCGGGAGGCGGCGCTTCGGCGCACTACCCGCAAACGGCCGACTACGTCGGTAACGTGTCCGTGCGCCGCTCCGCGTCCTCTGCGGTGAGCGTTGCTTTACTCAGGGTTGGACCTTGAAGGCCTTGGTGAAGAAATCCGCAGTGCCGAAATTGCCGGACTTCAACGCCAGCGCCAACGCCGGTTCGCCGATCGAAATCGTCCACGGGACTCCGGGGTCGATCTCCGGACCGATTGCAAGGCCCTCGACGCCGAGCGCGCCAACCACGGCGCCGGCAGTCTCACCACCGGCAATGACCAACCTTCGCACACCACCCGCCACCAGCCCCTTGGCGATCTTGCCCAGAGTTTCTTCTACCAGTGCGCCGGCATGCTCACGGCCGAGGCGTTCCTGCACCGCTTTCACCAGCTCCGGAGTAGCGGTCGAGTAGATCAGGACCGGTTTTTCCGAAAGCCGGCTCACGGCCCAGTTCAGTGCTTCCTGCGCAAGGTCGCGGCCGGAAGCAATCGCCATCGGCTCGAGTTCGAAAAACTCGTGATCCTGCTTCATTAGTGCGACCTGCCCCTGGGTTGCGACCGAGCAGGATCCCGCCAGCACGGCGGTGGGGCCGGTGACTTTCGGCAACTTGGTGTGCTGGCCGCTTTTCATCAGGCCGTTGCGATTAAAGTTCGCCGGCAGGCCCATTGCCATTCCAGAACCGCCTGTGACGAGCTTCAGATCGGTACATGCTTCACCCAGCATCAGCAGATGTTCGTCGGTGATCGAATCGAGGATCGCATGGCGGATTCCCTGCCTGCGGAGCGTTCCGATGGCTTCGCGGATCGCCTCGACCCCCCTCGCGATGGTCGCATACGGCACCAACCCGACCTTGTGCCTGGTCTGCCTCTGCAGCACCCGGACCAGCGAAGGATCGGTCATCGGGGTAAGCGGATGGTGACGCATCCCGGATTCGGAAAGCAGTTCGTCGCCGACGAACAGATACCCCTTGTAGACGGTACGTTTGTTGGTCGGAAACGCCGGGTTGTACACGGTGAAGTCCGCGCCGATCGCATCCAGCATCGCGTCGGCGACCGGACCGATGTTGCCCTGATCGGTAGAGTCGAAAGTCGAGCAATACTTGAAGTAGAACTGCTTCGCGCCCTGTTGCCGCAACCAGTCGAGCGCAGCGAGCGACATGGTGACCGCCTCGTTGGCGGGGTTGCTGCGCGATTTTAGCGCCACGATGATGCAGTCCGCCTCCGGAATCTTCAGCCCCGCACGCGGCACGCCCAACAATTGCACGGTGCGCATGTGGGCCTTGACCAGCGTGTTGGCGAGATCGGTCGCGCCAGTGAAGTCGTCGGCGACACAGCCGAGCAGGATGCTCATTGCGGAGCCCTACGGGGGAAAAATGCGGGCACGAGTCCTTCCTCCCTTGGGTGTGATCACATTTGGGCACAATGTTACCGAAACCCGGCGTCGAAAGCGCGGAGTCTTTGACGGTTTTATGCTGCTGCCAGCCAAGGGCCGGCTTAAGGCTTCGCCTTCCAGTGCGGCGGATAGGTCTTGTCGAAATACGGCAGCGCCTCGATGCGCTTCATCCATGCCCCGAGCTTCGTTCCGATTGCGCCGCGCACGTCGAGATCCGGCTTTTTCTTTTCCATGCGCAGGCACAGCGCGATCATGGGATAGAGCGTGAAGTCCGCAGCGGAAAGTTCGCCGGCCAGAAAATCGCCGGACAGGTAACCCTCGAAAATTTCGATCTCCTTTCCCAAGGCCGTGCGCGCGGAGGCGATCTCACCGGCATCCCATTTGTCCTGCGGCGTAAACAATACCTGGTCCACCAGCCGTTCCTGTGCGTGGGCAAAGTACTCGTCCGCTTCACGCACCAGCCGCCGGATCAGCGCGCGTTGCCTGGCATTACCGGGGATGAGCTTCTTCCCCGAAACGTACTGCTCATCGAGGTATTCGACGATTGCGGCCGATTCGTACAAGGCCAGGTCGCCATCGGTGATTGCCGGAACTTTGTGGCGCGGGTTTATTTTCAGGAACTCGGGTTTCTTGAGGTCGCCCGCGGAGAACGAAATCGCCTTCAATTCGTAGGCAATCGCTTTGTGTTCGAGAGCAAGCCAGACCCGCCAAGCATAAGGCGAACCGGAACCGTAGTAGAAGGTCAGTGCCATTGATGACTCCGTAACTGGTGACTGTGACTGTGACTGGTAACAAGTTTACGTGGGACCACGTCTGTCCGGCCCATCATAATGCCCGGCGAGTAGAATTTCATACTTTGCGCGCCCACCTATTCTGCATCAGCATGGACCCGATCGTCATCCAGGCAATGGCCAAATGGCATGATGTATGGCCTGGACTCGTTAGCGGGACGCCCGTTTGCGGGAACGGCCACGAGACGTCCGGCTCCACGTACGTTCAGCGGAGTGATTCGTGGACGAGATAGTCATTCGCGCGATGGCCAAAAGGCAGGATGTGTGGCCGGGACTCGTTAGCGGGACGCCCGTTTGCGGGAACGGCCACGAGACGTCCGGCACCTCGTACGTTCAGCGGAGTGATTCGTGGACGAGATAGTCATGCGCGCGATGGCCAAATGGCCGGACGTCCCCAACGTTTACGGGTGGTTGAGCCTTGATCGTCGTGGTAGTTGGCTGATCAAGGGCGAGCGCATCGCCAACCCTGGCGTCGTGGCCTTCATCGGCCGCAACTACGCCGCCGACGAGCAGGGGTGCTGGTTCTTTCAAAATGGACCCCAGCGGGTGTTCGTTACACTGGAATATGCGCCGTTCGTGATTGCCACCGCTGGCACCGGCGCCGCGTCGCTGATCACGCATACGGGGCAGGCAGTCGAGCGGGTCACCGGCGCGTGGCTGGACGAATCAGGCTCGCTGTTGTTGCGCTGGAGCGGCGGACCGGGGCTTGTGAGCGATCGCGACTTGGTGGGCGTTATGGCCTTGTTTACCGATGTTCACGGCAAGCCGGTCGGCGACACCACGCTGGCAAGGGCTTTCGATGCCGGGGCCCGGCGTCACGCGACCGGGCTGTATTTCGACTATGCCGGCAACCGCGTGCCGGTGGGGCGCATCCAGGCCGGCGAAGTGCCGCAGAAATTCGGATTCGATCCTGATCCCCGACCGAAAGAGGGGGAGCCGGATTGCTGAACGCCGTGGCTCGTGGCTCGTGGCTCGTGGCTCGTGGCTCGTGGCTCGTGGCTCGAAAATTCTAGCTTTCCTTCGCGTACTTTCTTTTTTCCTCGGCGGTCTCTGCGTCAACGCTCCTGATGCCGGCCATTGGCTGGCTAGCCTTTCACCCGCTTCGCGGGGAAAGACTCTTCGACGTTGTCGCGGAAATAGCTGACGATCGACGGCGCGTTCACGAGCCGCCGGTGGACTTCGGGCGAGACTCCGGTGTACTGCATGATGCGGCCGTCGTTGAACTCCACCTCCAGTACCTGGCCGCGCTCATCGTAGCCGACAGCGCGGATCGAACTCGAATTCACTTTCTTTCTTTCCATGGGTTCACTCTGACTATAAGCCCGGACCTTTTTCTGCCTAGAAAATGTAGACCGTCAACAGCAACAGGCCGTAACCGGCCATCAGGATGAAAACGTCGATCTGGTTCAATATCTGCAGGACCGGACCGGCGTAAGGAATGCCGCCGAGCGGCACGAAAAAGCCGATCACCCCGACAATAAACAGCAGCAGGCAGACGAAGCCTGACTTTCTACTTGGTGCTTTCATCGCGTTCCCCCTTTCCGTCAGCGGCCGACGAGTGGCGTGCAGAAATCCAAAAAGGCGGCTGTTTCGAACCCCTGCCCCGGCCCATGAATTTCCCTACTCATAGCGATTGGTCCCGACGGATTCCGCGTGCCCTTTCGTGGCAAACGCCTGCCGGGACTTTTGCTTTATCTTCGAATTGCCTGGCGTCTTACTCTCAGCAGGGATAAAAATACCCTCTCGTCCCGCATCGGGACAAGAGGATTTGCGTTGGGAACTCACCCGCCTCCCGTCTCTTGATCGGCGGTAGTTTGCTAAAAGCCCCAACTCGACCGCGCCCTGGCGGGCCCGGCTAATCGTATTGCAAGTCCAAAGCTCGCGGCTCAGTGTCTGGTATCCATCGCGGATGCAGACTGCCCGCGAGCATCTGGGAAGCTTAGTTAGGCCGGTTACCCGCTACCGGAAACGGCCAGGCCGCCGGTGCAGAGAGTGGCTTCGGCGCGGCCGGAGCTGACATAGCAGCCGGCTTGGCCGCAGGCTTCTTTTTGCCCGCTTTCTTTTTCGCTTTCTTTTTCGCGGGCTTCTTCGCCTTCTTCTTGGCTGGTTTTTTGGCCTTCTTCGCCTTCTTTTTGGCTGGCTTTTTGGCCTTTTTCTTCGCCGCTTTCTTTTTCTTGCCGGTACGGCGCTTCGCCTTTTTGGCGGGCTTTTTCGCCATCTTCTTGGCTGCCGGACGCTTCTTGGCGGCCTTCTTCTTGCCCGTGGACTTCTTCTTGGCGGACTTCTTTGCTGCTTTTCTCTTCGCTGCCATATCTAATCTCCTAATTAAAGTTAAACAAAGGGAACTACCGGCACTTCGAAAAATGATTCTTCTCGGTGCCGACCGCCGATGCCCGGCCGCGCGCCATATCGGCCGCGTGACCAGTCATCAAACAGTTCTGTTGGCCGCGGGCGAAGACCTGCCTTGCGCGCGGTGCGATTCGTGGGAGGAGTAACGGCCGGAAAGGGGATAATTCCCGCATCGGCCAATTGCCTGAAACGATAAGGAAAGGAAGCCTTGGACCGGGGGCTCATTGCTCCCGGCCTAGCGGTTTGCTCTTTGCAGAGGCGCCGCGCGTTTGGTAATTGAATAGTGAACTGCTTGTCCGGTTTACCCATTCAGCCCTAACAAGTGCACTGCCGGGCCGATAAGTCGGCCGGCGGCAACGCGGGTTCTACAAAAACTTTTCCAGCCCATGATTCAGTCCCAGTTCAAGGCCCCGCCTGTTTGATACTCGATCACCCGGGTCTCGAAGAAATTTTTCTCTTTCTTGAGATCGACCATCTCCGACATCCACGGAAACGGGTTGATCGCGCCCGGGAACAACGGATCGAGGCCGATCTGCTGTGCGCGGCGGTTGGCCACAAAGCGCAGGTATTCCTTGAACATTGGCGCATTCATGCCCAGAACGCCGCGCGGCATGGTGTCCTCGGCATAGCGGTATTCGAGTTCCACACCCTTCTGGATCAAGACGCGGATTTCCTCGCGGAACTCCGGGGTCCACAGGTGAGGATTCTCCATCTTGATCTGGTTGATCAGGTCAATGCCGAAATTACAGTGCATGGACTCGTCGCGCAGGATGTACTGGTATTGTTCGGCGGCGCCGGTCATCTTGTTCTGGCGGCCAAGCGCCAAGATCTGGGCGAAGCCGACGTAAAAGAACAGGCCCTCCATGATGCAGGCGAACACGATCAGGCCCTTCAGCAGTTGTTGATCAGCCTCCGGGGTGCCGGTCTTGAATTCCGGGTCAGTCAACGTTTCGATGAACGGGATCAGGAACTCGTCCTTGTCCCGGATGCTGGAGACTTCGTGGTAGGCGTTGAAAATTTCGCCCTCATCCAGACCCAGGCTCTCGACGATGTACTGATAGGCGTGGGTGTGGATTGCTTCTTCGAATGCCTGGCGCAGCAGGTACTGCCGGCACTCCGGGGCGGTGATGTGCCGGTAGGTACCGAGCACGATGTTATTGGCCGCCAGGCTGTCGGCGGTGACGAAGAAACCGAGGTTGCGCTTGACCACGAGGCGCTCGTCCTCGGTCAGGCCATTCGGATCCTTCCAGGTGGCGATGTCCCGGCTCATGTTGATTTCTTGGGGCATCCAGTGGTTGGCGCAACCGGACAGATATTTGTCCCAGGCCCACTTGTACTTGAAGGGGACGAGTTGGTTGACGTCGGCCTTGCCGTTGATGACGCGCTTGTCTTCAACGCGCACGCGACGGAACGCAACCTCCGCGGACGGATCGGATTCGGCAACGCGTGCCGGCGGAACATTGCTCGCCGGGATGTTGCCAACGACGGACTGCAAACCAGCGCCGCCGGTGCTTGGGATGTGACTCTCAAATTGCAGCATGCCTGGTTCCTTTATAAATGTTATCGGTGGAATGTCAAATACTTCTTTGATATTCGGTCGCGATGCGACCCCTTTTTATCCTTCGAACGCGATGAAAATGATTTGAATCGGCTCATCGCTAAAAAAACTCTCAGCCTCTGAACTGCGGCTTCGTGGTCATCACGAACCGCGTGATTTCGTTGCGGCTGCGCAGCAACCAGAACGTCATGCGGCGGCGCGCGGCGAAGCGCAGACGGTAGGCCGGCCTCATTGGCAGGCCTCGCATTCCGGATCGTCAATGGCACAGAACCTGGCTTCCTCGCCCGCGGCGGCGGCGGCCGAACCCGCGCCCATGACGCCCCCATCTGCCGGTACGGCATTCAACTGGCCTCCGCGGACGGTGGATTTTTCCGCGGAGGTCGCCCCCAGCGTGCGCAGGTAATAAGTGGTCTTGAGTCCCCGCTGCCAAGCCAGCTTGTATGTGTCGTCCAGTTTCTTGCCGGAAGCGCCTGCCATATAGATATTGAGCGACTGCGCCTGGTCGATCCACTTCTGCCGGCGCGCGCCCGCCTCGACGATCCATGCCGAGTCCACTTCGAACGCGGTGGCGTAAAGGTTGCGCACCTCCTGCGGGACACGGTCGATCTTGGCCAGGCTGCCGTCGAAATATTTGAGGTCGGCGATCATGACCTCGTCCCACGCATTGAGCTTCTTGAGGTCCCGGACCAGATACTCGTTGGTGACCGTAAACTCGCCGGACAGGTTCTACTTCACGTACTGGTTCTGGTAGGTCGGCTCGATCGCGGCCGACACGCCGACGATATTGGCGATGGTTGCGGTCGGCGCGATCGCCAGGCAGTTGGAATTACGCATGCCGAACTGCTTGATGCGCGCGCGCAGCGGTTCCCAGTTCATGCTCGAAGAGGTGTCCACTTCGAGATAGCCGCCGCGCTCCTCGGACAGCAGCTTGAGCGAGTCCTGCGGCAGGATGCCCCTGGACCACAGCGACCCTTCATAAGTGGAGTAGCGGCCACGCTCCTCGGCCAGCTCGGTCGAGGCCCAGTACGCGCAGTAGGCCACCGCCTCCATCGAACGGTCGGCGAAGTCCAACGCCTCCTTGGAAGCGTAGGGCACGCGCATCTCAAGCAGGCAGTCCTGAAATCCCATGACGCCCAGGCCGACCGGGCGATGCTTGAAGTTGGCGTTACGCGCCTTGTTGACCGCGTAGTAGTTGACGTCGATCACGTTGTCCAGCATGCGCATGGCCGTGGACACCGTCTGCTTGAGCTTGTCGTGATCGAGCTTGCCATCCTTCATGTGCGCAACCAGGTTGATCGAACCCAGGTTGCAGACCGCGATCTCGCTGTCCGAAGTGTTGAGCGTGATCTCGGTGCAGAGATTCGAGCTGTGCACCACGCCAACGTGGCTTTGCGGGCTGCGGATATTGCAGGGATCCTTGAAAGCGATCCATGGATGCCCGGTCTCGAACAGCATGGTCAGCATCTTGCGCCACAGCGTCAAAGCCGGGATGCGCTTGAAGAGCTTGAGTTCGCCGGTCTGGGTCTTGCGCTCGTATTCGGTATAGGCCTTCTCGAATTCCCTGCCGACTTTGTCGTGCAGGTCAGGCACGTCGGCGGGTGAGAACAGCGTCCACTCGCCGGCTTCCATGACCCGCTTCATGAACAGGTCCGGAATCCAGTTGGCGGTATTCATGTCGTGGGTGCGGCGGCGGTCATCCCCGGTGTTTTTTCGCAGTTCGAGGAACTCCTCGATGTCCAGGTGCCAGTTCTCAAGATAGGCGCACACCGCCCCTTTGCGCTTGCCGCCCTGGTTGACCGCGACCGCGGTGTCGTTCACCACCTTGAGGAAAGGCACGACTCCCTGCGACTTGCCGTTGGTTCCCTTTATATGGGAGCCCAGCGCCCGGACCGGAGTCCAGTCGTTGCCCAGGCCGCCCGCGAACTTTGAAAGCAGCGCGTTTTCCTTGATGGCGTCGTAAATGCCTTCCAAGTCGTCCGAGACCGTGGTCAGGTAGCAGCTGGACAGCTGCGAGCGCTGCGTGCCGGAGTTGAACAACGTAGGCGTCGAGGACATGAAGTCGAAGCTCGACAGAACATTGTAGAACTCGATGGCGCGGGCCTCGCGCTCGACTTCATTGATGGCAAGGCCCATCGCCACGCGCATAAAAAAGGCCTGTGGAAGCTCAATGCGCTGACCGTGCACGTGCAGGAAGTAACGGTCATAGAGCGTTTGCAGGCCCAAGTAACCAAATTTGAAATCGCGATTGGCGTCCAGTGCCGCGCCCAGCGAGCGCAGATCGAAACGGCCGAGCCGCTCGTCCAGCAATCCGGCGTCAATCCCCCGCTTGATGAATCCGGGGAAGTATTCGCCATAGCGGGAATGCATTTGCGCCTGCGCGACCTCCTCGTCCAGGACTTCGTAGCGGACACTATTAAGTAAGAGGCGCGCGGTAACGTAGCCGTATGCCGGGTCCTTCTCGATAAGCGACCGGGCCGCAAGGATGGCGCACTTGCGCACCTCGTCCATGGGCACGCCGTCGTACAGGTCCTTGAGCGTCATCTGCAGGATTACGGCGGGATCCACGGCCCGGCCCAGGCCTTCGCATGAATCCTTGATCAGGCCGGTCAGCCGTCCCATGTCCAGCGGACGGGTCTGGCCGTGCTCGATGACGCTGATAGCGAGCGCCGTGGCCGCCGCCTGCGAATCGCGGGTCTTGGCGCGCTCGCGCGCGCGCTCCTCGCGGTACAGGACATAGGCGCGGGCCACTTCGTGCTCGCCCGAACGCATCAGGGAAAGTTCGACCTGGTCCTGTATGTCTTCGATGTGAAAGGTGCC
>JANOGP010000066.1:0-2305 GCA_031406075.1 Betaproteobacteria bacterium
GGGCGCTCGGCGTGCGAAAGGCACGATCGAGCAGGAACTTTACCGCAGCGCGCTGACGTTCCGCCGTGACCGGTTGGAACGGCGGCGCCGGGCCGCGCCCGGCCTGAAAACGCGTCTCCTCCACACCGCCCACCAGCTTGGCGACCGCCAGCAGTTCGCGATGGCGCTGCGTGATCAATGTTTCGTACAACTCGGTCATGCGTGCGTAGCTGCCGCCCAGTTGCGTCGTCCCCGGAATCAGCATCGGCATCACCCGGTCGATGTTTTGGAGTCCGAGGTCTGCCGCCTCGATCGGGTCGCCGCCGACCACATGCATACCGACTTGTGGGTCCACCGCAGCCGCGTCATCCTCGCCTCCGTAGCGCAGCATCGGATTGGTGACCTGCTGCGCGGCCAGTTGATCCAGGCGGCTCCATTCGGTGTCACTGCTCATCACCTGTTGGATTCTCTTGCCGTCAACGACCGCAATATGGGTGAACTGCTTGTACCCCCATTCGATCGCGAAGTAATCGTAGTGGCCAAACTTTGGAAGCAGGTAAGCATTGTCGCCGGGCTGGGCGACGTAGTTGAGCCGCGAATAGTCCATGATGGAAGCCGAGTTGCCCCACTTCTCGGTCCATTCGCGGCTGCGCAGTTGCGCAATCGAATAGGCCGAGTGCCCCTTGAAGTTGTGACGCAGACCCAGCGCGTGGCCGATCTCGTGCGTGACGATGTAGCGCAGCATCTCCCCTGTAATCTCTGTTGGCAGCGGCAGTTTGCGCGCACGCGGATCGAGCGGCCCGACCTGGGTGAAGTACCAGGTCTCCACCAGCCGCAGCACGTCGTGCCAGAAGATCGCGTGCGAGGAGATCACCTCGCCGCTGCGCGGGTCGATCACCGCAGGACCCAGCGCGTTTTGCCGGCCGCTGGGCGTCCAGCGCACCACGTTGTAGCGCACGTCCTCCGGGTCCCAGTTCGGATCCTCCTGCGCCGTCGGCGCATCGCGCGCAATGATGGCGTTGCGGAACCCCGCGTTCTCAAAAACTTTCTGCCAATCCTCGATGCCGCGCTTGATGTACGGACGCCACTGGTCCGGCACTTCCTGGCTCATATAGAACACGATCGGTTTCACCGGTTCGGACACATCCGCGGACGGGTCCTTTTTCTCCAACCGGTAGCGCTGAATGTACGCGCGGCGCACCCTGCCGCGCTCCCCGGTGCCATAGTCGTCGAAAGGCACCGTGAAATAGCCGACTCGGTCATCGGCATAACGCCCGCGCATCGGTGTCTGCGGCAGCGCCAGGATGCTCGCATGAAAAATGAAACCGAGCGTGGGCGGACGCTCTTCATCGTCGGTCGCCCTGCGCAATTCCGTGGGATCCGCCATCCAGGTCTGATAGAAGCGTACGTCGACGCTCCCGGGGAAAACCTTGACGGTCTGGACGTAGGAGCGCTTCGGGTCGACCGCGCGCATGTGGAAGTGCCGCATCAGATCGAGCGCGAAGCCTGCCGGCACCTCGCTGGTGAATACGCTGGTCACGTCGATCTGCGGCGCGCCCGTGGACCCTTCGCCGATGATGTCGAAGACCCTGATCACGGTGCGCAGCGTTGCGGCCTCGACGCCGCGCTGGATGTTAGGCTGTTCGCGCGCCAGAATTTCGTAGCGCACGTCCTCGAGAAAAATCTTGTTGCCCAGCCTTATCAGCCTGACAACGCGATTGTCCACGACCGAGCCCGGCGCAACGAAATCGCTGCCCGTCGAAAGCGCCGCAAACTCGGTATTCACCAGCAGGTCGCGGTTAAGTCCGTGGGGCGGAATCTCAAATATCACGCGATCGCAGATCACATGCACCGTGAGCATCCCCACCAGCGTCTGCCTGGTCGGCTCCTTGCCGGGCGCACAGGACGAAACGACTGCAGACGTGGCGCCGAACGCGCTCCGGCAGAACAGTACAGCGAGGACCAAACTGAAAAGAACGATTCTGCGCATTGGTGCATTACCCCTCTGAACGCTTGTCTTCACAAACTCCTGGTGTGCCGGAAATTATCGCCCAGGCAGAGCCGGCCGGCATGCCATCAGGAACGTCATTCTCAAGCCTGGAAGCGCCGGGGGTCAGCTCACCGTCCGAAGCCCGTTCGTGCCAGACAGTTGATCGAGACCGCGCCGCCCGACTGTTATTGCACCACGCACTCGGCGTTGTTGCCCGCCGGCGGTCCACCGAAGCCGGGCATGTTGTCGGTGACGCCCTGGCTGGGCGGTACCGGGACTGCCGGGGAAGTGAGGCTCTGCACGTAGCCGAACTGGCCCGGAGAAAACAGCACCACG
>JANOGP010000089.1:0-21198 GCA_031406075.1 Betaproteobacteria bacterium
GCCGAGCGCCACGTATAGCCCGCTGCCGACGACGATGGCCATGCCGATCAGAGAATGCACATCCGGCAGATCGCCGAAGGCGAGGAAGCCGAACAGGATCACCCACAGCAACTGGGTATACCCGAGCGGCGACAGGAAAGATGCGTTCTCCAGTTCCAGCGCCTTGATCAGCATGAAGTGACCGAAGCCCGCCACCAGGCCAAGCAATACCAGTAGCGGCACATGACGAAGTTCGGGCGTTTTCCAGAACAGGGGCACGACAAGACTCATCAGCACGCAGCCCACGAGCGCGGTATAGAAAAGCGTGGTGAACACATTTTCGGTCTCGCTGAACTTGCGGGTCATGATCTGGTAGAGGCTGTAGCAAAACGCAGCGCCCACCGCCAGCAGCGCCGGCCACTGGAGCATGGCACTGCCCGGCCGGACGATGAACAGCACACCGAGGAACCCGGCCACCACCGCAAGCCAGCGCGTGCGGCTCACCTGCTCCCGAAGCCACCAGACCGCCAACATCGTCACCAGCAACGGAGAAATGAAACTGACGGCCTTGACTTCCGCCATCGGCAGGAAACTCAGCGCACCAAAATAACAGGACGTCGAACCCATCAACAGCGCAGCCCGCAAAACCTGCCCGGCCGGTTGCGTGGTCCTCAACAAACCGACGCCGAACCTCGGCGCAAACAACAGCAGCATCATCACCGTATGCACGGTGTACCTGGACCACACCAGCATCGGTACCGGATAGAAACTGCTGAGATATTTGGCGGCGGTCTCCAGCACTGAAAAGCACAGCACCATCACCATCATGTAGAGGACGGCGCGAGTGGAGGGTCGGAGCGCGCGAAAGCGCGTGACGAAAGCGGCGGTCAATTACGGCGCGGGCGGGGCTGAGGGAAGCGGCGAATTCTAGCCGAACTCGCGACGACCAGGGCAACGCATCCTGGCGGCCCGGCGGGCGCATGGCAGCATCGCCTCACGGGCGGGCTTCGTCACGCCAGGTAAAAGCCGTATCATATGGGACCAGACCCGATTCATAGAGCATCAGGAGCTTGCAGCAATGCGCATGGAAGTGCACGTACACGGGACCGTCCTGCTGAGAGCCGGCACCAGCACCACGCAGATCGAGGAAGCGCTGCGGCCGTGGCTCGAGTACATAGACGAGGACAATCTGGCCGACGCGAAAAGCGTGCACCCGGATGAGCCCGGCGTGATTTTCGACAAGCGCCGGCGCGTGCTCGAAGTCTGCTGGACCGGAGACGTGGGACGCAGTTTCCATCAGATCGTGTCCGGGGCGCTGGCCTCGCTCAACCCTTTCAGCGAGGAAGCGGCGGCCTTCGAAGTAAGTTACTACCTGGAGGACGGCCAGGACGAATTCAGCATGGTTTTCGTCGGGCCAACGCCCGAAACCATCTACGAAGCGCAACGCCGGCGCATGATCGAGGATGTACAGAACCTGTTGTCGCGCCAGTTCACCGAACCCGAAGTCACGCAGGTTTCCGCGTTGATCAACGAGTTGTTCGAGCGCAACTGGAAAGGCGGTACGACCGCTGCACAGGCCGGCAGCGGCTCTTCCGAAGTGGTGCCGATGCCGCCGGGAAGAAAGCATCTGCATTGAAGGGCAGTGAAGACGTGAATGAGTGAAGGAGTGAAGGAGTGAAGGAGTGAAGGGGTGAAGGCGTAAAACAGTTTCGAGATCATGCGCCCGGGCTTGTCCCGGGCGCGTTGTTTTTTGGTAGAGTGCGCGGCTCGCCGCCGTCTCGCCAGCCAACGTACCGCCAGTGATTCTTCCTTCATGAATACCGCCCCAGAAATTCAGGCGCAGGCACCGCGGCTGCCCGCGGTCAAGCACGACGCGCTGGGCAAGCGCAAAGTGGACCTGCGCGCCGTGGTGGCGCTGGCGATTCCGCTTTTCGTCAACAGCAGCATCCAGGCACTGCTCAACCTCACCGATACCTGGTTCATCGGCCGCCTGTCAACGGACGCCACCGCAGCGGTCGGCGCATCGTACTGGTTCCTGATCGTTGCGATTCTTCTGTTCGGCGGCGCAGGCCTGGCGGTTCAGACCATGGCCGCACAGGCCTATGGCGCTGGCGACAACCGCTCGGCCGCGCGCGCGGTGTGGGCTGGGTTGTGGGGCATGCTGCTGGTGGCGCCGGCATTCGTGGCGATCGCGTTCAGCGGCAGTACCGTCATCGGCTGGCTCGGGCTCGAGCCCCACGTGGAGCACCTCGCCGGCGAATACTGGTTTCCGCGCATGCTCGGCGGCATGCTCGCGGTGGGCATCTGGGGCACGACCGGTTTCTTCAACGGCATCGGCCGCACTGGCGTGACGCTGGCGATCATGAGCTTCGTGGCCGTGCTCAACGCTGTCCTGAATCAGATATTCATTTTCGAACTGGGCTGGGGAATTTCAGGCTCGGCGTGGGCCACCACGGCGGCGATGTTCGCCGGATTGATGCTCGCCCTGGCATTGTTCGCCAGTCGCGCCATTGACCATGAGTATCACTCGCGCCGGACTTGGCGCCCCAATGCCGCTGAACTGGCCAAGTTGTTCCGCATCGGCATCCCGATTGGCCTGTTTCCGGCGATCGACGTGGGCGGCCTGGCAATGTTTCAGGCGATGCAAGTGGCCGCCGGCGCAGTCGGCGGGGCCGCCACGCAAATCGTGATGATGCTCACTTCGCTCGCCTACCTGCCGACCATGGGCTTTGCGCTGGCCGGAACCACGCTGGTCGGCCAGAGCATCGGTGCCGGCGACAAGGACTGGGCCACACGGGTAGGCGATGCAACCATCAAGCTTGCGGTGGCATACATGGGACTGGTAACGGTGTTCCTGGCAGTGGTCGGACCATGGCTGATTCCGCTGTTCGTCAATCCATCCGACCCGAACGCCGAGGTGGTCATCTCGCTGGGCCGCACGCTGCTGTGGTTCGCGGCTGGCTACCAGATCTTCGACGGCCTCAACCTCGGCGCCGGCTTTTGCCTGCGCGGCGCGGGCGACATGCGGGTGCCGACCGTGGCGATCGTATTCCTGTCCTGGTTCGGTTTCGTGCCTTTTACCCACATGTTCACGTTCGCGCCCGGAAAGGGCTGGGTCGATTTCCTGCCGCAGTTCGGTTACGGCACCGTCGGCGGATGGGCAGTGGCGCTGGTCTACACCTGCATTCTCGGCAGCCTCATCTACCTGCGCTGGCGCTCCGGCGCGTGGCGCAGGATCGACCTGCGGTAAGATGCGCATGCGAACAACACAGGGCGCGACGCCGGGCGGCTCGCCACATTCTGGGGGAGTTCCATGAGCAGGTTCATTCGTTCGGCTGCCGCATGCATTCTGGCCGGCGCCGCATTCACATCGCACGCCGCCGCGTTGCCGGAAGCAAAACCGGAGGACGTCGGCCTGTCCTCGCAGCGTCTCGCGCGGATCGACGCCACCATGCAAAAAGCGGTGGATTCGGGCGAATTGCCTGGGGTAGTCATTCTGATCGCGCGCGACGGCCGTCTTGCCTATGCGAAAAGCTTCGGCTGGCAGGACCGCGAGAAGAAAATTCCCATGCGCAACGACTCGATTTTCCGCATCTACTCGATGACCAAGCCCATCGTCAGCGTCGCGGCAATGATGCTGGTCGAGGAAGGCAAACTCGGGTTACACGAACCGGTGTCCAAGTTCATACCCGAGTTCAAGGACATGAAAGTGGGCGTCGAGGTCAAGGACGCGGACACCGGCGCATCCACGCTGTCGCTGGTGAACGCAAAGCGCCAGATCACGGTACAGGACCTGATGCGCCATACCTCCGGCCTGACTTACAGCCTTCTGGGACAGGACACGCCGGTCAAGAAAATGTACCGCGACGCCGAGATATTTTCGCAGAAGCGGGTACTGTCGGATTTCGTTAAGGCGCTGGCCAAGCTGCCGCTCGCCTTCGAACCCGGCACCACCTGGGAATACGGGCATTCCACCGACGTGCTCGGGCGCGTCGTGGAAGTCGTCTCCTCCCAGACCCTGGATGTGTTTCTCGCCGAGCGTATTCTCAAGCCGCTGAAAATGGTCGACAGCGGTTTTCACGTGCCCGCAGATAAGCTTAATCGCCTCGCGCAACCAGCGCCCGATGTGTACACCGGCAAGACACCGGAACTGCTCGACGTCACCCAGCCCGCGACGTTTTTTGCCGGCGGCCACGGCATGGTATCCACCGCGAGCGACTACCTGCGCTTCGCGCAGATGCTGGAGAACGGCGGCGAACTCGACGGCACGCGCATCCTCGGACCGAAGAGCGTCGAATACATGACCGCCAACCACTTGAACCCGAGCATCAGCCCCGGCCCGACCTTTCTGCCCGGACCCGGCTACGGCTTCGGACTCGGGTTCGGCACGCGTCTCGAGTCAGGACAGTCGGAATGGCCCGGCACGCCCGGCGAGTATTTCTGGGGCGGCTACGCCGGGACCTACTTCTGGGTGGATCCACTCGAGGATCTGGTGCCGGTAATGATGTCGCAGGAACCCGTGCGCCGGCCGCACTATCGCTCGCTGCTGCGCAATCTGGTGTACCAGGCGATCATTGAATAGCGCGGAGGGCGGGCACACGTTCGGGGTGTTGGAGCATGATTTTGCTTCCTGGCTGCGCCTTGCCCGTGACGCGGACGGCCCTGAGGCGCGTGACGCATAACGATATTCCGAACACGGCGGTGCGAGTTCCGGGCGTTGGAGTATAGTTTTCCTTCATACCCTCCGGGTACAGGTGTCCCTCCGCCTTCATCCTTCCGCCTTGCTTACGTTCCTCCGCCCTCTACTTTTCCTCACCGCCGCTTTTTTGCTCGCGCCTGTGACAGCGCTGGCGCAGGCGGAAGCGGCGCGCACTTTCCTGCTGGTCGCGCAGCCGGACATGCTCGATCCGAATTTCTCACGGACGGTGGTGCTGGTCATGCGCCCGGAAGATACCGGGCCGCTCGGCGTCATCCTCAACCGCCCCACCCACGTCGCGTTGCGCGAACTGTATCCGGAACGCGCGGAATTGACGGCCCGGGACGATCTCGTATTTTTCGGCGGTCCGGTGCAGCCCGATGCGCTGCTGTTCGCCTTCCGCTCCGAGGTAAAACCGCCGAAAGGCCTCAATGTATCGGGGGATATCTACATCAGCGGTTTCAGCGAGGTGCTCGACGAATTGCTTAAGCATCCGGAGGACGCCAACGAGCAGCGTTTCTTTGCCGGCTACGCCGGCTGGGCGCAAGGCCAACTCGAGTTCGAGATCGCCCGCGGCGGCTGGTATACGTTGCCGCTGGACGTGGACGCGATTTTCAAGATGAACCCGCTGACGCTCTACGATGAACTGGTGAAACGCGCAGCCGTACGGCGCATCGAAACCCGGCACGGGTTCCGCGACAGGACGACGGCTGCCGCAAGCCGGCACTGACCGCAAGGCTGTTGCGAGCCATGCTGCCCAATCCGCGCCTGATTACCATGGGAGACCGGGCACTGGTCATCGAATTCGGCGACCGGCTCGATCCCCAACTGAGCGCCCGCATCGCCGCCGCCGCGCAGCATCTGCGCGCATCCCCGCCGCCCGGCGTGCTCGACATTGTGCCGGCGTATACCACACTGGCGTTGCACTACGACCCGGCAGTCATCGGCGCCGGCACAACGCCCTATGAGGCCCTGATCGAACAAATCGGGGCGTGGCTGCACGAGCAAGCCGACGCGAATCTGCTACCGGGACGCCTGGTCGAGATTCCGGTCTGTTACGGCTGCGGACTCGGCGAAGACCTGGAAGATGTGGCGCGCCAGCACGGACTCACGCCCGAAGAAGTCGCCACGATTCACGCAAGCACGGATTATCGCGTGTACCTGGTCGGATTCGTTCCGGGCTTTGCCTATCTTGGCAACCTGGATTCCCGCATCGTCACGCCACGCAGTGATACGCCGCGCCCGCACGTTCCCGCAGGCAGCGTAGCCATCGGCGGCGATCAGACCGGTGTGTATCCGCTGGACACGCCGGGAGGCTGGCGCCTCATCGGCCGCACGCCCGTGAAAATGTTCACGCCGGAATCAGAGCCGCCCTGCCTGCTCGGAGCCGGCGACACGGTGCGCTTCGTGCCAATCTCGCGCGCCGAGTTCGACGCCTTGTCGGGAAACGGGGCATGAACGTTCTGGTTCTCAAGCCGGGCATGCTCACCACGCTGCAGGACAGCGGCCGCAATGGCTATCAGCACTACGGCGTACCGGTTTCCGGCGCGATGGACCTGTTCTCGCATCGCGTCGCCAACATCCTGGTCGGCAACTCCAGTGACGAAGCGACACTCGAAATTACACTGCAGGGGCCGCGCCTCGAGTTCGACCAGGACGCAGTGATCGCAATCTGCGGCGGCAACTTGTCCCCCGTGATTGGCGGCGACGAGGTTCCGGAAGGCAAGGCGGTACGGCTGCGCGCCGGCAGTGTGCTCGACTTCGGCGCGTGCCAGGCCGGGTGCCGCAGCTACCTCGCGGTGCGAGGCGGCTTCGATGTGCCGAAGGTGATGGGTAGCCGCAGTACCTACGAAACCGCGCAACTTGGCGGCATACACGGGCGGGCGCTCAGAAAGGACGACCGTCTACCCATCGGCGAATCAGACGGGGACATCTACCCTGATCTCGACGCTGAACTCGCGCGTTCCGGTCGCGCATTCGCGTTCCCGAAATGGGCCGTAAATCAGCACATCGGGAAACTCGGCCGCGTGCCACAGGTGGCGCGGATCATTCCCGGCCGTCACTGGGAGGCGTTCCCTGCCACGGCACGCGACGCGCTTACCGGAACCGAATTCCGCATCGCCCCGAATTCCAACCGCATGGGCATTCGCCTCGACGGATCCGCTATCGAGCTCGAAAACCCGCTTGAAATCCTGTCGGAAGCCGTGACCTTTGGCACAATCCAGGTTCCGCCGGCCGGCCAGCCGATCGTGCTGATGGCGGATCGGCAGACCGTCGGCGGCTATCCTAAGATTGCCGAGGTGGCGAGCGTGGACCTGCATCTGCTCGCGCAGCTCAAGCCCGGCGACGGGCTGCGGTTCGAACTGGTGTCGCTGGCGCAGGCGCAGGCACTGTGGCTCGCGCGCGAGCAGGAGCTCATGACCATCCGCGAGGCGGTCGAGAAACATCTGGCCAAATGAACCAGGCAAAAAACTAATTTGCCACAGAGAACACAGAGGTCACAGAGAATAGCAAAAGCGGGACTTGTGATTGAAGTGATCCGAGAGACGGTGTGAAGGTTCGGATGGCACAATCGAGATATGATGGCAGCCACCACACACATGCTGCCGTTCCCCCACAAATTGTCTTGTTCATGATTTCCTCTGTGTCCTCTGTTGCTCTGTGGCTAAATTGCAGTTCCGGAAATGAAAACACTCGACCTCAATTGCGACATGGGTGAAGGCTTCGGCGCCTGGAAGATGGGCGACGATGCGGCGCTGCTGGACCATGTCACCTCGGCCAACATCGCCTGCGGCTTCCATGCCGGCGATCCCGGCACCATCCATCGCACTGTGAAGCTGGCGATCGAAAAAGGCGTCGCTGTCGGCGCGCATCCGTCGCTGCCCGATCTTCAGGGTTTTGGCCGCCGCACCATCGCGCTCACCCCCGCCGAAGCCTACGACTTGGTGCTGTACCAGATCGGCGCGGTTGCGGGATTCACCCGTTCGCTGGGCGGCCGGCTTTCCCACGTGAAGGCGCATGGCGCGCTCTACAACATGGCGGCCAGGGACGGAGGCCTGGCGCGTGCAATTGCCAAGGCGGTAAAGGACTTCGATTCGAGACTGGTACTCTTTGGGCTTGCAGGAAGCGAACTGGTCCGCGCCGGACACGAGTTGGGGCTCAAGGTTGCCAATGAAGTATTCGCGGACCGTACGTATCAATCCGATGGCAGCCTGACTCCGCGCAGCCAGCCGAATGCGGTGATTCACGACGTCGAGATTTCGATCGCGCAAGTCAAACGCATGGTCGGCGAAGGAAAGGTCAAAAGCGTTCAGGGTGCGGATGTCGAGGTCATTGCCGACACGCTCTGCATCCATGGTGACGAACCTGCCGCGGTCGAATTCGCCCGCCGCATCCGCCGCGCGCTCGCCGACGGCGGCATCCGCGTCGCGCCCGTGAGCCACTAGGCTTTTTAGATACAGAAGGCGTGCAAATTCAACTTCTCACCACGAAGACACGAAGAAGAGCGAAAAATAACGCGAACGTGTGTAAAAAGCTCCAATTGGCGGATTTTCCACCAAAGTCGAAGTTGGCGGGGGACGATCACGAACTGTCACCTCGCTTCTATCTCCAATTAGTTTAAGGGTTCGTGTTCTTCTTCGTGTCTTCGTGTCTTCGTGGTAAGACTTTCGGTTTATAAAAAGAGGAGTTAAAAAATGCAGGATAAGCTATTCAACGTTGCGGATCAGGTGGTATTGGTATCCGGCGGAAGCCGCGGCATCGGGCGAGCACTCGCGGAAGGATTTGCCGAGCGCGATGCGCAGGTGATCATCGCCGGGCGGGAAGCGGACACGCTTAAGCAAACCGCCAAGGAAATCTCCAGGGGAAAGCACCCGGTCGCCTTTGAGGTATGCGACGTTGCCAGGCCTGAAGACGTGGACAAATTGGTCGGTAGCGTCCTGAAGAAAGCCGGCCGCATCGACACGCTGCTCAGCGTGGCGGGTGTGAACAAGCGCATGAAGGCCGAAGATTACACGCTCGAGGAATACGACCGCATTGTGAACATCAACCTGCGTGGGGCCTTCGCCATCGCGCAGGCGGTCGGCCGGCACATGATCGGCCGCAAGGCGGGCAGCATCATCAACATCGACTCGCTCAATACCTACGCCCCGCTGGCGGGCGTCACCCCTTACGCAATCAGCAAGGCCGGCGTGCTGATGATGACCCGCGCGCTCGCCAACGAGTGGGGCAAGCACGGGGTTCGCGTCAATTCCATCGCGCCGGGTTTCTTCCCGACCGACCTGTCGAAGAAGTTGTGGGCGCAAGACAAAATGAGCGCCTGGGCCAAATCGGTCACGCCTCTGGGCAAGCTCGGTGACGTGAAAGACCTGGTTGGCGCGGCGGTTTTCCTTGCATCGCCCGCGGCCGTGTTCGTCACTGGGCAGACGATCCGTGTGGATGGAGGCGTGACGGCGGGGATCAGCTGGCCGATCGATCTGTAACGACCGGGTCAGGCAATTGGATGCAGCAAATGCGGCGCGAGATTGCCTGGCGACCATGCCCACGGGCTGGGAAGAAAGCGAAGGTCTGGCCCGGTAAAAGTGCCATTCATTCGGCACCGGACTCGTGTGCCTGACCTACGAACATTGATCCGTCCACGACGCATCGCGGTCCGTTCCGGGGTGTAGACTGCCGGCTTCGTACATAACGCTCCTGGATTTCCGACATGCAAAGATTACTGGCTGCTCTGTTTCTTTCCATTTTGGCGCTTGGCACGCAGGCGGCCGACGAAAGGATGTTGTTTGCCGAGTATCGGGTGGTATCGGCGGATCTCCCCGCTTCGAGTCCAGAGATGCGAACGAGAAAGATCTGGCGGGTGGGGAAGACATTCCTGCGTTTCGAAGACGTTCAAAACTCGATAACCAAAGCGCATGAACTGGTCATCGTGGCAGAACCGGATATCTGGATCATTGACCGCAACAAGAGCCAGGGTCAGCATGTAGTCGACCCGGGGCCGAATTACGCGGTCCACTTTCCGATCTTTCCACGTGAACAGTCGGATACGGTGAAGAAACTCGAATTCGGCTCGGAATTTCAATTCTTCCAGGTCAATGGCGCAAAACAACTTGCGTCGCAAAGCGTCGAAGGGATCAAATGCAACGTCTACCGTCTGGAACTTGATGGCCGGGATTTGACGCTTTTCCTGAAGCCCGACAATCTGCCGTTGCAGATCGAAGTGCAATCAGCCAATGTCAAGTACGCCGTGCGCTTTCTCACGTACGATCCCAACCAGAATCCGGATATGAGCCTGTTCAAGGTACCGTCAGGAATCAAGATCATCAAGCCGTAAAACCCGGGCGACGCGGACAGGCCGAAAGCTGCGCCACGTCCGGCACGATAAGTACAGAGTATGGATGCATGGCTGTTCTGGAAATCCTTCTCGATCGGACTCGCGATTGCCGCTCCGGTCGGCCCGATGAGCCTGCTGTGCGTCCATCGCACGCTGGACCATGGACAGCCTGCCGGCCTGACGTTCGGGGCCGGCATCGCCGCCGCCGATCTTACTTATGCCGCGATCGCGGCATTCGGCATTACCGCCGTGTCATCGCTGCTGTTGGCCGGGACCGTCTGGATCAAGCTGATCGGATCACTGCTGTTGATAGTTCTGGGCACCAAAATTGCCGTTGCCCGACCGGCGGCCGACTCGCACAAGTCCGTCGCCGGGTCCGGATTGCGCGCATTTGCCACGGCTTACGGCCTGACGCTCGCCAATCCACCGACCATATTGTTCTTCGCCGGGATTTTCGCGTCGGTCGCGTCGCTGGCCGCGGCCTCGCAGCCCGTCGTTTTCTCCGCCGGCGTATTCGCGGGCTCGATGCTTTGGTGGATCATCCTCACTACGCTGATCACCAGGTCGGCTGCGCTGATGAAGCCTCCGGTCATGGCCTGGATCAATCGCTTCTCCGGCCTGGTGCTGATCGGTTTCGCCGCTTACGGACTGGCAACACTGGCGTGAACGGCGGTTAACAACATCATTGCACCCAGCCGCTAACTGATGGGAATGCCAACGAGGCCGATGTGCGCTGTTCACTGATCCTGTTTTTATTCGCCTGGTCGGCGGCGGGTGTCGCTCGCGCCGATTTCCTGCTCGCTCCTGAAAGCCCGACGTTTGCCGCCGGCGGCCGGATCGAAGTAACGTTGTTTGTTCCGAACGATTCCGCAGAGGAACGCAGTTTCGACTTGCCGGCGCAGCTCACGTTGCGCCCTCGCGGAAAATCAGACGCGCCGGCCCTGGTGCTCGATGCAATAGAGCCGCGACAGGTTAAGGTGCGGCTCGCGCCCGGCGCGTTCCATCGCGCGCGCTATGCCGGCACGCTGCCTGAGGACCTGGTCGGCGAAATCGTTCTGGAGCCGGTGGACTTCAAGGGTCCGCCGTTGGTGTTCACCATCAGCGCACCCGAAGCGCCGTTTCCAGCGGAATCTTCGCCCACTGCGGCTGGACAGGCTGCAACCGCCATCGAAGCCCCTGCCCCAGCGGCAGCCCTTGATCCGGACGCCGCCAGGTTTGCCACCGCATTTTCGCCTTACGAGCCAAACTATTTTTCGGCGGGCTCGCACGGGCCCACCAATGCACGCTATCAGGTCAGCCTGAAGTTCCGCTTCTTCAGCCCGGAAACCAAGACGCCGTTCCTGGAAAAGATCTACCTCGGCTACTCGCAGAACTCGATCTGGGATCTCGATTCGACCTCCAAGCCGTTCCGCGATTCCAGTTATCGCCCGAGCCTGTTCTTCCTCGACGACACGGTATCGCAATGGTCTTTCAGGGGAACAAAGCTGGGATTCCAGGGCGGACTGGAGCACGAGTCGAACGGAAAGGACGGCACTTCCTCGCGCTCGATCAACATCGCATTTGTGCGGCCGACCCTTACCTTTCCGCTTGAAGGCGACCACTTCATCTCGGTGTCGCCGAAGATATACAACTATCTCGACAAGGACGATAACCCGGACATCTCCGACTACCGCGGGTATGTGGACTTTCTGCTAAAGGCCGGCGAAGCGGATGGATTGCAACTCGCCACGACACTGCGCAAGGGCACGCGTTCTGAAGCGTACAGCGTCCAATTGGACGCGTCCTACCCGCTGAAGAGACCGACGTTCGGCAACCTGGGTGGCTATCTGCATCTGCAGTACTTCAATGGTTACGGCGAAAGCCTGATCGATTACGACCAGCACGTACGTGCTCAGTTTCGCATCGGACTGATGATCACGCGCTAACGTCGAAAGGCTCCGGTATGGGGCGCTATACTCATGCATCGACGGAATGAGATAGGAGCAGTACCACAGCCATGATCGACAAACGCACGAACTTTCTCACAATCGCAGGTCTGGGCGGAGCACCTGACGCAGCAGGCGAATTGAAATTCGATCTCGCTTAAAAGCAGCGACACGAGCCCATGCCTGCTTGTTTCCCTCGCTCCATTGGCGTCATCAGCATGGCGGTGCTTGCCACCGCCGGCTGGCTGGTTGCGGCAGGCGAGTTGCGACTGGAGGCACTGTCAGGCGGCTCCTTTACGGTACAGGACCAATCCGAGCAGGCGTACTCTGCTCCCGGCCCCACACTCAACGCCGAACAGCTTCAGCAGTTCGCCAACGGCAAATCGGAATTCCATCAACGCTGGGTGGTGCCACTCGCCATCGGCGGCAAATGGGGCCGCGGTCCGACATCGAACGGCGAGGTGTGTACCGATTGCCATGCCGGGAACGGGCGCGGCCGGCCACTGGAACACGAGGACGACGAATCGGTTTCGATGCTGGTGAGGCTGTCGTTGCCGGGTGATGGCGAACACGGCGGTCCGCACCCGCATCCGCAGTACGGCGACCAGCTCCAGCAACAGGGCGTACTCGGCAAGGTGCCGGCAGAAGGCCGGGTCACGGTGGTCTGGCGCGAGCATGAAGTCGAGCTCGCAGATGGCGACACCCTGCGCCTGCGTTTCCCGGACGTACGCCTGAGCGGGCTCGCCTACGGTCCGCTTGGAGCCGATGTCCTGATCTCGCCACGAGTGGCCGGTGCAGTGTTCGGCATGGGTCTGCTCGAGGCGGTCCCGGAGGAAACACTGCTCGAAATCGCGCGCCGGCAGGCGGCGCTGGGGTTCAACGGGCGTCCGAATTACGTCTGGGACGCCGAGAACCGAGTGGTGACGCTGGGGCGATTCGGCTGGAAAGCCGGGCAGCCGGCGCTCAGGCAGCAGGTTGCCGTCGCATTCCTGAACGACATGGGCGTGACCACGCGCGTGTTCCGGGAGACCAACTGCCCGCCGGTGCAGAAGGCCTGCAACAACAGTTCCGGAATTGGCATTCCGGAACAGGCCGACGCGCCATTCGAGTCGCTGATTTTCTATATGCGGGCGCTCGCGGTGCCGGCGCGGCGCAATCCCGACGATGCCGAGATTGCACTCGGCGAGAAACTATTTGAGCGGGCGCAGTGCGCGGTGTGCCATGTCCCGGAAATTCGAACCGGCGACTACCCGGCCTTGCCACAGATAGCCCAACAGGTGATCCGCCCCTACTCCGACATGCTGCTGCACGACATGGGCGACGGCCTCGCCGACGGGCGGCCCGAGTATCGCGCCGGACCGCGCGACTGGCGCACGCCACCGCTGTGGGGAATCGGCCTGAGCAAGATAGTGAATGGCAATGCGACGCTGTTGCACGACGGCCGCGCGCGAAATGCTGCCGAAGCGATTCTCTGGCACGGCGGCGAAGCTGCGGCAGCACGCGACGCGTTTCGGAGCATGTCGAAACGCGAGCGCGACGCGCTGCTCGCGTTTCTCGCATCTCTTTGACGACAGAGGAAACCGCCATGCGTCTCGTTCTTGCCGCTGCAGCCGCTTTTCTGGCACTCAATGTCCGTGCCGAAATTGTCTGTCCCGATTCGCTCGAGGTGCAGCAGCAGGCCGGCACTCCCTCGCAGGACTGGAGCGTCATTTATACCGACCCGCCGCTGCGTCTCACCGGCGTGACGGTCTTCGACGGACCACCCTCGCAGAGGCGCAAAGTCAAGCCTTTCTCCACCAAGAGCACGCAGGGTGAATTACGCATCACCTGGCATCTCCCGGAGAGCCGGCGCAATTTTCACCTGATGTGCACTTACGAGCGCACCACGGCCAGCCTGGTGACGGTGTTGCCACCGGGTGTGACCGGCTGCATCGCGGTGTTCGACCGCCGCGTTTCTTATGGACGCCAAGGCTATGCGGTGAAACGAACGGTGTGCAACTAGAAGCACCCCCTCTCCCCGCCCTCTACCCCTCAAGGGGGTACTGAATTGAGTCCCGCCGAGGGAGAGGGAGATCTAAAATCCCAAAATGAGGATTTGCACACATGCATCGCAATAAATACAAGTTACACTGCCTAAAGAAAGAATTTGCAAGTCTTATGGCTCCCTCTCCCCTGGCGGGACAAGGGAACACTTGGAGCAGAGCAGAAGGCCGGGGAGAGGGGCATGTCTATGTACATTGATGTAATTTCCGACGTGGTCTGCCCGTGGTGCTTTATCGGCAAGCGCCATCTCGAATCCGCACTCGCCGCATGGCGCAAGGATCGTCCCGGACAGGAACAACCCGTGGTGCGCTGGCACCCGTTCCAGCTCAATCCGCAAGTGCCCGGCAGCGGCATGCCGCGCACCGAATACATCGCCGCAAAGTTCGGCGGCGCGCAGAGAGCGAAGGAAATCTACGCCAGGGTTGCGAATTCCGGCGCCCGCGCCGGCATTGCGTTCGATTTCGACCGGATATCGGTACAGCCGAACACTCTGAATGCGCATCGAATGATTCACCGTGCCGGCTCCCATGGCAGGCAGGATGCAATGGCGGAAGCGTTGTTCCGGGCCTATTTCTTCGAGGGCGCTGATTTGTCGAGCGACGACACGCTGGCCGACATTGCCGCGCGCGCCGGCTTCGACCACACCGAATTCAGCGCCTACCTCGCCAGAGACGAGGACAAGGCACTCATTAAGGACCAGGATCAGCATGCGCGGTCGATCGGAGTCGAAGGCGTGCCTTTTTTCATTTTCAACCGACGCTATTCTGTGTCCGGTGCGCAAGCGCCCGAGGCCATCCTCGATGTAATGACGAAAGCCCAGGAAGAGCTTGCTGCGGTGCCGCAATAAACACTCGGATTACGGTTGATTCGGTCCGGCGATGGCGCTAGCATTTGTCCAAGAATAAAAGCATCAGGAACCGCGTGACCCTCAACTTCGACGAAGGAGGTGCACCATGTGCTTTGAGTTCGAAGCCCTCTACTGGGCAAAGCTGGCCGAAGAAGAAAGGCAAAAAAGAGAGGCTGAAAAGCAGGCAAAACCTGTGAAGCCGGCGGAAACAAAACCGCAGGGACGGCCGGAATACGAGGAAGATCCGCTGCCGGTCTGAGTCCGCGCGAATCCCTCTTCGATTGCAAAACCCCGCGTAAGCGGGGTTTTTGTTTTTCCACCCCCGTATTCCTGCGCGTTCGCGCGATGGGATAATCCGTTGGGGCGGGAGCCATGAAACTCATTACTTGGAACATACAGTGGGGCCGCGGCATCGACCTCAAGGTCGATCTGGCCCGGATTGCGCGCACCGCCCGCGAGATGGCCGACTTCGACGTGCTGTGCCTGCAGGAAGTCGCGGTGAATTTTCAGGGCCTGGCGGGAAGCCGCGGCGAGAACCAGGTCGAGGAACTGTCTCGAACGCTGCCCGGCTATTCCGCGCATTACGGCATCGCAACCGACGCGGATGACGGCCACGGCCGCCGCAGCCGGTTTGGCAATCTGATCTTTTCGCGATTGCCGGTGATCCAGGTCTTTCGTCATCTGCTTCCCTGGCCACCCGACCCGAAGGTGCCAAGCATGCAGCGCATTGCGGTGGAGGCCATCGTCAATGCCCAGCGGGGTCCGCTGCGCGTGATTACCACGCACCTGGAATTTTACTCGGCGATGCAGCGGATGGCGCAGGTCGAGGCTCTGCGGCGCCTACACCAGGAAGCCTGCGCGCACGCCGCGTTTCCGCGACCTTCCGTAGATCCGGGTGAGCCTTTCGCGGCACTGCCGCGCCCCGCGTCTGCCATCCTCACCGGGGATTTCAACTTCAGGCCGGACGCGCCCGAGCATGAGCGCATGACCTCGGAATTCAGCGCAGCCGTGCCGCGCTTCATGGACGCTTGGATGATCGCGAACCCGAATCAGCCGTACGCGCATACCGTCGGACTGTACGAGAACAGCTGGGCGAAGCACCCCTACTGCTGCGATTTCATTTTCGTGACAGACGATCTGACAACACGCGTGCGCAAAGTCAGGGTGGACGGGCAGACCCGGTCCTCCGACCACCAGCCGGTTCTGCTGGTGCTGGAGGACTGAGACAGTCATCCGCCCTATTCGGTTTCGCGCAGCGACTTGCGCAGCCTGAGCGGTTTGGCCCGCTTGCGGCGCATGCGGATGTTGAGCATCTCTACCGCCACAGAGAACGCCATGGCGAAGTAGATGTAACCCTTCGGCACATGCACGTCGAAGCCCTCGATCATCAATGTCACGCCCACCAGGATCAGGAAAGACAGTGCCAGGATCTTGATGGTGGGATGCCGATCCACGAAAATGCCGATCGGCTCCGCGGCCACCAGCATGACCACCACCGACGCGACGATGGCGATCGCCATGATGGAAACGTGATCGACCAGACCGACCGCAGTGATCACCGAATCCAGCGAGAACACGATGTCCAGCACCGCGATCTGGACCAGCGTCATTCCCAGGCTCGCGGCGACCACCGCGCGGCCGGTATCCTCGAAGCCCTCCAGGCTGTTGTGGATCTCGTGCGTCGCCTTGGCCAGCAGGAACAGGCCGCCCCCGATCAGGATGACGTCGCGCCCGGAGACCTCTTGTCCAAATACGGTGAACCACGGCTCGGTCAGCCCCATGACCCAGGATATGGAGAACAGCAGCGCCAAACGGGCGATCATCGCCAGGCTGAGCCCCACCCGCCGCGCGAAGGCGCGCTGTTGCTTCCGCAGGCGCCCCACCAGGATGGATATGAAGATAATGTTGTCGATCCCCAGCACGATCTCCAGTGCGGCAAGGGTGCCCAGCGCGATCCATGCTTCCGGGCTTGCAATCCATTCGAACATTGGTGTCTCCTGTTCTTGAAATCAGGTTTCGCAAAAGAATCCTATCAGCGCCACGTATTCGTTTTCATTCATTCTCGAGTATCGTCCGGGCCTCGAGTCCCCGGTGCGGCAATGCGGGCAATGGGTGACCCTGTGGTGTGGCCTGTGGTGTGGCATGCCGTGGCTTCGTGTCGATTTCGTTTTCGTGACCGACGATCTGGCTTCGCGAGTGTACGAGCTGACCGTCGATATGCTGACTCAGACTTCAGACCACCAACCTGTCCTGATCGAACTGGCGGACTGAGGTTACAGCCCCCGACCAGTCACCCTGGCACACCGTCGAAGAATTCGACGATCCCGGTCTCCAGCGAATACTCGGCGCCGACCACAAGCAGCCTGTCTCTCTGGATCAACTGCTCGAGGACTTCGGATCCGTGTCGGAGTTGGTTTGCGGAGGCGCGGACGTTCGAGCGCACGGCGCGGTTCAACAAATCATCCGGGTCATGCCCGAATTCCGTCGCCAGCAATCCTTCCACGGATGGCCGAACGCGGTCGACGATCGAACGCAGATTCGGAGACTGGTTCTCCCTCGGTCGCCGAAGCTCCTCAAGCGTGGCCAGAACAGCCCCGCACTGAGAGTGCCCGAGAACCACGACGAGCCGTGTGTCGAATCGCTCCGCCGCGAACTCGACGCTGCCGATTTGAGAAGGCGCGACGATGTTTCCGGCAACACGTATGACAAACAAGTCGCCCAGCCCTTGGTCGAAGACAATCTCGGCCGGCACCCGCGAGTCGGAACATCCGAGGATGATGGCGAAAGGTTCCTGGCCTGCCGCCAATTCGTTGCGGCGCGCGTGACTCGTGGGTGCGTCGGGGTCCCGAATGTCCGACACGAAGCGGCGGTTTCCCTCTTGCAGGCGTTCCAGAGCTTCCCGGGCCGGAATCATTGTCGCTTTGTCCTTATACGGCTGACGGTCCGTTGCACGCGGGCCGGGCCGCAAAACGGCGTCGGGTGCAAGCGAGGATTAGCCTGCGACAACTGAATATGCAATCGCCTTTTTTCCCATGCTTCTTCTGAGCCTATTATCCTTCGAAGAGCGGTGTCTGTCATTCTTTGGCCTCGTTGATTATCGCTAACACTGACTCAAACGCAGCGGCTGTAATTGCCGCGTGTGCTCGAGGGCAAAGTCATATGGCATTTCTCATTTGCGTCTCTTTCTCAACGGGCCCGGCAGTGAAGCCGCATATTGCACACTGATCTTTACCCAACGCCGTAAAGCCCTTGTATTGTTCAATACGGCTTCAGGCAAGACGACGTATTCCCTCTTGATGGGCCCTTCCGGAAAATACCGGAGCGGTTTTGCGCCCTCCTGCTCAACGAGGGCGTTTCTCGATCCTTCGGGCAATTTCACGGCGAAGCCGACAGGCGTCAGCGACATGCAAATTCTTCCATTCGCATAAACGGCTGCCCCGCTAAAAAAATGCTTGTGTTCCAGCCTGACTCCCTTAATGCTGCCTGACGATGCCCGCTTCATTATCGGAGCTAATTGCTCCAGATATTTCTTGGTCATTGGCAACCTGCACTCGGCATACAACGCTCGCGGTCAGTGGCAGGAGGGCGAGCGGCGCGGGCCCCCGGTCCGCCCGAGTGCGGAATCAGGTTTCTACAAATGTGAAGGATAAGGATGTTCACGGCCCGGCTCAATTCGTCCAAAAGCCCCAGGCGATCCATCCAAGGAATGTGGCGCCGATCAATCCCGCCAGCACCGTCAAGACGGTCCCCAGCCCGCGGCACGCCGGCTGCCGCAACACGGCGTATATGCCCAGTACGCTGCCGCATAGGAGTGCAAGGCCAGCCGCAGTCCCCGCGACTCCCAACAGGAGGGTGGCCGAAAATACAATCCCGACGTTGGGTCGTAAAGTTATTGTGAACGCGAAGAGTGCGATAGCGAGCGCCAGCGCTACGTAGGCTCCCCAGATTGACCACATCGCGACACGAACGTTGAGCACCCGGTCCACCCCTGCAGTCTATCGTTTGCAATTACGGGCCGAAAAACTGCAAGCGCAACGCCGCTCTTGAAAACACCGGTCGATCAGTTTGCCGAGGTTCCACGATCGATCGGCCAGTCCTTTCATAATACTTTTGCGCCTCGATCGACAAGCAACTCACGGAGAACGGACCTGTGGCAACGGGACTCGTCTTCGCAATAACAGCCCACCGAGAAATTCGTCCCTTGTGAAAAGGCGGCCAACAAATCAAGGACCCGGCTGTTTTCAGGGCTCGCCATCTCGACGCGATACCGCCTCACAAAGGCGCCCCACTGGCGCGGGGTGTCAGCGGCCATCCCCAGTTTGATCGTCTCCGGCGCAGGCGCCAGATTCGGGAACCAGACGTCGTACCAGTTACCCGAGGAGAATTTCGACTTCGGAACGCCGCGCGGCGGGCGCCTCACGGTACCGATTCGAAGCCCTTCATTCGCAGTTCTCGCACTACCTAAACGGACAATCCGGATGGCCATGAATTCTCGACTTTCCCGTCCACTTCATTGGTTATGCCGCCCCTGACCCAGATCCGAACCCGGCCGCTACCGAACCTCCAGGAAACGGCGCGCAAACCACCAGCGCATAAACGAAAGAGATGTTAGTGGCTCATCATCCTTCCCGATGTACGAGAAGTTCGAAAAACCGATTCTTCTCCGGATCATACTTGACGTTAAAGAAACAGGTTCCGCCATCTGTCACCGGGACCATCCGTTTTTTAAGCAGCCACATCTCGTCATTGATACAAAATGCGTTCACGAATACGAACTTCCTGCCGCGTTCTTCCTGGCCTTGATATTGGAACGTGTAAGTTGCCCATTCCCGCACCGGTCGGCCCTCGGCTTTGGCCTGGACACTCACAAATGTCTCAATCTCCTGTTTGATTCTCGAGATAGTCTGGGTACCTGGAACCCAACTGCCTCCCTCGACTTCAATCCAATGATTGTCGGATTGGGCGTTTCGCAACCGAACGCACTTCCGGATCCGGCGCCGCGCTCGGTGCAACCAGCGCGGCAGAACTCGCCCTCGTCGACGAAACCATCTTCAACTTCTTCTTCTCGGCCATTGTTCGCCTACCTTTCGACAGTAATTCTACGAAGGTAGGTGTCTCACGTCACATTGGCACAAACGGGGTCGAGACAACGAGCATTAACACTGAACCCATCGGGATGCGAACGCGGCACGTAGAAGGACTTACTCACAAGTCCGTAATTTAGATGACGATGCGGGAACCAATCGATGAGTGTGTCTGTCGAAGAATGCATGAAGCGAGACGGACGCACGCTTGATCACAAGACGCTCGAAGAGATTCGGCGCATGGCGGTGCAGCGGGTACGCGAAGGCGAGAAGCCCTCGGTAGTGATCGCATCGTTCGGCTTCAACCGCCCGGTGATCTACAAATGGCTCAAGGCTGCAGCGGGACCAGGCCGGGGCTTGCGGGCGCTGCGCTCGACGCGCGGCACGGGTCGCCCGCGCAGCTTGACCCCGGCGCAAGAGCGTCAGGTCTTTCGCTGGATCAATGGACGCGACCCGCGCCAGTACGGACTGGACTTCGGACTGTGGACGCGCCGGATCGTCGTGCTGTTGATCCAGCGCAAGTTCGGCGTTCGATTGGGAGTCACCGCGGTCGGGGCGCTGCTGGCCAAGCTCGGGCTCACGCCGCAGAAGCCGTTGCAACGCGCCTACCAGCGCGACCCGCAGGCGATCGAGCGCTGGCAGCGCGAGGTCTACCCCGCGATCGCCCGTCGAGCCAAGCGCGAGGGCGCGGACATCTTCTTCTGGGATGAGTCCGGGTTTCGGGCCGACACGGTGCATGGCAAGACCTGGGGGCTGCGCGGCGAGACGCCGGTGGTGCATCGCCCCGGACAGCGCCAGTCGATCTCGGCCGCCTCGGCGATCAATGCGCGCGGGGCTTTCTGGTTTTGTACCTACCAGGGCGCGCTGGATGGCGCGCGGTTCGTCGAAATGCTCAAGCAACTGATGCGTCATCGCAAGCGCGGGCTTCACCTGATCGTGGACGGTCTGCCCGCGCACAAGAAGGCGGTGGTCAAGGACTACGTGCAGTCGATCGGCGGCAAACTGACCTTGCACTTCCTTCCCGGCTACGCCCCGGATCTGAATCCTGACGAATTGGTGTGGAGTCATGTCAAGCGCACCGGAACCGCGAGAAATCCGCTCCAAAAGGGCGAGCAACTGCAAGATCGTATCGAAGCCGAGTTACTTGCGTTGCAGCGGGATCGCCCACTCGTGCGCTCATTCTTCCACGCTCCTTCTGTTGCCTATATTATCGACTGCTGAGTAACTATGAAATGGCGGAAACGAAGGCCTACGTTGATCGGACAGGGCTTTGGAGCGATATCGAATTCTTCGAA
>JANOGP010000095.1:0-4307 GCA_031406075.1 Betaproteobacteria bacterium
CTTCATCGGTTATCGCGGCATCGGCGTGGAAATCACCGCAAAGCAATAAGCCAGTATCCCGAAGGCCGGCGATGTCATCACTCCACAGTCCGAGTCAAAACCAGCTTCTCGCCGCTCTGCCCGCGGCGGAATTCGAGGCCCTGGCTGCGCATCTGGAACTGGTCCCGATGCCGCTCGGTGAAATGCTCTACGAACCCGGCGGACAGTTGCAGCACGCCTATTTCCCCACCACCACCGCCATCGTGTCGCTGCACTATGTCATGGAGTCTGGCGCATCGGCCGAATCCGCGGGGGTGGGCAATGAAGGCGTAGTCGGCATTTCGCTGTTCATGGGAGGGGATACCACGCCAAGCTCGGCCGTGGTGCAGACCGCGGGCCACGCTTACCGGCTGGAGGGCCGATTGCTGAAGCAGGAATTCAATCGCGCCGGCTTGATGCAGCGTTTGTTGCTGCGCTACACCCAGGCGCTGATTACACAGATGACCCAGACTGCGGCCTGCAATAGGCACCATTCGGTGGAGCAGCAGCTGTGCCGCTGGCTATTGTTGACCCTCGATCGAGTGTCCTCGCGCGAGTTGATCATGACGCAGGAATTGGTCGCCAGCATGCTCGGCGTGCGCCGGGAAGGCATTACGGAGGCCGCCGGGCAATTGCAGCGCGCCGGTTTTATTCGCTACCGCCGTGGCCACATTGCAGTGCTTGATCGGTCCGGACTGGAGACCCGCGCGTGCGAGTGCTACGCCGTGGTCAAGAAGGAATTGAGCCGCCTGCTGTCCGATGTGCAGTACCGCCAGGGCATTTCTACTGTCGTCCAATAACCGCCTCCGGCCAACAGGCCCGCCCGGCGAAATCGTCAGACAGGATTTCGCCCGCTGATCAGTCTGAGCAGGATGACCACGATCGCGATCACCAGCAAAACGTGAATGACCCCCTCCATCGTGTAGGAGGAGACGAGTCCCAGGGCCCACAAAATGATGACCACAACGGCGATGGTGTAGAGCATGGCAGATCTCCTTGGCGTAAAAGGTGCCCGCAACGGGATTGCCGTTACCGGGCCCGTTACTTCAGGTGTTCATCACGCAGATCCATCGCGGACGAGCTCATGACAAGGCCTGCTTGCATCATCCGGTTGTTCTCCAGGCCGTTCCGTGCGCCAGCCTACATGAGGCGCACCTTAATTCGATTCAACCGGCAGGTGCGCAAGGCTGCGGTGAATGTATTTCGCTGTATGTGCGCTGGCACGCATGAGCAACCGGGTACATGGGTAACACGATAGACCGGGCACATAGGTAACGCTTTTCAATGAAGCGTTGGTACCTCGATATAAGGTTCGATCGGCTCGATGCGGGCGGCTTGCAAGTCGAGTCTACCGATGACAAGCGTGCCCAGGTGCACGCGCCACACACCCTCGTCAATCGGATCAAGCCCCAGCGGTTTATGTGTGCCAGCGTACAGAGCGGATTTGAGCGGTGAGGCATAATGTCTGCGGGTGTTCGTTCTCCCCCTCCCTTGACGAACACCTGCAGCACCAGGCCCGGCAATGGCGATTCCCTTCCGGGCCTTTTTTTCGCTTCCGGCTGGCGCCGGAGAACCGGATCAACGCACCAGCTGGTTGATTTCGATGATCGGCAGCAATATCGCGAGCACGATCAGCAGCACCACTCCTCCCATCACCAGGATCATCGCCGGCTCGAGCAGCGTGAGGAACACCGCCAGGCGCCGCTCCAGTGCCTGGGTTTCCAGGTGCGCGGCACGGTTGAGCATCTGCTCCAGCTTCCCGCTCACCTCCCCGCTTGCGACCAGATGGATCAGCAGCGGCGGAAATGAGCGGGTTTCGCCCAGCGCGCGGGCCAGGCTCGCGCCTTCGCGCACCCGCTCGATGGCCTGCTCTACCGCCTCCCGCAACACCATGTTGGTCATCACCCGTGCAGCGGAAGCGAGTGCGGAGAGCAGTGGCACACCGCCCCCGACCAGAATCGCAAGCGTGCTGGCGAAGCGCGAGGTGTTGACGCCGCGAATCAGCGATCCCAGCCAGGGCATGCGCAGCAACAAGGCGTGCCAACTGCGTCTTGCCGCATCGCGGCGCAGCGCCACGCGCGCGGCTGCAAACCCGCCGCCGATAATTACCACGAGATACGGCCAGGCCCCGCGCAAGAAATCGCTCAATGCGATCAGCGCGCGCGTGAGCAAAGGCAGGCTCTGGCGCGACTGCTGGAACACCTGCACCACCTGCGGCACGACATAGACCAGCAGTCCGGTGACGATCGCGAGCGCAACGATCGTGACCAGGATGGGGTAAAGCAGCGCGAGGCCGGTTTTCTGTTTCAGCGCCTGGCGGGCGTCGAGATAGTCGGCAAGATGCTGCAACACGGTCGGCAGCGCGCCCGATTCCTCGCCGCCATGCACCAGCGCCCGGTAGAAATCCGGAAAACTCTTTTCGTAAGCGCCCAGGGCACCCGCCAATGAACTGCCGGCTGTTACTTCGGTCTTGACCCCGGTCAGCACTTCCCGCGTCACCGGCTCGGTGGCCGCTTCGATCAGGGCGTTGAGCGACTGCTCCATGGTCAGGCCGGACGCGAGCAGTGTCGCCATCTGCCTGGTCACCAGACTCAACTCGGCCGGTGATATGCCGCGCGCCCACACCTGCCGCGCGCGCGCGCGCGCGTGCACCTGGCCGATCATCGAGGGCAGCAGGCCCTGCGCGCGCAACTGCATGCGCGCCTGGCGCGCCGTGTCGGCCTGCACCACGCCGGATACCGTGCGACCGGCGGCGTCCAGCGCCTGGTATTGGAATGCTTCCATCGCAGTCGCTATTCGCGCGTCACTCGAACCACTTCTTCGAGGCTGATCACGCCCTGCCCCGCCCAGCGCATGCCGTCATCGCGTAATGAACGCATGCCGCGGGAAACGACATGCGCCCGCAGCACCTGCTCGGCGGCACGGTCATGGATCAGCCGGCGCAGTTCATCGTCGACCATCAGCAACTCGTAGATGCCGGTGCGGCCGCGATAACCCGAACCGTTGCAGGCGCCGCAGCCTTGTGCCGAATAGAGGGTTCCATCGGTCGGCGCGAGGCCCAGCGCCCGCAGTTGTGCCGCGTCGGCGGCGAACGGCTTGCGGCATTCCAGGCACAGCCTGCGCACCAGGCGCTGTGCGCCCACCCCGATCAGGCTGGAGGCAAGCAGGAAAGGCTCCACGCCCATGTCGACGAGCCGGGTGACCGCACTCACGGCATCGTTGGTGTGCAGCGTGGCGAATACAAGATGCCCGGTGAGGCTCGCCTGAACCGCGATCTGCGCGGTCTCGAGATCGCGGATTTCGCCGATCATGACCACGTCCGGATCCTGGCGCAGGATGGTCCTCAGCGCCCGCGCGAAGCTCATCTCGATCTTGGTGTTGACCTGGGTCTGGCTGATGCCGTCGAGGTCGTACTCGATGGGGTCCTCGACGGTCATGATGTTGAGTGCAGTCGCGTCCAGCCTCGACAGCGCGGCGTAGAGCGTGGTGGTCTTGCCCGAGCCGGTCGGGCCGGTGACCAGCACGATGCCGTGCGGCTCGAGGATGAGCCGGTCCATGTGCGCAAGCGTGGCGTCGTCCATGCCGAGCCGCGTGAGATCGAGCCGCCCGGCCTGCTTGTCCAGCAAGCGCAGCACCACTCTTTCGCCGTGCCCGGTGGGGGATCGTGGACACGCGCACGTCCACCGGCTTGCCGGCCACGCGCAGCGTGATGCGGCCATCCTGCGGCAGGCGTTTTTCCGCGATGTCGAGCTGCGCCATGATTTTTACCCGCGAGACGATCGCGCCATGCAGGGCGCGCGCCGGCTCGATCAGGTCGCGCAGCGTGCCGTCGATGCGCAGCCGCACCACCGAGCGCGATTCGAACGGCTCGATATGGATGTCGGAAGCGCCCTCGCGCAACGCCTGGGTCAGCAGCGCATTGATCAGGCGGATCAGCGGCGCGTCGTCCCGCGCATCGAGCAGATCCTCGACTCTCGGTATCTCCTGCAGCAGCCGCGACAGGTCGATGTCCTGCGAGAGATCGCCGGCGAGCCCCGCCGCCGCCGCGCCCGCGCCGTCGTAAGCCGCGGCAATGAGCTCGTCGAACTCGCCCGCCTCGACCCGCCGCGCACGCAGCGGCACGCCGAGCACGCGGCGCAACTCGGTCAGCGCGCCGGAGTGCGCCCCGCTGCGCAGCGCCACGGTCGCAAGATCGCCCTGCAATGAAGTAACGACGACGCCGTTGGCCTTGGCAAAGGCGTAGGGAATCATCGCGGCGGCAGCACGGGCGGCGCGCCTTCGGGCGGCGG
>JANOGP010000113.1:0-20427 GCA_031406075.1 Betaproteobacteria bacterium
CAGGACGCTGTCAAGGCCATGGCGGCGCGCTGCGACGTCGTCATCGTCGTCGGTTCTCCGAACAGCTCCAACTCCAACCGGCTGCGCGAAGTGGCGGCCAATCTCGGCGTGCCTGCTTATATGCTGGACGATGCGGCGGACTTGAAGCCCGAGTGGATCGAAGGAAAATCAGCGGTCGGCGTGACCGCCGGCGCTTCGGCGCCTGAAGTGCTCGTGCAGGCGGTGATCGCAAGGCTGATGGAACTGGGGGCCGAGATGGTGAAGGAACTGGATGGTATCTCGGAAAAAGTGATATTTCCCCTTCCGAAATCGCTTCTGGGCTGAGACACGCCGCGAAAGTTTGCCGGCAATGCGTCAAGACCGGGCGCGCGACGTTGTCAGCAAGGGGCAAAAAAATCGGCCCCTGATCAGGGGCCGAGAGTCATGCAAGACTAGTTGAAGTGGTTCTTGGCTTATCGCGTTTACTTCACGGGACGCAGCTTGCGGATCTTGTCTTCCTGTTCTTTGCTGATTGCTTCGCGAGCGGTCGGATTGGTAACGTGTTGCAACGCGTTATCGTTGCCGTGAAGCGGGGCCGGATGAACGTTGTTTCCGCCCTCATGGACAGGCTTCAGGTCACCGGCATACGCGAAAGTCGCGGACAACAGAAGAATCGCGATGAAAGCCGACTTTTTCACAAACCCGATCATGGTAGTGCTCCCTATTCAAATATAGAATTCCGCCCGGTATCGCTTCCGTGGCCTGGCGACGGGCAGGTTGTCGTCAGGGTACGACTAAATACATGCAGGGCTCATGCCAGGTTGTTCTTGGGGCAGCCCTGCCGCAATCTGCCCTTTTTCGGCAAACCGGGCCGTGTTTTTACGGCACCGGATTGTGCGTGCCCGAGGCCAGCCTTTCGACGCCGCCGACGGCAATAAAAAGATTGTTATATCAGTATCTTATCGCTTTATAGTCGACTGGGCATGCCGCAAGGAAGAGGGGTCGGGATCGAACGTGATTTGAACGGTGCGCTGGCTGCGAACTGTGTGTTCCCCCTTGCGTGCCGGGGTAAAGCGCATGCCGCCTACCGCCTGTATTGCGGCTTCCTCGAAAATCCCCGGCGGTTCGGCGCTGACCACTTCGGACCGCACCAGCGCCCCGCTTTCATCGATGAATAGTCTGAGACTGACCTCTCCTGACACACGTAACTGGAGTGCCTCGCGCGGATAGACCAGCAACGCATCCCCGACGGCCTTGGCCGGTTCGTCCACCTCGCGCGAACTGTAGTAGTAGTCGAGCAGCGGCAGAGCCGGCCGGACTTCATGGGGCGGCGTGTCGGGCAGCGTATCGCGTGGGCCTTCCGGTGTCAGCATCGATATCGGAGGCGGATCGCTGCGGGCGGCGCCATTGACCGGCTCGTCAGATTTGGGCGGGGACTGGAGCGGGACCGGCCCCGGCCCCTTGGGCCGCGCCCGTGGTATGGGCTGCAGCGACACCGTCAGTGTGAAGGAAGCCGCTGACGCAGCGCCCTCATACGGCTTTACCCACTGAGGCAGCAACTGTGCGAGAAGCAGATGAGCGCCTGCCGACAGTACCAGAGCCAGCGCCAGTCTGCCGAATACCTCGATCTGTGCGCTCGGATTTCCGGTGCCGGTCGTGGTCAAGTACGTGTTCATGGCCTCCCAGGGGAAAATGCCCGCCCGCCGTATCACGGCGGGCGGGCAACAGAGCCGGACCGATCCTAGTCGATCTCCTTGTACCAGTAGGTGCGCATGCGGGTTTGCAACGCGACACCCTGTGCATCCTCGCATTGCACGCCGGAACACAGCGCCTGCTTGAACAAGTCCCCGTCTTTGACGACCACCGGCACCCCGGTGGGCAGGTAGCCTCCGCTTGCGCTTACGCTGTACCGGTCCGCGGCTGTCAAGCCGGCGTTGCCGCTGTCCAGGTTATTGACCGCGGAAGCATTGCGGAAATCCACCTGGTACCGCCGCGCCTCGCCGAGGTTGCTGCAGCTCGCTGTCGATACCGTCGTCGGCAGGTTGGTATTGAAGAACGTCGTGCCGCCGAGCGTGACTGCTCCACTGATTACTTTCTCCCCGGCGCTCAGCCTGATGTACCAGCCACTGGCGGTGTTGAGTTGATCCAGTGCGATGTCAGGGGTGACGCCGGACGGGCACGCTGATGCGTCCTGGATGCAGTCAGTGGTCACATCGGCAAGCGCGCTCTCGGTCAATGTCGCGTTGGTGCCGGCGGGACTAAGGGCCGGCCTAGTCGAGACGTCGCCGGTGATGGGTACCGTGCCGGTTCCGATGTCCTTGAACATGTACATCCTGTTGTTGGCGGTGGTATCGAACGGATGCTCGCGGTCGCCGGTGCCGATAAGAACCGCGTCGTATCCGTCGCCGCTGACCACATCCGGCGGATACATGAACTTGCGGCGTTCCCCGGCCACCGACCAGTTGCCGATCGCGGCCACTTTCGTGACGGTCCAATCATTCGGATCGACGGCATTGAAGTCCACGCGCCACAGATTGCCGCAGGTATCCCCGACGTAACCGCGGTTGGTGACGAAACCGCCGAGATTGCTCAATACCGCGACATCGGAGGGGATGGAGCAATTCATGCCGGGCACGATCACCGTGGGCGTCGTGAGTCCATCTCCCGGGGCCGTGCCCAGCGCGCGCCAGACGAGCGCGCCGGTCTCGGCGTTGACCATGTAGATGCCGCGCCCCATGCTGCGGGTGAACGTCCCGCTGGCGGTGGTGACGGTGTTTGCGGTTACGCCGGTGATGGCGGCGGCTGGGATGTCCTCGATCTGCGCGTCGTAGCCGGCGCCGAACACAGCCACCGGATACGCCGTCGCGTTGATCCTGTTGATCACCGTCACTTCGGACCAGGTCTGGCCGAGTTCCGCGAAGCCGCTCGTGCCGTTGTCGATCTTCCACAGCAGCCGGGGCGCCTCCGGGTCGGTCACGTTGAAGGCGTAGGTGAACCGGCCGCCGCGGCGCATGACTGTGTACACATAGGCCTTGTCCGAGCTCGTGGCAGCTCTGATTGCAAGGTCCCCGTTGCCATCGATTACGTAGCTGGTGAAGTTGCCGTCCGCGAAATAATCGCGTTTGTTGGTGCTGCTGATCGGGGGAAAGTTCTTTTGCTGGCGCTGCAATTTTGTGAAGAACTCCGGCGCCACGAAACTCCAGGCCTCCTGCCCCGGCTGGATGGTCTGGCTCACATCGCTCGCGAAACCACCCTTGACGGCACGGATCATGGCGTCGTTGCTGCCGAAGAATACGAAAACGTCATTGTCGCTGCCGGTGAAGCGGTTGTAGTTGATCACGGCCGGCTGCGAGTGCAACACGTCGCCATGTATCGACGAGCGCACGTCGGTGGCGGAACCGTTGAGGTTCTCGTCCTCGAAATTGTCCCGCCCGCGCACCCAGTTGATCAGGCTGTCGCTGGCCGCGCTGCTGCCGGTCGGAAGCGAAGCGCGGATCGAACCGGTGGCGTTACCCCGCTTCACCGAAATCGTGTACCGGAAGGTATTGGAGTCGATGACGGTGATGGCGGCGTTGGTGACGTTGAACTCGGCGGGCGAGGCGCCTGTGATGGTCACCAGGTCAGTCCCGACAAAACCGTGCCCTACCGATCTGGCGACCGCGGTCGTGGATTCTGTCGAGGCAAATGCCGAAGCCGTATTGGCGCCGGTACTGCCGTTCAAGCCGTCCACGTCGGGGTTGCTGGCCATGCCGGTAAACGTAAAGTTGTCGTTGTCGATCTTCGTGATCGTGTACGTGCCGTTATACGCCGTGGGAATGGCCCCGGAAATGATCACCGAATCGCCGGTGATATAGCCGTGAGCGGGCAGGTTGGCATAGGCGCGGCCGGTACCGCTTGCCGTGCGCATCGTGTAAGTGCCTGACGGCGAGGGACAACCGGGGCCCGCGACACAGCCCAGGTTATAAGTGAGCGTGTTGGCGTCAACCACGGTCGCGGTCCAGGACGAGTTGCCCGCGCCGCTGTTGGTGAGCGGCGAGCTTGTGACTGAGCCCTCGACGATGATGTTGACCGAGCTGCCGGCGCTGCCAAGCGAATGGTTGGCCGCAGTTACCGTTACTAGCGGACCGGTGGAGCTGGCGGACACGGTGGTGCTGGTACTCGTGTTCCCTGGCAGGTGGGCATACGGCTGTATATTGCCCGTGACCTCCGTCACGTTGTAGGTCAACGTGGTACCACCGGTTCCGATCACCACGGTGAACGTGCCGTTGTACTCGGGCGGATTCGCGCCGCTGATGACCACTTGCTGCCCCGCCACCAGACCGGTGGGGACGGCGGTCGTCACCGTAACCGTATTGCCCGCGCCCCTGGTGACTTTTACCGAGGTCGAGGTGTTCGGCGGCAGCGCGCAGGCCACAGTGAATTTGAAGCTGGTGGTGGTCGGCACTGCCGTAACCGTGAAGAAGCCGTTGTACGAATTATTGGTCGATGTGTTGCAAGCCGGCGACGTAGTGCCATCGTAATACTTGGCCGGATCCGGATTGGCTCCATAGATCGCCACGGTATTGCCGACGGCATAGCCATGCGCCGCAGTGGTGACCGCGGTCGCGGTCTTGCTTTGCGCCGAAACGGTGATGGAACCGCCGGCGACGGCCGGCGAGGCCACGCCTTCCGCGGACAGCAAGCCGTAGGTGAAGGTGTTGTTGACCGTATTCACCGAGGTGACGCTGAAGCTACCGTTAAACGCGGTCGGCGTGGCACCGCTGATAGTCACGGTGTCTCCAACCGCGTAAGTCATGCTCGCGACGGTGGCAGTGGCGACCGTGCCGGTCGGCCCGCTGGGACAGCCGGCCCCGGAAGAGAGGAGCCGCCAGTACGAGCCGGTCGAGAAGGTGGAGCTGTTGGGCAAACCCAGGGCGCCGCCGTCGAACCGGTACCCGGTGACGGTGTTACCCAGGTAAACGTAGAGTCCCGTACTGGTGATCGCGGTGACCTTCTTGTCCAGGAGGGCGCTGCCGCTATTGTCGAAGTACAGGCAGTTCCCGATCGCGAGTGTCGCATTGGCGGGATTGGGGATGAATACCCAGTTGGGGCCGACCTTCTGGATCGTGGCGATCGCGCCGGTGGCGCTGGGGCGCGCATCGAGTTTGGTCACCGGCTGCGAGTCCGCGGTCGTCAGGCTGGTCACGTCGCGAGTGACGCCGCCGTTTGCAAGCGTCGCGGAGACGGTCGTACCGGTGACGTTGATGAGGTTGGCGCTGCGCCGGTCGGTCAGCGCCGCGATTGCCTTGGTCTGCAACGCGCTCAGCGGCGTGACCACGCGGCTGGTCAGTCCCAGCGAGCCGGTGTTGATGGCGGTATTGCTGGTGGCGAACGGCGTTGCCGATAGCAGGGAGCCGGCTGCGCACGCGCCGGTACAGGTGTACACATTGCGCGTGCTCTGGTCGGTGGCGAACGCGCTACGCAACTTTTGCGCAACGCCGCCTTTTTCGATCAGGTCGCCGTCCGGCGCATCGGAGGCGCCGCCTACTCCGTTTTCGGCACCCGGCCGGTAGCCCCAGAAGCTGGATGTCCCGGTCCAGAAGCTGATTGCGTCTTTGGTGATGAAACCGGACTGGGGATTGACGGCTTTCTTGGGCGGGGTCGCGGCGTCGGAAAGAAATACGCCTTCGATATCGTCGAATCCGAGGTTGTACAACTTCAGGTTGCCGAACCAGCGAGGGTCGCGCTCCCCGTCCGGGCGGAACATGCCTACGTACACCTGGTTCAGGTTGGTGCCGCGCACATTCACGCTCACCGGCAGCGTCGCCGCAGCGAACACGCTGTTGACGCTCTGAATCTCGTTCAGAATTGCCTGCAATGCCGCGACGATGTCCGCACCGCCGCCGCCCGAAGAGACGCCGAAATACTTGCCGGACCCCTGGTTGGCCATGCTCTTCATATAGGCAGTCATTTGCAGATCCGAACTATTGCTGCCCGGATTCACCTCGATCGTGTAGGTGCGGACGTTTTGCCTGACACCATTGGTAGTGTCGCCGTCGAGGTCGGCATTATTCAATGCCAGCGCGTACTCGTCGGCCCATTCTGAGACCGCCTTTGCGCCGCTGACACTGACCGGAATCTGCGTCATCCCCGGACTGAATGTGTCCAGCAATGCCTTCGCAGTCGTGAGGTTCGTCGTGTTCTCATTCGCAGGGCCATTGCTGATATAGATGATGTAATTCTTCTGGCATACGTCCGTGATCGGACTGGTATACGGAATGGCAGGCGCGCTCGCAAAGGAGTTGCCGGGGCGGTTACCCGCCGGATTCACGGTGCTGTCCTTGTGATCCCTTCTCTTCTGGGAGCGGCCGGAATTGCCGACGATACCCTTGAAGTAGGCGTAGGCCTCGTACATCGCCAAGCCTAGGGCGGTATTGTTGCTCTTCTCCGTATTGCCGTCGAAGCCGTTTACGATGGTATTGAGGACCGTGCGGTTGGCCACCGATGTGGCGTTCTCCGGTCCCACAGCACGAATGCCGTACAACGGGTAGCCGCCATCGATGTTCCCATACCCCGGTTCGACCGCGCCGCTGCCGGTCTGGGTGTAAAGCATCAAGCCGACGTTGACGTTTGCAGTCAGGGCGCCCACCACCTGAACGAGCGCGGTTTTCTCGGCGGCAAACACGCTGCTCCAGTTAGCCGTGTTGTCGATGACGATCAGAATATTCGGCGCCACCGGATCGATGGCCGGATTCATCATGAACAGGTCGGTATCGTCGTTTACCGGGTCGAAGGTCGTCTGCGCGTAAACGGGCGCTGCCGCGAGCGCAAACAAAAGCGAAATGGTGAGGACGATGAGTGATCGGATACGCATGATCTTGACTCCGTTCATAGTGAATTTAGATGTGTGCCAATTAACAAACTCAGGTGCAGTTTCCGGCCGGCAACGGGATTTTCACGCCTTGGTTGATCGTGACTCTGGCGCCGCTAAGCCCGTCGTTTGCCGTTGCGTTGAAATCCCAGTAGGTGAATTCCGGCGCAATGTTCGCGTGCGTTCTGGTGTACCCCCCCGCCACGGTGTAGTACTTGCATCCCGGCGCCGAGACCGTCACGTCGAAGCCGTTGATCGTCGCCGTCATGGCAACGGCAGTCGTGGAGAATACGGTGGGATTCGTGATCTCCTGCTCGATCGCCTCCTGCACGGCCGACTCCAGTACCCGCTGGATCTGGGCATTGCCGACGATTCGAAGATTGACGGAGCTTAGGTTTATCCCGGTCACCGCGAAAATCGTGATCACGACCAGCATGATCAGGCTGATGAGCAAGGTCGCGCCTTGCTGATGTTGGCGAAAGTTCAGCATTGTCATAACGGAATCTCCTTGCGCCCGCCCATGTTGGACAGAAGCACTTCTCCCAGGAACAGGTGACGCTTGAACGCGTCGTTGGCGGCCGCCTTCACCAGCGGGGCGGAACCGAGCAGGTAGGACTTGCGGTCGACGTGACCGGGCGTGGGCTCGGTGTTGCGCGCAAGAACGAAAATACGCCCGCTCACTCCGTTACCCATATCCACCAGGGTCGGGACCGCGGCGTAACTGTCCACGATGCCGTCGCCAGGCAATCCCGTCAGCAGGTTCACGGTCGCGGGGGAATCATCAATGCCCAATTCGAGCTTGAATAATTCGATTCCCGCCACCAGGGGAACCTGCACCATCGCCAGTGCGGCGGTGGCAGGGTTGATCTCGAGCGAAAGCATCTTCAACGTCGGGATGGTGTCGTCGGTATTGGTACATGCGCCGCCCGCGCCGGAGCCTGCGCGGCAGGGCGCAACGAACAATACGTGCACGTGGAATTTGCGAATCGTGCCCGCGCTGCCATCCATTTTCTTGATTGTGGCTGCAGTTACGCCGTCTGCCATGCTGGCGGCGGTGATGGCGGTGTTGGCGCCGAACTGGATGTCGGCTTCGATTGAATTAGCCTGCACATACACCTCTCCCGCCACGGGTGTGTCCCCGACTGCGAGCGCGTTGGTGTCCGCGCGCCTGATGACGACAACGTCCGAGCCGACCGCGAGGTTGGCGTTGGCAAGTAACCCGGCCACGCAAGTGGTGGCACTCAAATCGGGACGTGAAGCGAGGTCCGCGGCGCGAAATATCTGGAGCGGCAGATTCATCGACTCCTTCAGCGCCGCTGCGTTGGTGGTGCATGGGTCGGACGCGGCGGCTGGCGCCACAAACACGCCGAGCGCGCCAAAAAAACCGGCGTGACGCAATTCGTTGGTGAGTTTTTCCAGCGCGTAGCGGCCGTTTTCGATCTGCTGCCCGGCTTTCTGAAGTTCCTGGCTCGCGCGGCTCGAATTGAGATAGACATTGCCCAGTCCGACGATCAGGATCAGACCGAGCGCGAGCGCGATCATGAGTTCAATCAGCGAAAGACCGAGCTGCGTGCGCTTTGAATGAGCGGTCATGAAGATCACCCCTGGCTAATTGAGCCTGCCGAGACGAAACGAGAGCGACAGCGTCCGGCGCTTGGTTTCAGTGCCGTAAAGACCGTTCGCACAGTTATCTGCCGGCGCGACCGAGTCGACCAGTCCCTGCCATGCAGCGCTCACCGTGAAAACGCCGGTGCCGGTGAGCGGACCGAAGGGTGCGAGCGGACTGAGCAATTCGCTGCCGGCTGCATAGGAAATGCAGCCGCGGGCGCCGAGCATTGCGCCGACCGACCCGCCGGCATTGCTCTCTGCCGCGCCCAGCAGCAGGGCGTCCCACCGACCAAGTGCATCCATCGCGCTCTGGTTTTCCGCGGCCGTGCTGCTCGTGCAGGGCGCCGGCATTCCATAACCGGTGCCATTGGTGCCGATAAACGGCGTGCCCGCCGCTGTGTTGGTAGACACGAAGCAGGGTCCCACGCGCCGATTTGCCCGGATGACGTCCACCATGTGGTTGACGAGAATGAGCGCCTGTGCGCGCTGGTAGGCCTCCATCGAGGCGCTGGTTGCCCGCGCCTGCAGGCCCACAAGCCCGAGCAGGCCGAGCATCAGGATCACCAAAGTCACCAGGATTTCCAGCATTGTGAATCCCGATGAGCGGTGCGGACCCGCGTGATATGCGTTAACCATTGGCGCAGTCTCCGTCTTTATTGGCGTCATCGCGGATTGTCGGATCCCCTCCGAAGTCGATAAGGACGCAGCGCACGAACCGATTGTCGCTGACGTCGTCCAGTCTCACCGTGAAGAGCAGCGTCCTGAAACCGGACGGTCGGCCATTGCGTCCGAATGTCACCGGAGCCGTCCACGCCACTCCGTCCGCCGCCGGGTTGATCTGTATTCCGTCTGGGGCCTCAAAGACCTTGGAAGTTTGGCCGCCTGCCTGTACCGACCAGCCGCCGCTCCAGCCGCCACCCGATGGCGTGAGCGTCGCATTGGTGTTGCGTTTGATGGCCTCGGAACGGGCGTAATTCAGGCTCACCACCAGATCGAATGCTGCGGATTTCAGACGGTTATTCCTGATGAAATCCACGAAAGAGGGCGCCGCCATGGTCGTGACGATCGCCAGAACCGCGAGCGTTATCAGAAGCTCGATCAGCGTGAAGCCGCAAGCCGCCCTCGCCCAACGTCTCGCGAGAGGGCTTTTTTTACTGATTCGGCGCAATCGCAGGGGTCGCATGATGCACTACCATTTGATGGCCGGCGTTTTCTGGCCGAGACTATTCAGGGTCAGATTGCCATCAGGTAACTGTTGTCCCGCAGCGGTTGCGGTGATGACGAAGGTCGGTGGCGTTGCCGCATTGTCCGCGACAACCGCCACGCCATATCGCGGATTGCTGCAGGCGGCGGCGGTACAGGTCCAGCCTTCCGGTGGAGTCGTGAAGATGCCGCCGGAAAGCGTGCCGGTGTACTGTCGGGAATCGAGCAGAAACTGCTCCTCACGGCTGGCGATGTTCAGCATGAGTTGCTGAGCAGCCGATCGTTGCGTCCGCATGACGTAATTCTGGTAGCTTGGATAGGCGATCGCGGCGAGTATGCCGATCACCGCCACGGTAATCATGAGTTCGATCAGCGTGAAACCGGCAGACCATCGTGGCACCTTCCCGCACTTAACGAAACGCATTGGTTGTTCCCCTTTTTTGGTTGATTGAATCCTAGTCATTGAAGACTTCGTCTGCAAATTGGCCCGACGAGTGGGAGAAATTGCGGAACGAACGGCAGTTCGCGATCGCGATGCGGTGCGCATGCTCCGGTCATGCACGACGAGCGGTTGCCGGAAAACGGCAGACAACGACCATGTGCGGTACTGGAACGATTGCGGCAAGCCGGCACTGAAAAAATTTGCCCGGGGCCGCAACGCGGTTGACAGCCAAACACCGCGCAAAGGAATTCTTCTTGCTAGGATTTAAGCGAGAGGATTGAACAGGCGAAGACAGAGGTTTGCGCGCGTTGCGGGCGAACTGGAACAGCCCGATTCCCAGGTACGAGCGCAATCCTTAATCGCTGTTTTTCCGGAATTTTAACCGAATTAGACAGAGTCCAATTCGTATTCTATAATGGCAACCATGGAATCCGAGCAGTACACTCGCGACAACCTTGCCGAAAAGCTGCGCGCCCATGGAATCAATCCGACGCACCAGCGCATCGAGATCGCTTTCGCGCTGTTCTCGCGCCACGAGCATCTTTCCGCGGATCAGGTGATGGCAATCGTCAACGAGCGCCATTCCGAAACTTCGAAGGCGACCGTGTACAACACGCTCAACCTGTTCCTCGAGAAGAAGCTGATCCGTGAAGTGATCGTCGATCCGAACAAGGTTTTCTACGATCCCAACACCGAGCCGCACTATCACATGTATGAATTGGAAAGCGGCCGGCTCACCGACATCGACGCCGCGGACGTGCGTGTCACCGGATTGCCGACATTGCCCTCGGGAATGGTGACCGAGGGCATGGACATCATCATCCGCGTCCGGCCTTCGGAGCCCGCGCGCTGATTTTTTCTAACGCCCGGCAAATTTTGCCGGGCGTTTTTCCTTGAACGCCGTCACGCCCTCGCGAAAGTCCTCGCTGCTCGCAGCTTCGCGCTGCAGATCGCGCTCCAGATCGAGCTGCTGTTCGAATGTGTTCGCTGCCGAGGCGTAGATTGCCCGCTTCATCAGTGCGAGCGCCTTGGTGGCCTGTGTGGCAAGCCGGCGTGCCAGCGCCCGCGCTTCGTCGTACAACTTGTCGTCGTCCACGCACTTCCAGATCAATCCCCATTGCTCGGCGCGTTCGGCGCTGATTTGCTCGGCCAGCATTGCGGCTGCCATCGCCCGGGCGGTGCCGACCAGCCGCGGCAGTGTGTAGGTGCCGCCGGCGTCCGGGATCAGCCCGATGCGCGCAAAGGCCTGGAGGAAGCTCGCCGATCTTGCTGCGATCACGATATCGCAGGCGAGCGCCACGTTGCAGCCGGCGCCGGCGGCCACGCCGTTGACGGCGCACACCACCGGCATCGGCAGCGCGCGCAGGGTCTTGAGCAGAGGGTTGTAGTTTTTTTCCAGTGAATCGCCGGCATCGACTTTCGCTGTGGCTGGCGACATCATGCGCTCCGACAGGTCCTGGCCGGCGCAAAAGCCGCGCCCCGCGCCGGTGATCAGCAGGGCGCGCACGCTCGCGTCGGCCTTGATCCGGGCCAGAGCCTCACGCAGTTCCCCGTGCATTTCTGCGGTAAAGGCGTTGAGCCTCTCCGGGCGGTTGAGCGTCACGGTCGCTACGCCCTCGGCGATATCCAATAAAATGGTGTTGGGCTTCACTGGCGGTTTCCTCTTCAATGTTCGTATCCGCACGCGCGGATTCCAGCGGATTATAAAACCCTGTACGGGAAGGATGGCTCATGGCGTACCAGAACATCATCGTAGAAACCCGCGGCAAGGTTGGCGTGATCACCCTCAACCGCCCGCAGGCGCTTAATGCACTGTCACCGGAACTGATGCGGGAACTTGCCTCGGCGCTCGACGTCTTCGAAGCCGACGAAAACATCGGCTGCATGGTCGTCACCGGCGGCGAAAAGGCCTTTGCGGCGGGCGCCGATATAAAGGCGATGAAGGAAAAATCCTACATGGACGTATTCAAGGAAGACTTCATCACCGCCGAGTGGGAGCGCATGAGCCGTTGCCGCAAACCGGTGATCGCCGCGGTGGCGGGCTACGCGCTCGGCGGCGGCTGCGAGCTGGCGATGATGTGCGATTTCATCATCGCCGCCGACAATGCCCGGTTCGGCCAACCCGAAATCAACCTCGCCATCATTCCCGGCGCCGGCGGCACCCAGCGCCTACCGCGCTTTGTGGGCAAATCCAAGGCGATGGAAATGGTCTTGCTCGGCCAGGCTCGCATGATGGACGCCGCCGAAGCGGAGCGCGTCGGCCTGGTCAGCCGGGTGGTGCCGCTCGCAGAACTGATGAATGAAGCGATGAAGGCCGCCGGAAAGATCTGCGAACTGTCTCTGCCGGTGGTGATGATGGCCAAGGAATCGGTGAACCGTGCTTTCGAAACCACATTGGCGGAAGGCGTACGCTTCGAGCGCCGCTTGTTTCACTCCGGTTTCGCAATCGAAGACCAGAAGGAGGGCATGGCTGCCTTCATCGAGAAGCGCAAGCCCGTGTTCAGGAATCGCTAGTCCGGCGAATTGCCGCAGGATGCGCGCTGGCCTTATAATTCGCGCCCACGTGCTGTTGTAGCTCAGTTGGTAGAGCAACTGATTCGTAATCAGTAGGTCGGTGGTTCGACTCCACTCAACAGCACCATTCGAAAGTGCATCAATCGGGGAGCACCGGCGAGGCCGCGCAACATGGCGTCGCGCGTGCTCCCTGGTTTTTGTGCGGGATCGGGAAAAGAGCGGTGAAAAGACTTCTTCTTGTGCTGCTGCTGGGCATATCCGCAACCGCGGCCGCCGAGGATGACGGCAACGAGTTGCTCGAATTCATGCAACGTCCGGCGTCGCATGAGGTTGCGCTCGCCTTTATCGACGACATCAGAATGCGGTGGGATGGCACGCTTTTCTGCATTTCCGGGGACGATCGCCGGACGCGCGCTTTCGACGCGGTGAAGCACTATCTGGAGTCTAATCCGGACCAGCGCTACCGCCCGCGCCGCTACCTGATCATCCAGGGCTTGCGCGCGGCGTACCCCTGCTCGGCGAATTAACGGCGCGTCCGTTTTCCCGCCGGGATTCCTTTCTAGCGGTAAACCAGCACCGGGATCTTGCTGTGGGTGAGCACCTTCGTGGTTTCGCTTCCCAGCAGCAGCGCCGACAGGCCGCGGCGGCCGTGCGAGGCCATGAATATCAGGTCGCAGTTGCGCTGGTTTGCCGCTTCGATGATGCCTTCCCACGGATGGTCGTTTACCAGCGTCAGCGATTCGCTTGCCACACCAGCAGCGCGCGCCTGCTCTTCGAGCGCCTTCACCAGGCGCTCGCCGCGCGCGAGCGCGTCACGCTCGAACTGTTCGGCGAGAACATCGCTGGGTCCGGCTTCGGTATAAATCAGGTAGGAAGTGGCAGGTATGGCGTGAAACCCGACCACGCTCGCCCCTGCGAACTTTGCGAACTCGATTCCCTCCTTGACCGCCGAATCGCATAACGCCGATCCGTCGGTAGGCACCAGGATTCTTCTGTACATGGTCCACCCCCTTTCAAACCACCACAGCTTAATTTACAGCCGCATGCGCCATCTGTTGGATAATTGTCACCGCTCGTGGAGGAGCGGCACGAAGACATAAGGACCAAAAATGAAAATCACCGATATCAGGATCCACGTTCTCAAGAGCGCGCTCACCGAACCGTTCGCGTTTTCCCAGGGTTGGGTAAAGCAGCGCTCGGCCACACTGGTCGAAGTGCTCACCGATGAGGGTATCACCGGTTGGGGCGAGGCGTTTGCCCAGGGGCTCGAGCCGCCCGAGATCGCCGCCACCGTAATCGACAAAGCACTGAAACCGCTCGTGATCGGCGCCGACCCGCTGGACACCGAAGTGCTCTGGCACCGCATGTATCACATGACCCGCGACTACGGCCGCAAGGGCTCGGTGGTGGCGGGTATCAGCGCAGTGGACATCGCCCTCTGGGACATTGCCGGCAAGTTCCACGGCATGCCGGTGTACAAACTGCTCGGGGGCGCGTTTCGCACCAAAGTCCAACCTTACGCCACCGGCTTCTATCGCATCAAGGGGCAGGGCGAAGCCAAGCGCCTTGGCGAAGAGGCGGTGCGCCACTTCGAGGCCGGCCTCTCGCTGATGAAGGTGAAGCTTGGCTATGGCGTGGATGACGATATCGCCTGCATGAAGGAAATCGGCCGCGTTATCCAGGGCAAGCCCATCACGCTGATGGTGGACAGCAACCACGCGTATGGACGCGCCGAGGCGCTGCGGCTCGGGCGCGCGCTCGAGGAATATGACCTGCGTTGGTATGAAGAGCCGGTGGTTCCGGAGGACATCCAGGGTTACGTCGAAATGAGGCAGAAACTTTCGATGCCAATCGCAGGCGGCGAGAACGAGCACACGCTCTATGGCTTCCGGGAATTGCTGGGCGCCGGCGCGGTGGACGTGGCGCAGCCGGACCTGGGCTCCTGCGGGGGACTTTCCGCCGGCAGGCACATCGTCGCGCTTGCGCAATCGCATGGAATACAGGTCAATCCGCACGTGTGGGGCTCGGCGATCGCGCAGGCCGCGTCGTTGCAACTGATCGCCGCATTGCCGGTGGCACACCACTCGCTCTTCGCCCTGGAGCCCATCCTCGAATTCGACCGCTCCACGCACCCATTCCGCCAGTACCTGATCACCAAGCCGATCCAGCAGGAGCAGGGCTGGGTCGATATTCCATCGGGACCGGGCCTGGGTGTCGAAGTGGACCGCGAAGTGCTGGAAAAATACCGCGTCTGACGCGACCATGACCAAAACCGGATAAGCCCTGCAATGCGCGGCCGAACGAAGGCACGAGACTATAATCGGGGCGGCAGATTCAGAATCGGTGCCTGCCCATTGCTCGATTATTCCAGTCACCTGTCACCTGTCACCAGCCACCATTCACTGGTCGCATTCATGAGCACTGATCGTTCGTTCGAGCGCATTACCAAGGCGGATCTGAAAAAGCTCGCGCGCCTGGCGCGGGCGGAGCGCGACGATTTCTTCGGCCGTCATAACGAGTGGGCGATCCTGTACCGCAAGCGCATTGTCGGCGCAGCGCTGTGCAAGGGGGCGGCGCTGCATTACCTCAATGGCACGACGGGCGTCAGGGACTTCAACGTGTGGACCTTTTACGCCGAGCACCCCGATGCGCAGTTTCCGTTCCAGCACATAACCAAGCTGGATTTCGGCAAGTCCAGGTTTGGCCAGGACCCGGTGAGTCCCGAGGCCTATCAAGGCAGGCGGGTGGAATTGCAGGGCCGTTCGCTCGACTGCAAGCCCGGCGCTGACCCAATCGAAGTACTGCAGCACTACCTCAAGGCCGGCGACACGCCTTCGGCGCGCGAACTGCGCGACAAAGCGGTGGTCCTGCTCGAGCCCGAACGCTATCTCGGCTACGTCGTCTGGCCATCCCTTGCGGTATCGGTTTCCTGAAGCGCAGCCGCGGCACGATTTCCGCCTCGGGAGGGGCAACGCGAAGGATGAACGATGCTACCGGCACGCTCACTGGCAGGATCACCGGCAACGACGGTTTGCGGGGAACTTTCACAGCGGGCTTCTGACCCGGCGCCGGGCGGCCCGAAAATGACGGGGCCCCATCGGCGGAAGGCTTTTGGATTCCGCAGATGAGGCCGTCGTCTTTATTATTGAACCAGATGACGAAGTGGACAGGGATAGATGCCGCCGCGTTTTCTGATTCCTCCTCCCCCCGGCGTGTGGCCAAGAGTTCCTTGCACGCCGCCGCCAAAATGCCGCGCCGGCGAATGTTCCTTTTACTGCGTCCCGCTACGCGATCAGGCTTCGCGGTGCAAAACCTGCGCCCGTGGGCACTTCACGCTGCCGTAGGAGCAAAATACGCAGCAGCCGTTCGGCTTGGGGCGCAGCACCTCGTGGCAACTCTTGCACTCATAAGTCAGGAGTGCCGTCACGGGGGACATCACCTCTTCCCGCTGGGATCTGCATATCGGGCAGGTCAAGACCGAAATCTGGACTGTTCCGCGTCTCATCGCGCGGTTAATTCCCGGCTGGAAAAATGTTTCAGGGGCGGAATTAAATCCTGTATCGCTGCGCGGAGTCAATCCTGCACTGCATCACGCGGAATTTTGCCGCCCCCCGCTGCCTGCCTTCGTCGCTTTTCTGGCGGCCGGGGCTGCTCGCCGGCGCTTCAGCCCCACCCCTGGAACGTCGCCTTGCCGAGCCGAATCATTTTGCGGCGACGTCTGGCCCCGAGAAAATGTTCCGCATCTTGGAACGCGTTGCCTGCGAAGGCGGACCGTTGGCCTCACGTCGCCTCAGAGGATCGGGCGCCGCGGATTTTCAGGCGTGTTTGGCAGTTCGGCACGTTTTGCCCCGTGACGCCAACCTCGCCAACACGAATGCCCTCAACCAGCCTTCGCCGCGATGCCCCCGCTAGTAGCCCCGCGCCGGCACCGTTTTGTTGGTTTTTTTTTCAGTGCCATTGCCTCGGACCTCCGATCGGGCAGCACTTAAGTCAATGATTGTTCGCGCTTGTTGGCCGGCCTCGATCAAATCTAACACTTTGATAGATTTGACAAGTTTGGTACTTTGATCGAAGAATTACTCATGCACATCGCTTGCGGTCGGACCATGCGATGAGGCAAAACCAATAACAACGAGATCTTTCGAATGCGCGCAGGTGCCATACGGCCCTCGTTGCGGGGGCCGGACGCCTCAGAAGGGGGGAATTCGCGTGGCGCCGAGCTGCCACGTGAAGTGCTGGTCTGGGCGCTCGCCGCACTGACCCAGGCTTTTCGCATTCCCTTCGACGAGAAGCTCCTCACCGGCCAGGTGCCGCCGCCGTACGGGGTCAACTCGATTGTCCTTGCGGCCGACCTGCTCGGACTGCAAGCGGCCTGGACGAAGCGGCCGGCCTCCGAACTCCGCAAACTGGTCGCCCCGTTCCTGGTCTTGCTATCACCCGCTTTACGCGAGCCGCACAATGGCCTCGTCGCTGGTCGTGAGAGTCTTGCCTCCCTTGACTCCGCGGCGCCGAGCCAGCGGCTCGCTTTTTTATTACGCGTCGAAGGCGATCGTGTCGCCTTGTTCGAGCAGGGGCAGGCCAGCCATACCATCCTGCCCTTCAGCGAATTCGAAACAAGCTACGCGGGCCAGGTGCTGCTGGCCGTCCCCAAAGAGAAGCCGCTCGCCGATCCGGATGCGTCAGGTGCGGCCGGCGCGAAATTCGGCTTCCGTTGGTTCATCCCCGAACTGCTCAAGCATCGCCGCATCTTCCGCGACGTTCTGGCCGCTTCGTTCGCCATCCAGTTGATGGCGCTCGCCGCGCCGCTCTTCACCCAGGTGGTGATCGACAAAGTCATCGTCCATCACACGCTCAATACGCTTACGGTGATCGGCATCGGGTTGGCGGTGTTCATGGTCTTCACCGCCGCCATGACCTGGGTGCGCCAGTACTTGATCCTGCACATGGGCAACCGCATCGACGCAGTGCTCGGATTGCAGGTATTCGCGCACCTGTTTCGCCTGCCGCCGCGCTACTTCGAGCACCGACCCACCGGTGTGCTGGTAGCGCGCATCCATGGAATCGAAACCATCCGCCAATTCCTTGCTAGTGCCGCGGTGACCCTGATGTTGGACCTGCCGTTCATGGGGGTGTTTTTGGCCGTGATGTTCTGGTACTCGTGGGAACTGTCGCTGATCACGCTAGCGATCCTCGTGGCCATTGTCGTTTTGAGCCTCGCCATCGCGCCGCTCATTCGAAGGAGATTGAACGAGCAATTCCTGCTCGGCGCCCGCAACCAGGCTTTCCTGACCGAATACATCTCGGGTCTCGAAACGGTGAAATCGCTGCAGATGGAGCCGCAGCTCAATGCCCGCTTCGGGGACTACCTAGCTTCTTACCTGCAGGCGAGCTTCAAGACCCGGCAACTCGCCAATACCTATCAGACCGCCGCCAATACGCTCGAGCAACTGCTGACGCTTTCGGTGCTGTGCTTCGGTGCCTGGCTGGTCATGCAGGAAGTGGGCTTCACCATCGGCATGCTGGTCGCCTTCCAGATGTTCGCGAACCGGCTATCTCAGCCGATGTTGAAACTCGTCGGCCTGTGGCAGGAATTCCAGCAAGCGGCCATCGCCGTCAAACGCCTGGGCGATGTAATGGATGCGCCGCGTGAACCATACTCGGTGGTGCCCAGCCGCGAATCGGCGCGCAAGGGCAGGATCGAAATCGAGAATCTCTCCTTCCGTTACGCCGACAACCTGCCTTACCTGTACCAGAATCTGAACCTGACGATCGAGCCGGGCCGGTGCGTCGCCATCATGGGCCCGTCGGGTTGTGGCAAGAGCACGCTCGCGAAACTTCTGCAGGGCTTCTACCTCCCCAACGAGGGCAGCATCAAGCTCGACGGTCACGACATCCGTCATCTCTCCGCCAATGAACTGCGCAGTCACTTCGGCGTCGTGCCGCAGGAAACCGTGCTCTTCTCCGGGGCGATCTACGACAACATCGTGCTCGGCAATCCGCACGTGACCTTCGAACACGTGGTCATTGCCTGCAAAGCAGCGGGCATCCACGACGCCATCGAAGCGTTGCCCGAAGGCTACCAGACCCCGATCGGTGAACACGGCGCCGGACTCTCCGGCGGCCAGAAGCAGCGCATCGCCATCGCTCGGGCGCTGCTCAAGCGCCCGCCGATCCTGATCTTCGACGAAGCGACCAGCAATCTCGATGACGAAGCGGCGAATGCGATTGGGGAAACGATCAACCAGCTCAAGGGCCGGGTAACGATTCTACTGATCGCCCACAAACTGCCCGCAAGCGTCGAGGTGGCGGAGACATTCAATCTGGACAGAGGGGTGAGCAAATGAGAATCGGGCATCGACTGCAAGTTCCGTCGGTGGCCCCGAATGCGGTGTCCACGAAACCAGGGCCGCTTCAGCCTGAACCCAGTTTGCATTTGCGCACCGTACGAGTCGGCGGGGCTTTTTGCGAGGAGGTTGGTATGAGTGTCTTGAGGCTATGCACGTTTGTAGTGCTGTTGGGGGTCGCCGCGGCGGTCCAGGGGCAGCAGGCGCCGGGACATGCGACGGGCGCTGCATCGGATCCGGACAGGCAGGCGCCCGGTCTGTCTGAAGCTGGGGTTTCGGTGGAGGCGCTCCTTGCTGAGAACGTCCGGCTGCAGCGACAGGTCGAGCTGCTCAACAAAAAGGTGGAATTGCTCGAACTTCGGATTCGAACATTGGAGGGCTCGCGATGACCAAGGCAGAGTTCGAAAAGCAGATGGCCGATGTGAACAAGCAACTGATAGACGTCCAGACCAAATCAGTCGCGGTCGTGCCCGGCGAAATCAAGGCTGCCCCGGAGTGGTGGACAACTCAGAACGCCATGACGATGAGCACGGTCGTGCTGGTCTTCGGGATTGTGGTAATCGCGATCTGCGCCTCACTGATGAGGGGATCGCGGCCGTCGGCCGAAGCGGTGCTGAGGGTATTTGGCACGGTGCTCATCATTGTCGGCGCGTTGTTCCTGGTTGTGGCCGGGTACACCGACAAGCAGATGGCGCCGGTCATGGGGCTGCTCGGAACGCTCGCCGGTTATCTGCTCGGCAAGAGCCCCACCGAAAAGGACCGGGGGGCGGAGAAAAATACCTGAAGCAGAGAGCATCTTCTGCCGAGGCTGACCGCGGAGAACATCACTTGGGTCCGTTCATCGATTCCGATACTTGTTTTTTCCGCAAGCCGATGAAGGCGTGGCCGTGGATGCTGCTGTGTGCGTCCCTCGTGCCGGGGTCAATCCAGCCCGCGCATGCGCAGTTCTTCGCGGTATGCAATACGGGATCCCAAAGCGAACTGGAGCGAAACATCGGGGCGCACGAGGAGCACATGACGCGGTTGCAGAGAAAATTGGTCACTGGCTGGTACTGGCAAGGCCCTCTGCCATCGAGTTTCAAGCCGATTGGTCTTCAAGGTGTGCGGACCAGCCTGTCCCGGATGGCGCCGAGGAAGGCGGCGGTTCTTTTCCATGCCTACAGTGAACACAGCAGGAAATTCTGCGTCTGGCTGATGTCCGCAGGCGCCGCACCGGCGTCCGAAGTGATCCCTCTGGCAGAAATAGAAGACCTTCGCAGCCTGCGTCCGCGACTCATGGCGACTCTGGGTGTGACGACCCGGAGCCTGCCCATTCGCAAAAGCGAGTTGACCAAGGCGGAATTCGACCAGCAGATGGCCGCATTGGATCGCGAGCTTGCGGACATCGAAGAGGCGCCAAGGCGCAGCGCAGACCTGGCGTCCGTGGCCGAGTTCTGACCGCCGACCGGCGCCTTGCCCCGGAGTATCCGGGAATTACCGAGGCAAAG
>JANOGP010000065.1:0-3355 GCA_031406075.1 Betaproteobacteria bacterium
GGTTCAGCAGGATCTGCCTGATCTTGCGTTCGTCTCCTGCCCACTCGCCGATACGTGGGTCCACATCGAGTTTCAGCGCAATTCCGTGTTTACCCGCTCGCTCCCTGATCAGGGTGAGCGCGTTTTCGATCGTTGACGGCAGGTCAAAGTGAGTGAGCTCCAATTCCATCCGCCCCGCTTCCACTTTTGAAAGATCCAGCACGTCGTTGATGAGCGAATGTAAATGTCGTCCCGATGCGTGGATGTCCTCCACGTATTCGGCCTGCTTATCATTCAATTCCCCGAACATCCGCTCCTTCAGGACTTCGGAGAAACCAATGATCGCGTTCAGCGGCGTCCTCAGCTCATGCGACATGCTGGCGAGGAACTCGGACTTGTGCCGGTTCGCCGCTTCCAGCTCGCCATAAAGCCGTCCGAGCTCTTCGCTCATCCGGTTAAGGTGGGCGGCAAGGGTCCCCAGCTCGTCCTTGTTTGGGACTTCGATTCGCTGGGTAAAATCGCCCGCGCCAATCTGTCTTAGCAACCCTTCCATGCGCTTGACCGGGTCGATCAGCGACCGGGATATCGCATATCCGAGGCCGAGCGCAAGGAGGATGCTGCCCACCTGGAAGCCGAAGACGATGTTCTGGGACGTCAGGTACGCATCGTGGCTCATCTCGACGCTGGCGACCATCTCCGACTCTGCCTTGTTCACGAGCTCGTTGGTCAGTCTCTCCAGCCGGTCGGCGAGCGGTCCAGTTTCCTTGCGCTGAATACGCTGCCCCTCGGCCACTTTTCCTGATCGGATCAGTTCGATGACGTGCGTCACGACCCGGATGAACTGCTCGTAATCTTCTCGTACGCGCGCAAGAAGTTCGGCCTCGTCCTTGGCCACGAACTGCAGGCGATCCAGGTCATAGCCGAACTGGTTGAGCTGGCGCAGCGTCGCCTCGAGGGTGCGCTCATCCGGTGCCGATAGTGAGGACGCGACGCTATAGAGCTGGCCCGTCGTGTCGTGCTGTAGTTGGCGATACGCCGCGATCTTGCGATGCAGGGCCACCAGATCTTCGGCGCGCTGGTTCACGCCCCTCAGCGACTGAAGGCCCACGGCCCCGACTGCAATCAGCAGGACCGCGATCGCCAGGAAAGCGGCCAGGAGCTTTGCGTGAATCCTCAGCGGCACGCGCGCAACCATCCGTGGAAGCTGGTCGAACAACGGCAGACGGGCGACCAGCCGGGAAAGCCACCCGATCATCGCCGATTTCCCTCCTGCAGAAGGGAGCGGATGTCCTGGAGCATTTCCTCCGGATCGAACCGCACCCCCAGGTACTGAACGCGAAGGGTGCCTTCCTGATCGATGATCGAAGTGAGGAAGGTGTGGTCGATTTCGTCGCCACCCTGCCTCTTGTAGTACACACCGTAACGATGAGCCACGTCGCTGATTTGCGCCGGATCACCCGTAAGGAACGCCCAACTGCCGAGGTCGGCTCCATACGCCTGCGCGTAGCGCTTGAGCACCTCCGGGGTATCCGCAAGAGGATCCACTGAAATTGCAGCGAAATAAACTCGGGATCCCGAATCCGCGCCCAGACGCCGCTGGATGGAAATCAACTTGGCGGTAAGCAGCGGGCAAGTGCTTCCGCACCCTGTAAAGATGAAGGTTGTTACAACCACCTTGCCACGCAGTTGCTTGAGAGAAAGGGGTTTGCCTTCCTGATTGGTCAGGGTGAAGCCGGGAGCGGGGCCGATCTTCGACAACCGCGGGCGATCGTCCTGGTTGCCCCATGAAGGCGCGACCCACCCGGCCACAACCAGTGTGAGCGCGGCGGTTGCGACCAACCGCGTGGCATTCAAACTGGCCGCGCTCAAGCTTTCAGTTCCCGCTTTATTTCGTTGAGAAACCGCCAGTCCGTGCCCTGCGCGATGAGTTTCTGCGGGCTGGTCTTGATCAACCCGACTTCGTGCAACCGCAGCGCGTGGAAACGCAATGTGTCCTCCGGGTCGGCTTCGCGCCAGCGCTTGTAAGGCAGACCCTTCAGTATTTCCAAGCCGATCTCATAGCGCTTCTCGTAGCCTTTATCCGCCATAAAACGCGCTGCCCGTTCCGGCTCCAGGGAGCAAATATCTGCAGCCTTGAGAATTGCACGGAGCACGCGCTTGGTGGCCACGGGATTCTTTTGTACGAATTCCCGATTGCCTGACAGCATGCAACAGAAATACTGGGACCAGGGTCGGTCCTGCGTGGTGTTGAGAATGACATGCCCGACTTTCTTTTCGCGTAGCTCATGTGGCTGCGGCTCGAACGCCATCAAAGCATCAGCATTGCCTTCGATAAATAGCTTCATTGGGTCGGCGAGTTCTGACCCGGCCACCCACGTAACGTCCTTCCGGGGATTGATGCCAACATAGGCAAGAATGCTGGAGACAAACACGTGATCACCGTTACCCCGTGCCGAAATCGCTATTCTTTTTCCCTTGAGGTCTCGAAGTGTACGAACACGTTCGTTCGCGAAGAATTCTTGGCACCCCGCGTGTACCCCTGCCAGGATCAAAAGATTCTTGCCGTCGTCCAGCAGTGGATAGACTGCGCCAACGTCCCATTGGGTAAATTCAGCCAAGCCTTTTGCCACCATGTTCGGGCCGGTATCTGTTACCCCAGGAATATATTCAACCTCGACGAATCCTTCCGCGCGGAGCAACTCTTCAGCGAGATGAAGCGGGGCTTGACATGCCACGAGCGCTTCAGCAATTCGAATTTTTCTGACCTCGGGCGGCGGCTCTGCAGCGGCCGGCTTCATGTCGTAGCCAAGCAACCCAGCGGACCCGGCCAGTGCCACAACACACTTCACAAATTCCCGCCGGTCCCAATTGCCATCGCGTCCGGATACCAAATCAGAACCGCGACTAACCTCAAGTTTTTCGTTGGTCATATCGATCTCCTTATGCTTTCAGTTCCTTCTTCAACTCATTCAGGAAACGCCAGTCCGTGCCCTGGGCGATCAGTTTCTTCGGGTCCGACTTGATTATTCCCACCTCATGGAGCCGCAACGCGTGGAAGCGAATGGTGTCTTCGGGATCGGCCTCTCGCCAGCGGTTGTACACGGCGCTTTTCATCACCTCCAGCCCGATCTGGAAGCGCGGCTCATAGAGCTTGTCCGAGAGAAAGCGGGCCGCCCGCTGGGGCTCGGCGGCACAGATGTCGGCCGCCCTGAGGATCGCGCGTAGCACCCGCTTGGTCGCGACCGGGTTGCGCTGGGCGAACTCCCGGTTTGCGGCGACCACACAGCAAAAATACTGGGTCCAGGGCCGGTCCTGCGCGGTGTTGACGATCACGTGGCCTATCTTCTTCGCGCGCAGTTCCGGGGGCTGCTGGCCG
>JANOGP010000143.1:0-9186 GCA_031406075.1 Betaproteobacteria bacterium
CTCGACGAACCGCGCGAAGACGGGGCGTGGGGCTTGCGCGAGACCGGCGGCGAAATCTGGCTCGCAGAAGGGCGGGCCAACCTGATGAAGGTCTCCGAACTGAAGGTGACGGGCCAGCACAACGCCGCGAACGCGCTGGCGGCGCTGGCGCTGTGCCGCGCGATCGGACTTCCCTACGAACCACTGCTCGACGCGCTCTTCGGCTTCAGCGGGCTGCCGCACCGCGTTCAACGGGTTGCCGAAATCAACGGTGTGGCTTTCTTCGACGATTCCAAGGGCACGAACGTGGGCGCGACGGTCGCCGCACTCGAGGGCATGGGCCGGAAAGTGGTGCTCATCGCCGGCGGCGATGCCAAAGGCCAGGATTTCTCGCCTCTTCGGGATGCGGTTGCACGACACGCCCGTGCTGTGGTTCTGATCGGGCGCGACCGCGACCGGATTTTTGTTGTCCTCGAGTCCACGGGAGTGGTGCTGGTGCGCGCCAGCGACATGCACGAGGCGGTGCGCGCGAGCCTTGCACTGGCGCACTCCGGGGATGCAGTCCTGCTGTCGCCGGCGTGCGCCAGCTTCGACATGTTTCGCGACTACGTGCACCGCGCGCAGGTGTTTGTCGATGAGGTCAGGGCCTTGGAAGGAGCGCAATGAACGGCGTGCTCAGCCACGTGGCGAACCGGCCGGCGCCGATCGCCGAACTGGACTACTCGGTCGTCAGCCTGGCGGCACTGCTGCTCGGAATCGGTATGGTGATGGTTTACTCCTCGTCCATCGCCATTGCCGAGGCGGGCCACTACACCGGCAACCAGCCGGCGAACTTCCTCATTCGCCACAGCGTGTTCGTTTTCGTCGGCGTGATGGCCGGTTTCATCTGCTTCCAGTTCCCGATGCGCATGTGGCAGCAGGCCGCACCCTACCTGTTCGTTCTCGGTGTGCTGCTGCTGTTGGTGGTGTTGATTCCCGGCATCGGCAGGGAGGTCAACGGCAGCCAGCGCTGGCTCTCGCTGGGAATTTTCAACTTGCAGCCCTCGGAACTGATGAAGCTGCTGGTGGTGTTGTACGCCGCCGATTACACGGTGCGCAAGGCGGCGCTGACGCACAGTTTTCGCAAGGGCTTCCTGCCGATGCTGACGGTGATGCTGCTGGTCGGTGGGCTGCTGCTGCGCGAGCCGGACTTCGGCGCATTCGTGGTCATCACGGTGATCGCGATGGGTGTCTTGTTCCTGGGTGGCATGAACTGGAAGCTGTTTGCCGCCCTGATCACGCTTCTGGTCATTGGTTTCGTGCTGCTGATCTGGACTTCGCCTTATCGCCTGCAGCGCGTCATGGGCTTCATGGATCCCTGGTCCGACCCGTTCGGCAAGGGCTACCAGTTGTCACACGCGCTCATCGCCTTCGGGCGCGGAGAGTGGTTCGGCGTCGGCCTGGGCGCCAGCGTCGAGAAATTGTTCTATTTGCCGGAGGCGCATACCGACTTTTTGCTGGCGGTAATCGCCGAAGAGCTGGGATTTGCCGGGGTTATCGCGGTGATCGTGCTGTTCGCCTGGCTGACCTGGCGTGCCTTTGCGATCGGCAATCAGGCGGCGCGCCTGGAGCGCTGCTTCTCGGCAATGGTTGCGCAGGGTGTCGGACTGTGGATCGGCGCACAGGCGGCGATCAACATGGGCGTGAACATGGGCGTGTTGCCGACCAAGGGACTCACATTGCCGCTGCTGTCGTTCGGCGGCAGCGGCATCGTCGCCAACTGCTGCGCGCTGGCGATTCTGCTAAGAGTCGATTACGAGAATCGCCAGATGATGAAGGGCCTTTCGCTGTGAGCGGGATGCACGAATCAGGCACCTCGCGCACCATTCTCGTAATGGCCGGCGGGACTGGCGGCCATATTTATCCGGCTCTTGCCGTAGCCGATTACCTGCGGGACAACGGCTGGAAGGTGGTCTGGCTGGGCGCGCGCAGCGGGATGGAGGCCACGCTGGTGCCGCAGCATGGATATGGGGTGGAGTGGATCCGGTTTTCCGGCCTGCGCGGCAAAGGCATGGTGCGCGTGGCGCTGCTGCCGTTGAATCTCCTGATCGCATTCTGGCAAAGCGCACGCGCCATTTTCCGGGTGCGCCCCGACGTGGTGCTGGGCATGGGCGGCTACATCGCGTTTCCCGGCGGGATGATGGCGGCGTTTTTTGACCGGCCGCTGGTACTGCACGAGCAGAACTCGATTGCCGGCCTTGCCAACAAGGTGCTGGCGCAGGTTGCGGACCGCATCCTGGTTGCATTTCCGGGCGCGCTTAAGAAATCCGAGTGGACCGGCAATCCCGTGCGCCGCGAAATCGCCGAACTGCCGGCGCCCGAGCAGCGGTTCCGCGACCGCGGCGGCAATCTCAAGGTTCTGGTGGTGGGCGGCAGTCTCGGTGCGCAGATCCTGAATGATACGGTACCCCAGGCGCTGGCGCTGATACCCGAGAACCGGCGGCCCGACGTCACGCATCAGGCCGGCGAGAAGCACATCGCCGTGCTCGAGAAGAACTATCGCGATGCCGGCGTGAACGCGACTTCTCTCGCTTTCATTCACGATATGGCGGGCGCCTACGCGGGTGCCGATCTGGTCATCTGCCGTGCAGGCGCGTTGACGGTGGCGGAACTTGCTGCCGCAGGCGTGGCCAGCTTGCTGGTGCCGCTCCCGCACGCGGTGGACGACCACCAGACCCACAACGCACGTTTTCTGGCCGACAAATCGGCGGCGATGCTGATGCCGCAGAACGAACTGACGCCGCGCAAGCTCGCCGATGTGCTGCTGGGTTTCACTCGCGAAAGACTCCTGGAGATGGCAAGGCTGGCGCGTTCGCTGGGGAAACCGGACGCCACGCGTGTGGTTGCCGAGCATTGCATGGCTGCCGCGGCATGAAACACAAGGTCAAACACGTGCACTTTGTCGGCATCGGCGGCGCTGGGATGAGTGGCATTGCCGAAGTGATGCTCAACCTGGGTTTCGAGGTGAGCGGTTCCGACATCACCGACGGCGCCGCAATCCAGCGGCTCAAGGCGCTGGGCGCAAAAGTGCACATCGGCCACGCCGATGCCAATGTCAGCGGCGCAAACGCGGTTGTCACGTCCACTGCCGTCAAGCCAGACAACCCGGAGGTGGCGGCCGCGCGCGCCAGGCGCATCCCGGTAGTGCCGCGCGCGATGATGCTGGCGGAACTGATGCGGCTCAAGCAGGGCATCGCCGTTGCCGGAACACACGGCAAGACCACGACTACCAGCCTGGTCGCAAGCGTGCTTGCGGCGGCCGACATGGATCCAACTTTCGTAATCGGCGGCCGGCTCGAGGCGGCCGGCTCCCACGCGAAGCTCGGCAGCGGCGAGTTCATTGTCGTGGAGGCTGACGAATCCGACGCTTCATTTCTCTATCTGCAGCCGGTTTTGGCAGTCGTCACCAATATCGACGCGGACCACATGGAGACCTACGGACATGATTTCGGAAAGCTGCGCCAGGCCTTCCTCGAATTCATCGAACACCTGCCCTTTTACGGGATGGCGGTGCTGTGCATCGACGACGCCAACGTCCGCAGCCTGATGCCGCTCATCACCCGGCCGATCACCACCTACGGCCTGACCGACGGCGCGCAGATTCGCGCGGTAGACGTGGAGGCCGCGGCGGGGCAGATGCGCTTTCGCGTGGTGCGCAAGATCGGCTTCAACGGCCACGCGCAAGCGGCGCCCGAACTGAGAATCACGCTCAACCTGCCGGGCCTGCACAACGTGCAGAACGCGCTGGCCGCGATCGCGGTGGGTATGGAAATCGGTGCGCCCGACGCCGCAATCGTCAAGTCGCTTGCGGAGTTTCGCGGCGTCGAACGACGCTTCCAGCGTTACGGCGACGTGACGCTGCCCAAAGGCGGCAGTTTCACGCTGATCGACGATTACGGGCATCACCCGGTGGAGATGGCGGCAACCATCGCCGCAGCCCGCGGCGCCTTTCCCGGCAGGCGACTGGTGCTGGCATTTCAACCGCATCGCTATACAAGGACGCGTGACTGCTTCGAGGACTTCGCAAAGGTGCTGTCCTCGGTTGACGCGCTGTTGCTTACAGAAGTCTATCCGGCCGGCGAGGCGCCGATCGTTGCCGCGGATGGCCGGGCGCTGGCGCGCGCGGTGCGCGTCGCCGGAAAGGTCGAGCCGGTTTTCGTCGAACACGTGAATGAACTGGGGGCAGCAATCCTGGCGTCCGTTCAACCCGGGGACGTGGTGATCACGATGGGCGCCGGCTCGATAGGCGGCGTGCCGGGAAAAGTGGCAAGGATGAGAAATGAAGGCTGAACGAAATGCAGACCGCCGTGTTTGTTGACAGATATGGATATGTCTGAACAGGAGCAATTAATCAATCCCGGGCTTCGCGGCGAGCTGCGGCGCGATGAGCCGATGCGCAAGCACACCAGTTGGCGCGCCGGCGGGATCGCGGATCGCGCCTACGTGCCCGCCGATCTCGACGACTTGTGCGTGTTCCTCCGTGGATTACCGAGCATCGAGCCGGTCTTCTTCGCCGGTCTGGGCAGCAACCTGTTGGTGCGTGACGGCGGCATCCGCGGCACCGTGGTATTCACGCATGCAACGCTGCGGCGATTCTTCCTCGACGAGGGAGCCGGCGCGGCAGAGATCTACGCCGAGGCCGGCGTGGCTAGTCCGAAAGTGGCCCGCTTCGCGGCCGTCCACAACCTCGAAGGTGCAGAATTTCTCACCGGCATACCCGGCACCGTCGGCGGCGCGCTGGCAATGAACGCCGGATGTTACGGGGCGGAAACGTGGGATGCGGTGACGCGGGTGCGCACGGTCGATCGCAGCGGACGTTTGCAGATCCGTTCGCCAGGCGAATACACCATCGGTTACCGCCGCGTCATTCCGGTGCAGGCGCAGGACGAGTTCTTTGTCGCCGCCTGGTTCCGGTTCCGTCACGGCGACGGCGGCCGCGCCCGACAGACGATCAAGGATCTTCTGTCGCGCCGCATCGCCACTCAGCCGCTCAATGAACCCAACGCCGGCTCGGTGTTCCGCAATCCTCCCGACGACCACGCCGCGCGGCTGATCGAATCCTGCGGACTCAAGGGAAAGCGCATCGGCGCGGCCGAAGTGTCGTCCAGGCACGCCAACTTTATCGTCAACAAGGGCGATGCCACTGCGAAGGACATTGAAGAGCTGATCACCCTGGTGTGGGAAACCGTGAAACGCAGAACCGGCGTCGAGCTCGAGCGCGAAGTGCAGATAGTCGGTGAGGCGAAAGGCGAGAGGCGAGAGGCGTGAAGGCAAAGGATTTTGGAAAGGTGGCCGTGTTGATGGGCGGACGCTCCGCCGAGCGGGAGATTTCTTTCATGAGCGGGAACGCCGTGCTTGCCGCCCTCAAGCGCAGGGACGTGGACGCGCATGCATTCGACACCCGCGACCGCGATTTGCATGAGCTTCGCAGTCAGGGATTCGACCGCGTGTTCATCGCGCTGCATGGACGCTATGGCGAAGATGGCACGGTCCAGGGCGCGCTTGAGCTGATGGACATCCCGTACACCGGCAGCGGTGTCATGGCAAGCAGCCTGGCAATGGACAAGTGGCGCACCAAGCTGGTCTGGATCGCCGCCGGCATTCCCACGCCGCGGTTCGCGATGCTTGAGGTCGGTTCCGATTTCAAGGCGGTGCCGGACGATCTCGGATTGCCGCTGATAGTGAAGCCTTCGCGCGAAGGCTCGACCATCGGCCTTACCAAGGTCCTACGCGCCGAGGACATGGAAGCGGCGTACCGAAAGGCGGCGGAGTACGACGACATGGTGTTGGCAGAGGAATTCGTCGGGGGCGCGGAGGTTACGGCTTCGATCCTGGGGGAGCAGGCGTTGCCGCTGATCCGCATCGAAGCGCCGGGCGGCAGCTACGACTACCAGGCGAAATATTTCTCCGACGAGACCCGCTACTTCTGCCCGTCCGGATTGCCGCCTGCGCAGGAGAGCCGCATTCAGGAGCTCGCTCTCAAGGCATCCCGCATCCTCGACTGCCGGGGCTGGGGGAGGGTGGACGTGATGCTCAACGCGAAAGGCGAGCCATTCCTGCTGGAGACGAACACGGTTCCGGGAATGACCGGTCACAGCCTTGTGCCGATGGCGGCAAAGGCGGCGGGCATCCCGTTCGACGATCTGGTGGTGCGGATTCTGGAGGACGCGCATGTGGGATAACGCGACCGCGCTTAAACGGGCAGCAGGGTTGCTCTACGGCGCAGCCGCATTGCTGATCGTTTACGGGGGCATCCACTACGTGGTGCATCTACCGGTGTTCCCATTGCGGGAAATTCGCGTCACAGGCGACGTGGGTCACGTGACCAACGAACAGGTCGCGACGGTGATCACACGCGAATTACGGGGCAACTTCTTCACTGTCGATCTGGCACATGCGCGCGAAGCGTTCGAGAAGCTGCCTTGGGTACGCAAGGTCAACGTGCGCAGGCAATGGCCGGATCGCCTGGAGTTCGCGGTGGAAGAACACCGGCCGCTGGCGCGCTGGGGTTCGACCGCACTGGTGAATGCGCACAGCGAAGTGTTCGAAGCCGCAATCAGCAGCACGCTGCCGGTATTTCTCGGACCTGAGGGCACGGCCGCGGAAGTGGTGGCCCGCTACGCCGAGTTCGATCGTTTGCTTGCGCCGATCGGCAGAAAAGTGGTGCTGGTCACGCTTTCGGCCCGGCGCGCTTGGCAGCTGCGCCTTGACGACGGAATGGTGCTTCAGCTCGGACGAGAGAACCTGGAGGCGCGCCTCGCGGGCTTCGTATCGGCATACCAGCGCACCGTGGCACTGCTGCCGCAGCCGCCTTCGCACGTGGATCTGCGCTACAGCAACGGATTTGCCGTGCGCACTCCGGGGCAGAAGTGGGACGCCGGGAAAGCCTGATGAAAGCGGTGATGCGAGAGCCATGGCAATGAGTGGAAGGAAGGAAAGCAAGAATCTGATCGTGGGCCTGGACATCGGCACCTCGAAGATCGCCGCCATCGTCGCGGAGATGAAGCCGGAAGGCGGCTTCGAGGTGATCGGCATGGGAAGCTCGCCCTCGCGCGGCCTGAAGAAGGGCGTCGTGGTGAACATCGAGTCCACTGTCAACGCGATTCAGCGCGCGCTGGAGGAGGCGGAGCTGATGGCCGATTGCAAGATACGCGAGGTCTGGACCGGCATTGCCGGCAGCCACATCAGGAGTTTCAACTCCCACGGCATGGTGGCGATCAAGGACCGCGAGGTCGCGCAGGCGGACGTGGACCGCGTAGTGGAGACCGCAAAGGCGATTCCGATCCCGACCGATCAGCAAATCCTGCACGTGCTCAACCAGGAGTTCGTGATCGACGGCCAGGAGGACGTGCGCGAGCCGCTGGGCATGAGCGGCGTGCGCCTGGAGGTGAAGGTGCACATCGTAACCGGGGCGGTATCGGCGGCGCAGAACATCATGAAATGCGTGCGCCGCTGCGGGCTCGAAGTAAACGACCTGATTCTGCAGCCGCTCGCGTCTGCGACGGCGGTGTTGTCCGAGGACGAACGCGACCTGGGCGTTTGTCTGGTGGACATCGGCGGAGGCACTTCCGATATCGCGGTGTTCACCCAGGGCGCTATCCGCCACACCGCGGTGATCCCGATCGCGGGTGACCAGATAACTAACGACATTGCGATGGCGTTGCGCACCCCCACCACGGAGGCTGAGGAAATCAAACGGCGGTTCGGCTGCGCGCTGAGAGAACTCGCGGACGCGCAAGCAATGGTGGAGGTGCCCGGCGTTGGCGACCGGGAACCCAGGAAGATGTCGCGGCAGACACTGGCCGAAGTGATCGAGCCGCGAGTCGAGGAACTCTACTCGCTGGTGCAGGCGGAGCTGCGCCGGAGCGGATTCGAGGAACTGCTCTCATCGGGAATCGTGATCACGGGCGGCAGCAGTTCGATGCAGGGCATGGTTGAACTTGGAGAAGAGGTGTTCCACATGCCGGTGAGGCTGGGGCTGCCGGCCTATTCCGGCGGTCTGTCGGAAGTGATTCGCAACCCGCGTTATTCGACCGGTGTGGGTTTGCTTATGGCAGGGCTCAGTCAGCACCAGCGTCATCAGATTGAAAAGATGCAGAGCGGTTCCTTCAAGCAGATTTTCGGGCGCATGAGGAAATGGTTCGAGACGAATTTTTAGAGAGCGGAATTCAGAGGGAGAGTTTGGTTTCGGTTTTTCGTGATCATTCACAGAGGAGATGAGAAATGTTTGAAATCGTTGATACGCAACCCCAGGAAGCGGTGATCAAGGTGGTGGGCGTGGGCGGCTGCGGAGGAAACGCGGTCGATCACATGATCAATGAAGGCGTGGAAGGCGTGGAGTTCATCTGCGCCAACACCGACGCGCAGGCGCTCAAGCGCAACAAGGCGAAGACTCTGTTGCAACTCGGGCCGAATGTGACCAAGGGCCTCGGTGCCGGCGCCAATCCCGACATCGGTCGCGAGGCAGCGATGGAAGATCGCGAGCGCATCATCGAGCTGATCGAGGGTGCGGACATGCTGTTCCTTACGGCGGGGATGGGAGGCGGTACCGGTACCGGAGCCGCCCCGATTGTTGCAGAGGCCGCGCGAGAACTTGGCATTCTGACAGTCGCAGTGGTGACCAAACCATTTGCCTTCGAAGGCAAGCGCCAAAAAATCGCTTTGCAGGGGCTGGAAGAACTTTGCCGCCACGTCGATTCGCTGATCGTGATTCCGAACGACAAGCTCATGCAGGTTCTTGGCGAGGACGTCAGCATGCTCGACGCATTCAAGGCGGCGAACACCGTTTTGCACGGCGCGGTTGCCGGCATTGCGGAAGTCATCAAGTGTCCGGGCCTGGTGAATGTGGACTTTGCCGATGTGCGTACCGTGATGTCGGAGATGGGCATGGCGATGATGGGTTCGGCAGTAGCGGCGGGGCTCGATCGGGCGCATTCCGCGGCCGAGCAGGCCGTCGCCAGCCCGCTGCTGGAAGATGTCAACCTCGCAGGCGCACGTGGCGTCCTCGTCAATATCACCGCGAGTTCCAGCCTGAAGATGAAGGAAGTGCACGAGGTCATGAATACCATCAAGGGGTTCACGGCCGAAGATGCAACCGTGATTGTCGGTACCGTAATCGATGAAACAATGGAAGATCGCTTACGAGTGACCATGGTGGCGACGGGTTTG
>JANOGP010000152.1:0-2011 GCA_031406075.1 Betaproteobacteria bacterium
GCGTAAAGGCGCTCGCCGAGGCGGCGCGCGCCGCCGGACTCAAGTTCTGACGAGGAAACATGGCGAAGATCCAACCCAGGATGCAGTCGGAGGAACGCGGCGACGGGCTGCGCGAGAAAATGATCGCGGTCAACCGCGTCACCAAGGTGGTGAAGGGGGGCCGGGTGCTAGGCTTCGCCGCGCTCACCGTGGTGGGCGACGGAGACGGCGGCATCGGCATGGGCAAGGGCAAGGCGCGCGAAGTGCCGGTCGCCGTGCAGAAGGCGATGGAGGAGGCGCGCCGCAATCTCTTCAAGGTGAAGCTCAAGAACGGCACGCTCCATCACACGGTGATCGGCCGTCACGGCGCGGCCAAGGTGCTGATGCAGCCGGCCTCCGAAGGCACCGGCATCATTGCCGGCGGCCCGATGCGCGCGGTGTTCGACGTGATGGGCGTGCGCAACGTACTGGCCAAGTGCTTCGGCTCGACCAATCCCTACAACGTGGTGCGCGCGACGCTGCACGGACTGAAGGCGATGAGCACGCCGGCTGAAATCGCGGCGCGGCGCGGCAAGACTGTCGAGGAAATCACCGGATGAAAAAGATCAAGGTCCGCCTGATGAAAAGCACCACCGGCTGCCGGCAAAGCCACTGCGACACCGTGCGCGGGCTTGGCTTGCGCAGAATCAATCACGTCGTGGAGCTGATCGACACCCCCGCGGTGAGAGGCATGGTCAACAAGGTCAACTACCTGGTCCGGATCGAGAGCTGAGCGAGGCCAACGCAATGAAACTGAACATGCTTAAGCCCGCAGCGGGCGCGAAACAGTCAAGGCACCGCGTCGGCCGCGGCGTCGGCTCCGGCTGGGGCAAGACGGCGGGGCGCGGTCACAAGGGACAACGGGCGCGCTCCGGCGGCTTCCACAAACTCGGCTTCGAGGGCGGCCAGATGCCGCTGCACCGGCGCCTGCCCAAGCGAGGCTTCAATTCGCTGACGCGGGACGACGTCGTCGAAGTGCGCATCGGCGAACTCGAGACCATGAAAGCCACGACGATCGACCTCGCCGCGCTGAAGGACGAGCATGTCGTGCCGCGCTCCGCACTCGCCGCGAAGGTGATTCTCGCCGGCAAGCTGTCGCGCAAAATCACGCTGAAAGAAGTGAAGGCGACCAAGGGCGCGCGCTCGATGATCGAGGCGGCCGGCGGCAGCGTCGAATTCACCGAGAAGGCCGTGCCGCCGAAGAAGCTGCCCAAGAAATCCAAGGCTGAAGAGAAACCGAAGGCCTGATGGCGGCGGATCTCCCGAACGTCGGCAAGGGCGCGCGCTATGGCGACCTGAAGCGGCGGCTGCTGTTCCTGCTGGGAGCGCTGGTCGTGTTTCGCATCGGCGCCCATATCCCGGTGCCCGGCATCGACCCCAAGGTGCTGGCTGACCTGTTCTCGGGCCAGCAGGGCGGGATCCTCGGCATGTTCAACATGTTCTCGGGCGGCGCGTTGTCGCGCTTCACCATCTTCGCGCTCGGCATCATGCCGTACATCTCGGCCTCGATCATCATGCAGCTGATGACCGCGGTCAGCCCGCAGCTCGACCAGCTGCGCAAGGAAGGCGAAACCGGGCGCCGCAAGATTACGCAGTACACGCGCTATGGCACCGTGTTCCTGGCGCTGTTCCAGGCGACGGGCATCTCGATTGCGCTCGAATCGCAGCCCGGCCTAGTGCTCGAGGGCGGCCTCATGTTCCGCATCACCACCGTGACCACGCTGGTGACCGGCACCATGTTCCTGATGTGGCTCGGCGAGCAGATCACCGAGCGCGGCCTGGGCAACGGCATCTCGATCATCATTTTCGCGGGAATCGCGGCCGGGTTGCCGAATGCGATTGCCGGCACGCTTGAACTGGTGCGCACCGGCGCCATGCATCCGCTCACGGCCCTGCTGATCGCGATTTCGGTGGTGGCGATCACGGCGTTCGTCTGCTTCGTCGAGCGCGGCCAGCGCAAGATCCTGGTCAACTACGCGAAGCGCCAGGTCGG
>JANOGP010000184.1:0-8601 GCA_031406075.1 Betaproteobacteria bacterium
GAGTTGATCCGCCTCAATCCGGATGTGGGCAAAGCCGAGGCCCGGATTGCGATCGCCAAGGCGGCGGGCATCCTCGATCAGGATCTGTTCACCGCCGAGCGCATGCTGAAGAAAGTGAAGAAAGCCGCGAGAAAATCAGCGCAGCCGCGCAAGCATAAAAAGCCCGCCGCACGCCGCGTGGGCAAACGTGTACAGCGCAAACGGGCGGGACGGACTTGATGCTCCGATCGATGCAATCACGGCGCAGCTTCCTTGCCTCGCTGGCGGCCATTCCTTTCATGGCGATATCCGGCGCGCGTGCGCAGGCGCCGGCGATGATTTCGCGGCCGGGCAGCGGTTACCGCTTTATGCCCGCCGGCCCCGTATTCGCGGCAGGCGCGGTCGCGGAACCCGGGTACGAAGTGGTCCATGCCTTGCTCGCCCGCTGGTTGCCGCTGGAGCAGGGCTATGCGCTGGTCGAAACCCACCTCAAGTCGCTGGGTCGGCCGATGCAGGCGCTGTGCGGAATGCAATTGCGGTTGCCGCGACAGTTGAGCGCCGAGGAATTTTCCGGGTTCAACGCGCCTTACGTTGCCCAGTTGGAGGACTGGGACCTGGTTTACCAGGGTCTGAATCCAATTTCGCGCACCAACGTCTCGCCAGCAGTTAACGCGCCTCGGGCACCTTCGCTCCACGCCTTTTCCTACACCGTGGCCGCGGAACGTGAAGCGGCCACGTTCACAATGTCGGGAATGACCGAACGCGGACCCGGTACCAGCGTCATCGCGTTGGGTGACGTATCTCCACAGGGAATGCAGCGCAAGCTTGCCCACGTAATCTCGGTGGTGACGGGCAGACTCGCGGAACTCGGGTTCGATTGGGACAATGCGACGCACGTGGAGTTGTACGCTGCGGAAGAGATTCCTGGCGCGATGGCCACGCTAGCCGCCAAGGCTGGTGGGGCACTGCCGCGTGGGGTGCGCTGGCACTACGGCCGGCCGCCGGTAATCGGGCTCGAAGTGGAGCTTGAGGCGCGCGCCGTTGCCCGCGAAGTCATCGTCGGAGGCTGACCCCCGGCTGCGGATTTGCCCTAGAATCAGCATGTTCGAGCCGCGGCGCAAACAATGTTCAGGCGCAGTCCCCGCCCTTCGCTGTGCCCGGGGTTGTCAGTGACTTGGAAGCTTTGGCGCCCGCGCTCCAATTATCAAGGAATCATTATGAAACAAACAGTTGTAATCAGATTGCTGGTCCTGATCATGGCCACGATCGGCAGCGGCCTCGCCTTAGCCGACGGCGCCACGAACGCGCGCGAGCGCTTCTTCGTCAAGCGCCAGAATTGCCCTTGGACCGAGGAAATGGGCAAGTTCATCTTCGAATGCGTGAAGAAAAACGATGGCTTCAATGCCCACTGGTGTCACAACGAGGCACTCGACCAGTTCTGTCCGGCCGATGAAAGCGCGGCCGTAGATGAAAAAGCTGTGGCCAGGGCCAAAGAGGCCGAGAAAGAGGCCGCGGCACGCCAGGGTAAGGAGAATTAGCGGGAAACCATCGAGCGCGTAACGACCCTGAACATATAACAAGGATTGAAAGTGGGCCGCGGAGACGCGCAAGTACACTTCCGAATGCGTCAAAAGGAGCTTCCCTAGCATTCAATGGTGTCACGGCGAGGTGTTGCAGGCCCTCTGCCCGCAGGCTGGAGGCATCAAGGGCTGATCAGGACTGCATGACTCGGGGAAAGGCCGCCATTGTCGCGGCTTTTTTTTACATCCGGTACAGCAGCGCCCGGATTTCTCCGGGCTTGGGCAGCGCCTTCGCCGACAGACGCAGGTAGCGCACGCCGAGCGACCGCAGATACTCTGCCTTTGCCGTATCGGGTGCTTGCCCTTCCGGACTGATTACGTCGACTGCCGCTACCGCGGACATTTCCGAATTGCAGACCAGCAAGTCGATGCGTGCGTTTGCGAGTGCTCCGTCGCTGATTCCGGTTGCAGAGAGCGTGGCCAGGTGAACGTGGGCGAACACATGGTGATCCTTCAAGCCGGACTTGCACAGAAAAAAGGCCAGCTTTACCGCCCCGCTGAGAAAATGATCTCGCCTCACCGGCGCAGTGATCGTGGCGGCAACCGGGGTAACCGGTGCAGCTGCCGCGGTCTTTGCGGTTGCGACGGCGCCGTCAATTACTACGGCACCGCTGCGATAGGCGGCGACGAACTCTTCCAGCGAGTTGTTGCTGCCATCGCGCGATTTCCTCGAGGACCGCGGATCGAGACGGTCGCTCTCGACGATTCTCTGGTACAGCTTGTACCAGACGAACAGCGCGATGCCGCCCATTACGAGTGCCGCCAGGACGCCGATGTATGCCATAGCTCAAGCTACCTTGCCAGGTTCCTCAGTCGGCGGCGCGAGCTGGTGCAACAGGCTCGATTCGCGGCTGTAAAAGCCTTCGGTGTGGAAAGTCTCGGGAAAATTATAAAGCTCGTAGTCCAGGTGATGACAGAGCTCATGCAACAGAGTGCGCAGGAAGCTCTTGTACGCCACCACGCGTTTGTGAATGGCGGTGCGCATCCACAGCTGGATTTTCGCCGGCTTGCCGTCCTCCTCGGGAAGGTACAGGCCGTGCAACTCGCCCCAGTCGTCGCTTGGCCGCACCGCCAGCACCTGAATGCGCAGCGGCGGTACCTTGAGTTGGGCGATGATGCCGTCAGCAATCTGCTGGGACAGCGACTGTACAGCAGTGCGATCTTCCGATTTCAGCGCCGACACCATCGACTGAGCTGCCGGGCGCAACGGCTGCGGATCCGGCAGCCGGATCGCGGTGATCGCGTCGCTCTGCCGGTAGATACTCTGCTTTTTCGCAGAAAGGCGATTGTAATAGTCGAAAACCAAAGTTTCTAATCGATGTAACGGACGCGGTCGCCGAGAGCCACTGGGTCCCAGAATTTGAGCTTATCGCCGCCTTTCACCCGGGCTTCGGCGTCCGCCTCCTTCTTCTTGACCAGTTCGAGTTGCACGGCGACTTGTTCCACCTCCATCAGCGGCACAGCCACCACGCCGTCGCGGTCACCGACGATAAGGTCGCCGGGGCCGATCGCCACGCCGCCGCAGGTCACGCCCATGTTGACTTCGCCGGGGCCGTGCTTGAACGCCGAGTTGGGCTTGATGCCGCGAGCGAATACCGGGATCCCGACCTTGAGCAGGCCGGTTACATCACGTACCAGGCCGTCGCACACGATCGCGGCCACGCCGATTTTCTTTGCCCAGAAGGCCCACAAATCGCCAATGGTTGCCGCGGTATCGTCGCCGCTGGTGGCAATCACGATGACGTCGCCCTTTTTTGCGAAATCGAGCATGGCCATCGCCGCCAGGTTGTCCATCGGTCCGCAGAATGCGGTGATCGCCGGTCCGTGGAACGTCATTGCCGGCATGAGCGGCTTGATTTCGAAATCCAGGCAGCCCTTGCCGTTGTAGGCATCGGTGACGAAACCGGTGGGCATGCCGTCGAATGATTTCAACAGCGCTTTCGACGGCCGCTCGATGTTGCGCCGGATGGTGAGCATGACTGGATCGCCGATCATTTCGCAGGTCTCCTGTTGGTGCCTCGTTCAGGTTACTCGTTTGGCCGACTGACATTGGACTGCGGCACGACGTCCAGCAACTCCAGTTCGATTACCAGCGCGGCGTCTCGCGCAATGCCGTCCGGCGGGTTCTGTCTGGAACCGGCGAAACCGAGCTTGGGCGGAATGATAAGCGTGCGGCGCGCGCCGACCTTCATGCCCGCCATGCCCTTCTCCATCCCGGCAAGCGCGCGCTTGTAGCCGTAAACAAATGTGACCGGCCTGCCTCTGTCGTCGGAGTTGATGAATTGCGCGCCCTTTTTATCCGCGGCTTTTTCGTTGTATATCCATCCGGTATAGCGGATGGTCGCGAACCAGCCGCGCTGGACTTCGGGGCCGTTTCCCGGCGCGTGTTCGATGACCTCGAGTTCGGTCGGGGTGGAATGCGCAGGCGCCAAGGGCATGGCCGCGCCCAGACACAGTAACGCGAAACCCAGCGCCTTTCGGGCAATGCGGCGGATGCTCGGACGCAAATCGGACATGGTGGCTCCGGATTGAAGTGGCGCTAGTGTATCCAAAACCGGGGCGATCTAAGCGTCGGCCGGGTCGGGTTGCTTGAAGGGGCTGTGCTCGGCGAGTTCGTCTACGTAGTGGTCGATGCCACGGGTTTCCCTATGCAGGAATTTTGCCACCGCGTCGGCGAACTCGGGGCGTGCCAGCCAATGCGCCGAAGTGGTGCGCACCGGCAGTAGTCCGCGCGCGAGTTTGTGCTCGCCTTGCGCGCCGCCTTCGAACACCGCGATTCTGTTGGCGATGCAGAACTCGATGGCCTGGTAGTAGCAGGTCTCGAAGTGCAGGCCGGAGTGAAATTCCGTCGTGCCCCAGTAACGGCCATATAGCGCCGACGGGCTGATGATGTTGAATGCGGCCGCCATGGGGCGGCCGTCGCGGTATCCAAGTATCAGAAGCAGATTCGCCGGCATGGTTGCGGCAAGCCGCAGGAAAAACTCGAGATCCAGGTAAGGCGTGGAGTGGTGGCTGCGGTAGGTGCGGTTGTAGCACTCGACGAAGAATCGCCAGTCTTCCGGGCTGGCCTCGGCGCCGCCGATCCATCGGAAGCTGATTCCGGCATCGCGCACGCGACGCCGCTCCTGCCGGATCTTCTTGCGCTTTTCGTGGTTCATGCGCGAGACGAAATCATCAAAGTCGGCGAATTCCTGGTTGCACCAGTGGAACTGCACGGTGGCTCGCAGCATAAACCCGACAGACTCCATGATCGCTGCCTCGGATGCACGCGGAAACAGGCAGTGCAGAGATGACAGTCCACTGTCGCGTGCAAACTGCAGCGCGGCGCTGGCGAGAATCTCCCGGTCGGTTTCCGAGTGCGCCAGCAATCGCGGGCCGGTGATTGGCGTGAACGGCACCGCGCACAGGAGTTTCGGATAGTAGTCCAGGCCGTGCCGCTGGTAGGCGTCGGCCCACGCCCAGTCGAAAACATATTCGCCGTAGGAATGGGACTTAAGGTACAGCGGCATCGCGCCGGCGAGTGCGCCGCTTTTCCACAGGGTGAGGTAGCACGGCGCCCAGCCGGTGTCGGCGCCGGCACAGCCGGTCTCGTGAAGCGCATGCAGGAAAGCGTGGGAGAGCAGGGGATTGCCCTCGGCCAGCGCGTCCCAGTCGGAAGCGGCAACCGTCGCGAGCGAATCGAGGATGTGAACGCCGTTGCGCGTTTTCATTTTGCGAATGACCGGATGATATAGTAGCAGCCATGCGTATCGCGATCGGCCAGATCAACTGTACAGTCGGAGATCTTTCCGGCAACGCGCGAAAAATCCTCGACTACGCCGACCGCGCCAAAGCCGGGGGCGCCGATCTTCTCCTCACCCCCGAGCTCTCGCTTTGCGGGTATCCGCCGGAGGATCTGTTGCTTCGCGAGGATTTCTGCGCCGCTTCCGAGCGCACGCTGGCCGAATTGGCCTCAAAGGTCTCCGGCATCAGCGTGATCGTGGGTCATCCCCACCGCGCGGACGGCAAACGTTATAACGCCGCCTCGGTCCTTCAGGATGGACGCATCGTTGCCACCTACCACAAACAGGATCTGCCCAACTACACGGTGTTCGACGAGGAACGTTACTTCGAGTCCGACGCCAGGGCCTGCGTCGTCGACATCAAGGGCGTGCGCCTGGGGGTGAACATCTGCGAGGACGTGTGGGGTGCGGAAGGCGCGAGCATCGCCCGCGTGTCGCCGAACGTGGACGGCGTCAACGTCGGCATCAACATCTGCGCGGACATCTGGGAGCCGGAGGCGCCGAAGCTGGCGCGCGCGGCCGGGGCGCAAGTGCTGCTGGTCCTCAACGCCTCGCCATTTCACATCGACAAGCTCAAGACCCGCTACGAAGTGGTGCGCGAACGCACCGCCGAAACCGGGATGTCGGTGGTGTTCTGCAATCTGGTCGGTGGCCAGGACGAGCTGGTTTTCGACGGCGCTTCATTCGTCATGGACGCTCACGGCAAGCTCACCCATCAGTTGCCCGCGTTCGAGGAAAATCTTGCCTTCGTCGACATCCAGGGCGCTGGCCCGATTCCGGGAGGGATAACGCCGGAACCATCGATCGACGAAAGCATTTACAAAGCGCTGTGCCTGGGCGTGCGCGATTACCTCGGTAAAAACGGGTTTCCGGGCGCGCTGCTGGGACTTTCCGGTGGCATCGACTCGGCGCTCACGCTGTGCATCGCCGCGGACGCGCTCGGCCCGGACAAGGTGCACGCCGTGATGATGCCTTCCCAATTCACCGCCGACATGAGCGTCGAAGACTCGCGTGCGATGGTCAAGGCGCTGGGCGTGCGCTACAGCGAGATCGCCATCAAGCCGGTGTTCGACACGTACATGAATGCGCTCAAACCGGCGTTCGCCGATCGCCCGTTCGACACGACCGAGGAGAACCTTCAGTCGCGGATCCGCGGCGCGCTGCTGATGGCGCTGTCGAACAAGTTCGGGTCGATCGTGCTCACCACCGGCAATAAGAGCGAGATGAGCACCGGCTATGCCACGCTCTACGGCGACATGGCCGGCGGCTTCGCCGTGCTCAAGGACATTACCAAGAAATACGTTTACCGCTTGTCGCGCTATCGCAACACGCTCTCGGCAGTCATTCCGGAGCGCGTGATCAGCCGGCCTCCCAGCGCGGAACTGCGCCCCGGCCAGGTGGATCAGGACAGTCTGCCGTCTTACGATGTGCTCGACGCGATCGTCGAACGCTATGTCGAGAACGACATGAGCGTTGCCGACATCATTACCGAGGGCTTCAAGCGAGCGGACGTCGAGCGAGTGGTCAAGCTGGTGCACCTCAGCGAATACAAACGCCGCCAGGCGCCGATAGGCATCCGCATCACCCCCCGCGGCTTCGGCAAGGACTGGCGGTTTCCGATCACCAACAAATACCGGGGCGGCCTGTGATGATGGAGGCATGGAGACTTTCCGGATTCCCCGATTGAAGTCTATACTTGTCGTCCACAAGCCGGCGTGGCGCCCGGGACCGGAACAACAGGGGAGTGGTCATGAAAAAAATTGAAGCGGTGGTAAAGCCATTCAAGCTGGACGAAGTGCGCGAGGCGCTTTCGGCGATCGGGGTCACCGGTCTGACGGTAACCGAGGTCAAGGGCTTCGGCCGGCAAAAAGGCCACACCGAGCTGTATCGTGGGGCGGAGTACGTTGTGGACTTTCTGCCCAAGGTGAAGGTCGAGGTGGTGGTGGCGGACAAACTCGCGGATCAGGCTATCGAAGCGATCGTCAAATCAGCCCGAACCGGCAAGATCGGCGACGGCAAGATCTTCGTCACCACGGTCGAGCAGGTCATTCGCATCCGCACTGGGGAAACCGACGAGGCAGCGGTCTGATTTCGGTGAGGCGTGAGCCCCGTTAGAAGTCCACGCAAAAAGCGTCCTGTGTCGCGAGTTTGTCATGTGGACTTCTAACGGGGTGAGGGGTGAGGGGTAATAAGGCGGCACCCCGATCAAAAAAGCTGAGCACGGCCATACCAGCTGTCGCACTTTGCGGTTGAATCCGCCATACCATCCGAGTAAATCGAGTCTGACCCTGAGGTTTACTGAGGTTTACTGAGGTTTACCCTGAGGTTTCGACTGTCGCCCTTTGCGGTTGAATCCTCGATTCCATCTGAGTAAATCGAGTCTGACCCTGAGGTTTCGTTCAAAAGCGCAAACTGTTCAAATTCGACCCCACAGTCGATTGGATGCTATACACGGGAGAACCGCTCAACCCGTTGAAATCTAGATTTAGGGGATTTCGAATGCGAACTAGATGAGTGCCATGCGCATCACCGGGCCCCTCGTAGGCACCAGTAAGTATTGCTTGCCCGGTATTAGCAACATTCGTCGTATAGTCCGCTTCATTTACTTGGCTCGGAAAGCCAAAAAGAAAGAAGTTCGAGCGAAATCGCTCGTCAAACCATCCAGTGTCATCCACTGCCTCGAAGAAAATCGTTCTCCCCCGAGCCTTAACCTTTCTGGGCAGGTGCGAAAAGCTGACACGAACTAAGAAGAGATCAGAGCTGTCTGGGTCGTTTTCTAGGTCCTGCACGTGCCACCAGCTTGATATCCGCGCTGGATACTTGGGTTGCCCGGTTGGGGAAAACAGCAATCGCTGCGGCGGGAAATCACGTACCACGTGACCAGCCGTAATCACGAAGGCCATCCGACGATAACTTGCGAAGAAGCACGTCCCCTTAATGGCAAAAGGGGTGGTGGCGAATCCCGTCTTGAAGATAACCGGATGCGCGCAACTGCGCAGTCGATCTAAGTCCTGTTGGCTCATACATCTAACCGCACCACTTGATTGCGAGAAATATTGAGCAGCCTTGGGGCGGCTCAGCTTTTTTTATCGGTGTTCTCCTTATCGCCTCTCGCCTTACGCCTCACCGCCTGTCTATCTTCCCTTTGCCTTCAACAACACGGCGACCGCGCCGCTGCCGCCGTCTTCGGGACGGGCCTGAACGAAAGCAAGTACCTCGTCGCGCTGCGCCAGCCAGTTACCCACTTTTCGTTTAAGCAC
>JANOGP010000077.1:0-5145 GCA_031406075.1 Betaproteobacteria bacterium
GCCCCAAGACCCTGAACGGCCTGATTCTGGAGCACCTGCAGGACATCCCCGAGCCCGGGACCAGCCTCAAGCTGGCCGGATACCCTTTGGAGGTGCTCCAGACGCAGGACCGCGTGATCCGCTCGGTGCGCCTGCTGCCACCCGAAAAAGACAGATAATCAGGACTATTAATCAAGGACTTCGGGCTTTACTTTAAGGAGCGGCGGGTGCATCATTCGGGTGTTTTCCACCGCTGGCTGTAAGGATGGCTGGAGCAACGCTCGAAGGCACGCTTTCCGGCCTTGGCCGCGCGATGGTGCGGTCGGGCCTCCTTTCCGAGCGCGACGCGGAGGCGATCCAGTCTCAGGCGCGAATCGCCAGGGTCGGATTCAGCGAGCAGTTCATCCTCGGCAAGAAACTCATGCAGATCGAAATCCCCGAAAAGCGCATTCCCCTGGACGGCCGGATGAAGTGGGCCCTGTCCAGGAACCGCGTGATCGACGCGGCCGAGCAGGCGCGGCGCGAGGGTATCCGGGAACTGCGGCAAACGGGATTGCTGAAAGTGCGACAGGACGTGATTCCGCTCGAAGAAGTCGAAGCCTGCACCAACGAATGACACTTGACGAGGTAACGCTATGGCTACGGCCGTAAGGGCAGTACGCGAAAAAATCAAGGAATACACCTTCCTCTGGGAAGGCAAGGACAAGACCGGCCGGGTGATAAAAGGCGAGATGCGGGCCGGCGGCGAAGCCTTGGTCAATTCGGTTCTGCGCCGCCAGGGCGTCACGGTCCTCAAAATCCGGCGGCTGAGAATGGGGATGGGCGGCAGGGTTACCGACAAGGACATCACCTTCTTCACCCGCCAATTGGCGACGATGATGAAGTCGGGCGTGCCATTGCTGCAGGCCTTCGACATTGTCGGCAAGGGGCACTCCAATCCCGCAGTGGCCAGGCTGCTGATGGACATCAAGAATGAAGTTGAGACCGGCAACAGCCTGAACGCCGCATTCCGCAAGTATCCGCTTCATTTCGATGCGTTGTTCTGCAACCTCGTTGGAGCTGGCGAGCAGGCCGGTATTCTCGACAGCCTTCTGGACCGTCTGGCGACTTACAAGGAAAAAATTCTCGCGATCAAAAGCAAGATCAAGGCCGCGCTTTTCTATCCCGTGTCGATCATCGTGGTGGCATTCATCATTACCGCGATCATCATGATTTTCGTGATTCCTGCGTTCAAGGATCTGTTTTCGAACTTCGGCGCCGACCTGCCAGCGCCCACATTGTTCGTAATGGCGGTTTCGGATGTTTTCGTGGAATGGTGGTGGGCCATATTCGGCGGCCTGGGCTTCGGCGTATGGTTCTTCTTCTACACCTGGAAGCGTTCCTTGAAGATGCAGATCGTGATGGACCGTTTGTTCCTCAAGGTGCCGGTTTTCGGCCCGCTGATCCGCAAGGCCACCATCGCGCGCTGGACGCGCACGTTGTCCACCATGTTTGCGGCCGGTGTGCCGCTGGTCGAGGCTCTCGATTCGGTAGCTGGCGCCGCAGGCAACAACGTGTATTACGTCGCCACCAAGAAAATCCAGCAGGATGTCAGTACCGGCGTGAGCCTCACCAACGCCATGACCAACTCCACCGTCTTTCCGAACATGGTTCTGCAGATGGTTTCAATCGGCGAGGAGTCGGGCGCGCTGGACGGGATGCTCAGCAAGGTCGCCGACTTTTTCGAGCAGGAAGTGGACGATGCGGTGGAGGCATTGTCCAGCCTGATGGAACCGATGATCATGGTGATTCTGGGCGTGCTGATCGGCGGAATGGTGATCGCCATGTACCTGCCGATCTTCAAAATGGGCCAGGCCGTATAAGCAACGCACGCTTCGATCAACCACGCGCCCGACCTGCTCGGGCGCTTTTTTATCAGCACGGAATCATCGTATAGCTCGATGCGCAACGCGCCTTCGATGCTGGAAACCGGATATACGGCAGCAGGCCCCGACGCCGGGTAATTCGGTCACGGCACGCATGGATGCGCGTACACAGCCGCCAGTAGAACATGAACCTCATGCAAATCGTGAATGAACCGGAAATCGTGACGCTGGCCTGCATCATGCTGGGACTGGTCGTCGGGAGTTTTCTGAATGTCGTCATTCACCGGCTGCCGAAAATGCTCGAGCGCGAGTGGGATGCGCAGGCGGCCGACCTTCTGGAGCAGAAAGGTTCTGCCGATGCAGCGGCAAAACTCAGGGGCACAGGCAGCACCGTGCACTACAACCTGGCCACGCCACCCTCGACCTGCCCACGCTGCGGCCACCGCATCCGTGCCTGGGAAAACATACCGATACTGAGTTATTTGTTCCTGCGTGCACGTTGTTCGGCGTGCAAGTCGCCGATCGGCATTCGCTACCCAATCGTCGAGGCGCTGAGCGGCATCCTCTCGGGCTACATCGGCTGGCGCTACGGACTGACGCTGACGACGCTAAGCGCCCTGATTCTGGCGTGGTCGCTCATCGCGCTGACGATCATCGACATCGATACCCAATTGCTTCCGGACGACATCACGCTGCCGCTGATTTGGCTCGGACTGCTGGTGAATCTGAATGGTAGCTTCGTGCCACTGCAAGGCGCTGTCATCGGGGCCGTCGCCGGCTACCTGTCGCTGTGGACCGTGTACTGGTTGTTCAAGCTTGCAACCGGCAAGGAGGGGATGGGCTACGGCGACTTCAAGTTGCTCGCTGCGATCGGTGCGTGGCTGGGCTGGAAAATGTTGCCGGTCGTAATTCTGCTCTCCTCGCTGGTGGGCGCGGTCGTCGGTATCGGATTGATCATTTTCGCCCGCCATGGCCGAAACACGCCGATTCCGTTCGGGCCCTACATTGCCGCGGCGGGAATGATCGCGCTGTTCTGGGGCGAGACAATTAACCGGACTTATCTGCAGCTGTTCTGATGATGCCTTACGCCGTCGGTCTCACCGGAGGGATCGGCTCGGGAAAGACCACGGTTGCTGGACTGTTCGCGGAACTCGGCGCCGGCTTGGTGGATACCGATGATATCGCGCGCGCAATGACTGGGCCGGGTCAAGCCGCAGTGAGCGAGATTGCGCAGCGATTTGGTCCGCTGTACGTAACGGCACACGGCGCCCTGGACCGCGCACGGATGCGCAAACTTGCATTCGAGGATTCACGCGCGAAGAACGAACTGGAATCCATTCTCCATCCGCTCATCCGGCGCGAATCCGAACGCCTGGTCGCCAATTCGACTGCACCCTATGTCATCCTGGTGGTACCGCTGCTGTTCGAGTCCGGCGCTTATCAGACGCTGGTGCGGCGCGTGTTGGTGGTGGACAGCGATCAGGAGACACGGATCGAGCGTGTCACGCGGCGCAACAACCTGCCGCGGGAAGAAATTCTGGCGATTATTGCCTCCCAAATCGATCAGGCCGAGCGAATGCGCCGTGCCGACGACGTGATTCGCAACGACGGCGACGTTGCAGCGCTGGAATCCCAAGTCGCCTCTTTGCATCGCAAATATCTGGGTCTCGCCGCCGAAAGCTAACGGCGGCATCGCCTGCCGCCGTTGCAGGAATACGGCCTTCGAGCAATCAGCTTTATTTTTACGGGCTTTTCGGCAATACTGACCCTAACTTCGCTTGCCGCGCCCGCATTGTGATCAACTACGAGTTCCCGCTGAACGAGAGGATTCGCACCCTGTTGCGCCTGGAGGATCTATACAGGCGCGCCCAATATTTCGCCTCAAAAAACGATCCCGAGGAACATCACGTTGCGTTAACGTCGCTGTTCGAGATTCTCGATGTCGGCGGCCGCGCCGATCTCAAGTCCGACCTGATGCAGGAACTGGAACGCCAGAAGCAGCATCTCGATGCGTTGCGCAGCAGCCCCGCTATTTCTCAGGAAGCATTGACATCAGTGCTTGGCGAAATCGAGAAAGCGATTTCCGACATGTTTCTTTCATCGGGAAAAACCGGTCAGGAGTTGCGCGAGAACGACTGGTTGATGAGCATCAAGCAGCGCTCCGCGATTCCCGGCGGCGTGTGCCAGTTCGATTTGCCTTCCTATCACTTCTGGCTTCACCAAAGCGCCGATGCGCGCCGCCTTGATCTTGGGGAGTGGCTCGCGCCCTTCCTGCCGATCCGCAACGGCGTGCAGATCATCCTGAAATTGCTGCGGGAAAACGGCAAGACCGCCACGCAGCTCGCACATCAGGGGGTGTACCAACAAACCATGGCGGGCAGACTCGCGCAGTTGCTGCGCATCCGCCTGGACAGCGCATACGACTGCGTACCGGAGATCAGCGCCAACAAGTACGCGCTCAATGTGCGCTTTACGACCGCCATCGACATGCAGCGTCGTACCAGCGTCGATGACGTGAAGTTCGAACTGACCTTCTGCAACCTGTGATGAACGCTGGACTGCAATGAATGCCGATGCGAAGAAGGCGCGTATGGTGAATTGCCCACGGTGCGGGACCGCCACGCCGTGGAGTGACGCGAACGCCTATCGGCCGTTCTGTTCCAAGCGCTGCAAGCTGATCGACTTGGGCCAGTGGGCCACCGAAGGCTATCGGATTCCCCAGGAGGAATCCGACGCCGGCGAAACTGACGGCGAGGAGCGTTAGGCGCGCGGCGAGTGGCCGCCTACCAGGCGCCGCGAATCATGGCCACCCCGTGCGCACCGCGCGCACGCGCGCTGTCGAGATCGGACAATCGCATACCGCCTAGCGCAAACACCGGCAGTGGGCGCCCGCCCGCGAGGTCGCCGAAGCGCTGTAGGCCGATCCCGGGCAGGTTCGGCTGTCCAGGCTTTTCCAGGACCGGTCCGAGCACCGCGAAATCCACGCCAAGTTCCGCGGCGCGATCCAGTTCAGCCGCGTCGTGACAGGAGGCGCCGCACCATTCGAAATGCGGCCGCTGCCGAATTGCCATCAACGCTTGTGAAGACAGGTGCAAGCCATCCGCACCGATCCGCTCGGCGAGTTGTTCGTCGCCGTTGACCAGAACGATGCCCCCGAAAGCGTGCACGCGTTGTGTGACTTTCGCGGCGAACGTCCCTCGCGCCGAATGTTCGAGCTTTGCTTCCCTGATCTGCACCAGTCGCAACCCTTTCTCCAACGCATCGTCGAGCTGTGCGAGCGCGCGCCCGACCCCCGTTTCCC
>JANOGP010000211.1:0-18382 GCA_031406075.1 Betaproteobacteria bacterium
AAAACCGAACTTCGATGGCTCCGGACCGAATGCGGCCTGATACTCCGCGTCCTGGATGTAAAGCGTAGCGGCGGTAAACAGATTTGCGTTGCCGCAGTGGTCCGCGTGGAAATGCGAAAGTGCGATGTGAGTGATGTCCGCCGGGGCGATCCCGAGTTCGCGCAGTTGCGAAGCCAGAGTTCGCCTGACCCATAGCGTCAACAACCCGCCTGCCGCCGTCACGCCTTCCGGCTTTTCGGCGATCGCGTCCGACATTCCGGTGTCCCAAAGCATCAGATCCCTGCCGTGCCGGATCAGGTAACAGTTGTCACTGAAGTCCCGCGACTTGCCAACGTCGATACCGGGCGACCACATCGATACGTCGCTTGTCCGCGACTCGCCGCAGTTGAGCACGTACATTCGCTGGACGCTACTGTCGGCTGCGTGAACGGCACCTGTGGCAAGCGCAGAAAAGAAAACAAGCGATCCGAAACGGCAAACCCTGAGACTCAGACGAAGCATCATGGCAAACTCCCTAGAAGCACTCGAACTGCAATGTCCGGAGATCCTCCTGCACTGCCCCCTGACCCTGTCAGGAATCCTGTTTCTTTCGGTCACCAACTACTGGCCCCCATGGCACTTCCTTAAGAAACTAGATTCCCTCCCCTGCTTGCGGGGGAGGGTTAGGGAGGGGGTGAATCCTGCAAATGTACGGCAAGCGTGCCCCTATCCCAACCTTCCCCCGCTCGCGGGGGAAGGAGCTTATTAGGGGATGAGTGGCTTAACATAACGCCATGAGGAACGGGCCCCTGTTTTCTGACCCGCTCTTGTTCTCCTTCGCGTCAACGCTTTTTTTGCCAGCCATCGGCCGGCTGATGCTCACTGAGTTCCACGGCCTGTACTCCGAGTACCTGCTTCAGTCCGTCACGGTGATCCGCGCGGTTTGCGTCGCGACTCCGCCCTGATCATCGGTCCAGGTGAATCGCAGTTCGCCGCTTTCAGTGGCCACGGCGTAGAACATGAAATAAGGGTTGGTGGAAACGGCGGGATGAAGTGTCGCACGAAATATTTCCCTGCCGTTGTAGCTGCACGCGAAAGATTCGACGATATGGCGCGGAATCCGGCGCCCCATGTTGTCGTGGCGAAAGCCCGATTCCTGCGGATGGTCGACCATGGTGCGGATCTCGACGATTTCGCCTTTTGCCGCCCGCTCCGGCACGCGCACGCGCGCTTTGCCAATCCTGCTCATCAGCCGCAACTCGAGACGGTCACTTCGATCTCCGCGGCAGCCGACCAAAGGGTGCCGTCGCTCAGCACCGCAACCGCGAGCACCTGCTGCGTGATCGCAAGCCGCACCCGCGAGGACACAACCGCCTTGCCGTTGTAAGGTCCGAGTTGCACTTCGAGTATCCGCGGCAGGTTATTTTTCTCCGCGAACAGATGTACGCTCTTCACATAGTCCCGTTCCGTCATCGGGCTGTCCACGGTGACGGTGACCGGCACCACGTTGCCGCTCTCCGCCAGCCGCGGTAATTCCAGCTTTACCTTGCCGCGCTGGATCTGCCGATCGCCAAAGGTTTGGCGCAGCGCTGCAGCCAGTTCCTCGGGCGTGGCAACTGCCGGCCGTACGAACAGCAGGCACGGAGCGGCGCCCAATATTCCGAGAATCCGGCGCCGACCCGTTTCGTGACGAACGTGACGACGTGACGGGGAATCCAAGTCTCTAGATCGTTTCACTTCGCAGCACGCAGCACTCAGCTCCCGCTTCTACTCGGACCTCGGCCCTCGAACCTCGGCCCTGCCTCTGATCCCTGCCGTCACGTCTTATAACTGAACCCGTGATTCTTTAGCGGCATCGAGCGCACGCGTTTGCCGGTGGCTGCGAACAACGCGTTACACAACGCCGGGATCACGGCTCCGATTGGCGGCTCGCCGACGCCGCCCCAGAATCCCCCGGTAGGCATGATGATGGTTTCGATCTTTGGCGGCGTCTCCGCCAGGCGCAGCACCGGGTAGTCGGAGAAGTTGCTTTGCACGACGCGCCCGTTCTCGATGGTGATTTCCTCGTGCATGACCGAGCTGAGGCCCCAGATGGCGCCACCCTCCATCTGCGCCTTCACTGCATCCGGATGGACGACATGCCCACAGTCGAGGGCTACGATCACGCGCTTGACGTCGATCACGCGATCGCCTTCCACGGAAAGCTCAACCACCGCCGCTGTGAAGCTGCCGTAGGAGTCCACCACCGCGATGCCGCGGTGAACGCCCTTGGTCGCGGGCCTGTCCCAGCCAGCCGCCTTCGCCACGGCATCGAGCACGCCCAGGTCCTTCTTTCCCTGAAGCAGCGGTCGGCGGAACTGATACGGGTCCTTGCCGGCGGCCAGCGCCAGTTCGTCGATGAAGCATTCGCGGAAGAACGGGTTATTGGTATGCGCCACCGCCCGCCAGAAACCCGGGGGCACGTGCGTATTGCGCATCGCATACTCGTTGGTGAAGTTGGGCACCGCGTAAGGGTTGTCCTGGAAGCAGCGCGTATTGATCGGATCGACCCCGTCCTTGATCATGGCCGGGCGCACCGTGATGATGATCGACTGGTCGGCTTGCCGGACGTGCCAGCCGGTCCAGTTGCCGTCTTTGTCGAGGCCGGCGCGCAGTTTCACCAGCGCCACAGGGCGATAGCGTCCCTGGCGCATGTCTTCCTCGCGCGACCACTGCAGCCTGACCGGCGTGCCGCGCATGGTCTGTGCAATCTTCACCGCCTGCTTGGTGTACTCCTGGTGCGGCCCGCGCCGGCCGAAACCGCCTCCGGCATGCATCTTGTGCACGTACACGTTTTCCAATGGGATACCGGCGGTTTCCGAGGCCGCGGCAATTGTGGCCTCGCCATTCTGCGTACCCACCCAGACATCCACGCGCTCGTCCGTCACCAGAGCGGTAGCGGTCTGCGGCTCCATCGTGGCGTGGTTGAGATAAGGGGCGTGATACTCGGCCTCGATGACCTTCGCCGCGCCGGCGAGCGCGCTGGCAGCGTCGCCGTCCTTGCGCGCAACCGGGGCCTCCTTCGCCTCGATGCCGGTGCGCAGGAATTGCATGATCGATTCACTGGAAACGTTGCCGTTCTCGCCCACGTCCCAGTCGACGGGCAGCGCCTTGAGTGCCTGGTTGGCCCGCCACCAGTTGTCGGCGACCACTGCCACCCAATCGTCTCCGGCCACCACGCTCTTGACGCCGCGCATGCCTTTGACCTTGGATTCATCGAAGCTCTTCAGCTTGCCGCCGAACACCGGGCACTGCACCACCGAGGCGTGCACCATGCCGGGCAGGCGCACGTCGGCTGCGTAGATCTGCTTGCCGGTGGTCTTGTCGGGGATGTCGAAGCGCGCCGGCGAGGTGCCGATCAGCTTCCAGTCCTTCTTGTCCTTGAGCTTGGGCTCCTTGGGAATCTCGAGCCTGGATGCGGCCGCGGCCATCTTGCCGAAAGTGGTGCGCTTGCCGGAAGCATGGGTGATGACGCCTTTCGCGGCCTTGCACTCCGAAGCCGGCACACCCCATTCCTGCGCGGCGGCGGCCAACAGCATTTCGCGCGCGGCTGCGCCGGCCTGGCGCACGTATTCCTGGGAGTCGCGGATGCCGCGGCTGCCGCCGGTGGACATGTCCTTGAAGATGCGATTGCGCCTGACGTGCTCGTTCACGTCCGCGTATTCGGGGCGCACCTTGCTCCAGTCGCACTCCAGCTCCTCGGCCACCAGTTGCGCGAGTCCGGTGAACGTTCCCTGTCCCAACTCGGAGCGCGCAATGCGGATCACGACCGTATCGTCAGGCTGGATCACGATCCAGTGCGTCACTTCCGGCGCCTGCGCGGCGCCGTCTGCGGCCAGAGCTGCGCGCGGCAGCTTGAATCCGATTACCAGGGCGCCGGTCGCTGCGGCGCTCTTGACCAGGAAATCGCGACGACCCAATTCAATAGTTTTTGTCATGGCGGTCTCCCTTTATGCGGACTTGGCGACAAGATGGATGGCTTCACGTACGCGCACATAAGTCCCGCAGCGGCAGATGTTGCTCATCGCCGCGTCGATCTGCGCATCCGTGGGCTTTTTCGTTTCCTTGAGCAGCGCGGCGGCGGCCATGATCATGCCGCTCTGGCAGAATCCGCACTGCGGCACCTGGAGTTGAACCCAAGCCTTCTGCAGCGGGTGGGAACCGCTCGGTGACAGCGCCTCGATGGTGGTGATCTTCTTGCCGGCCACCGCGGAGGCCGGCATCACACAGGAGCGCACCGGCTGCCCGTCCACGTGCACCGTGCAGGCGCCGCACAGGGCAATTCCGCAACCGTACTTGGTTCCGGTCAGCCCCAGTTCATCTCGTAATACCCAAAGCAGCGGCATGTCGTCTTCGACATCGACGCTGACCTGTTTACCGTTCACGTTGAGAGTTGTCACGACTGGCCCCCTGATATGTAAGGAAATTTTTCAAAACGACCATCGACCGCGGATGATAGGCATAAGCATAAACCGTTGGCGCCGGGAATGCCCGGCCCTGCCCCACAAGAACTTCAGAAAGCGCCGGTGTGGACGGAGTTCCCGGGAAAGCCGTCTAAGCCTTGGCTGTTCCCTCATACCCTCCGGGTACAGGTGTCCTTCATACTTTGCCTCCGGCGTAACAAGCCCTCCGGGGGTGTTGTCGCCTTCATCCTTCATCCTTCATCCTTCATACTTGCTCCTGTCACCCGCCACCGTCCGTCAGTAGTACATTCCCGCCATGGACGTTCCCGCACCCGCAACCTCGCAAACACTGGCGCCGCAAAGAAGTGGTGGCTCACCCGAGCCTGTCGTCACGCTCTCGGGCGTACGCTTTTCCTGGTCGGGCGCAGCGCCTTTTGTAATCGACATCGACAGCCTTCGGGTCACACGCGGAGAGCGCGTATTCCTGCGCGGACCGAGCGGCAGTGGCAAGTCAACGCTGCTCAGCCTGCTCGCCGGCGTGATCACACCGTTGGCGGGGACCGTCCGTGTGCTGGACCGTGACATCGGCACCCTGGGCGGGGCAGGCCGCGACCGCTTCCGCGCGGACCACGTCGGATTCATTTTCCAGATGTTCAATCTCATCCCGTATCTGTCCGTGGTCGAGAACGTCTGCCTTCCCTGCGGATTCTCGAAGCGGCGCAAGGAGCGCGCCGGGCGCGAAGGCGGGACCGTTCAAGCCGAGGCGGTACGGCTGCTCGAGCACCTCGACATGGGAGAGGCAGCCTTGTTGGGCCGCCCGGTGACCGAACTGAGCGTCGGCCAGCAGCAACGGGTCGCGGCGGCGCGGGCGCTGATCGGAGCGCCGGAACTGGTGATCGCCGATGAACCGACCTCGTCGCTTGACGCCGACCGGCGCGCGGCCTTCCTCGACCTGCTGTTTCGCGAATGCGCGCGTGAGCAGGCCGCGCTGATTTTCGTCAGCCACGACGCCTCGCTGGCCCCGCTGTTCGATCGCACCATCCAGTTCGCCGACATTAACCGCGCGTTCGGGCCTGCGCCCGCGCCGGTCTGAGGTCCCTCCGATGATCCTCACCCTCGCCATTAAAAGTCTGCGAAACCGCAAGTTCACCGCGGTGCTGACGCTACTGTCGATCGGGCTGGCGGTGATGCTGCTGCTCGGCGTCGAACGTCTTCGCAGCGAGTCGCGCGAGAGTTTCGCCGCGACCATCTCGGGCACCGACCTGGTGGTGGGCGCGCGCAGCAGCCCCGTGCACTTGTTGCTGTTTTCGGTATTCCGGATCGGCAACGCCACCAACAACATCCGCTGGGACAGTTATCGCGCCATCGCGCAGCGCCCGGAAGTGGCATGGACCATCCCCCTGTCGCTGGGCGATTCGCATCGCGGCTTCCGCGTGCTCGGGACCACGCACGAATATTTCGAGCACTTCCGGTTTGGGCGCGACCGCAAACTCGAATTGGCGCGTGGCGCGGTTTTAGAACATATGCACGACGCGGTGCTGGGCGCGGACGTTGCCGTGAAGCTCGGGTACCAGCCCGGCGACCCGATCCTCATCGCCCACGGCGCCGGCGATGTGAGCTTCTCGTTGCATGAGGATCAGCCGTTCCGCGTGGTCGGGGTGCTGCAACGGACCGGTACGCCGGTGGATCGCACGGTGCACGTCACGCTGCAGGGCATGGATGCCGTCCATGCGCAAGCGGCTGAAGATACGTTCGATCCCCTCGCGGCCGCAGTGCGCGCAGGCGCGGACGAACACGAATATCATGCGGAAAAGAATCCGAAGCGCGCGATCACAGCGTTCCTGGTGGGGCTCAAGTCGCGCGGCGCGGCGCTGTCCATGCAACGGTTGGTCACTGAGTATTCAGAAGAACCGTTGACCGCAATCCTGCCGGGCGCCACGCTGCTCGAGGTCTGGGAAATCGTGGGTGCGGCGGAGAAGACGTTGTTTGCGGTGTCCGCGCTGGTGGTGGTGGTGGGTCTTGCGGGCATGTTGGTCGCCCTGCTCACCAGCCTGAGCGAACGCCGCCGCGAGATGGCGGTGCTGCGTTCGGTCGGCGCGCGCCCGATGCACATTTTCGCCCTGATCATGGGCGAAGCGGCGTTTCTGACTCTGCTGGGAATCGCGCTCGGCATCGCAGCCCTGTACCTGGGTCTGCTGGCCGGCCGGCCGTGGCTGGAGTCCCGCCTGGGGCTGTTCATCGTGGTAGGCTGGCCTTCGGCTTACGAATTCGCACTGATGATCGTGGTGGCTGCGGCCGGAGTGCTTATCGGCCTGATCCCCGCGTATCGCATTTACCGCTATTCGCTCGCCGACGGAATGACCATACGTATCTGACACCCTGAGACCATTGCAATGACGACCAAGTACTGCCTGCGCGCCGTCCTCTTCCTTCTCTGTACGCTGCTGGCGCCGGTCGCGTGGGCCGATGCGCCCCGCCAGTTGATGTGGAAGGACCTGGTCCCGCCGCTGCCGGCCGATCACCCATTCGCCAAGCTGACCAGGCAGCAGGCCTTGCAATTGACCGACATCGCGGCGGTGCGCGACCGCATGGTGCGCGGCGAGAAGGTGTCGCCGATTGAACTCGCGGACGAGCTGGCTGCCGCACGCAAGCTTGAACAGGCGGGTATCGACGTAGACGGCCTGCTGGCGAAGCGAAAGGAGATCGCAGAGCAGGGTCGCTTGCGGGCCCAGTCGGTGAACGCAGCGCTGGACGGCCAGACAGTGCGCATCCCGGGCTATCTGCTGCCGCTGGAGTTCTCCGGCAAGGAGATCACCGAGTTCCTGCTGGTGCCGTGGGTCGGCGCCTGCATCCACACGCCGCCCCCGCCTCCGAACCAGATCGTGCACGTCAAGTCGGACAAACCGGTGGGCAACGTCACCCTGTTCGCGCCGATCTGGGTGACCGGACGGATGTCCACCGCCGCAAGCAAGAAGTCGCTTTACCTGGTGGACGGTGAGTCCAACATCGACATCGGCTATTCGCTGCGCGCGAGCGACGTGGAGCCGTACAAGGAGTAGCCGGGGTTTACTTGAACGCCGGCAGGGCGAGGGTGGTGGCTATTGTCCCTGGCGGGTGTTCGTGCGGCGCGGGCTTGTTCATTACGGTACGCATCCGCAGGCTATCCACGCCGTCTTCCTGGACGTCCACCCGCAAAACCGCCATGGCCCTGAACTTCAACTCAGGCGAGTACCAGATCGTCATGGTGCTGGTGTCGCCCACTGTGCGGACATTGGCCACGATGAACGAAGTGCTCAACTGCATCCACGGATTCTTCAGTGACGCAAACGACGCAGTGATCACCGGCTGACCGTCCAACTCGAGGGTAACGTAAGTCTGGTCGCTGCTGCCGCCGCGCTTCTCGATGGCCGCGACGCGAAACCAGCCGGCGCCGAGCACGTTCATCGAGGCCTCCTCGCCTGTCGGAGTCGCCCCCACCTCGCGCTCGAAGGTCACGACTTCCCCTCTCAAGTCGCCTTCCACGCATGCGACCGCCACCGCCGCCGCTGCCCACATTGCGACGGCAGCAGCACAAGCCAACGGGGACAAGAAGCGTTCTGATATCGTGTTCACTGGGGTTCGCCTTTCTGGTTGCAGACAGTCTAGCACCGTGCCGAATGCCTGAGGTCCAAACCTTGTCAACGCAAAGGCCGCAAAGTTACGCAAGGGAAGAAAAAGAGAGTGACTCGACTTTGTCAGTGACGAATTTCTCGTGGCCAGTCGGTGTCTTTCGAGGCCGGACCGCCGCTCGTAGTTCATTTCATGCCCTGGGTTTCCTTTGCGTACCTTTGCGGCCTTTGCGTTGAACGCTCTTGGTGCTGGCCACTGGCCGGCTGGTTTCTTCACAGCACGCAGCACCCGCCTCTTGCCGTTCCTTCATCCGCCCGCCTGACTTTTCCCCGGAGGGGATCATTCTTGCCGTTGTTTGCGACCTTTGCGTCAACGCTCTTGCAGCCGCCCCCGGGACGGCTGATTCCTGCCCCTGTTTCCTATTGACGATCAACGTCGTACAATGGCCGGACCTCACCGATCTCGGACTTCATGTTTGATGCGCTGAGCCAACGCTTCCCGGTATTCGAAGACTGGACCATCGCGCTCCTGCCGGTGCTCCTGATTGCCTACTTCACGCCGGCGCTTATCGCCGTCTTTCGCAAGCACCGGTTCACCACAGCGATTGGCCTGATCAACTTTTTTCTCGGCTGGACGATTTTCGGCTGGCTGGCTTCCATTGTCTGGGCGGTCAATAAGGACGTGCGCGAGACGTCCGAAACCGTGGAGCCGGTGGCCGAGACGCTGTACTCGATGAATGAGCCCAGCTGGAACGAACTGTTGGCGGAAAGGCAGGCCGTCGAACGGGAAGCCGCCAAGAAGTGCCCGTTCTGCGCCGAAGAGATTAAGGTCGAGGCGAAAGTCTGCCGCTACTGCGGGCGCGACGTCGCGCCGGCCAATGGTCCCCAAGACGTTGCGGCGTCGATCGAGCAAAGTTTCGAGGAGCTGAAATCCCTGCTGCAGGATCGCGACAATGTTGCCGCTCAGGAACTTGACGAGGGCAAATTCCAGGAAGCAACGAATTACGTGCGGCCGCGGGAGGAGGTCCAGAAAGAACCCGTTGCGGCGGAAATGGACTGGGAATCTTCGCTGTGGAAGAAAATCGGGGTTGAGAAAAACCGCCACTGATCCGTCATCCCATCGGGCGCCCGTTCTGCCCGATGGCCGGCAAAAAAATCGTTCAACGCACTCATCGCCGGACTTAGTCCGGCTTTTTTATTGCCGCACTCAGTACGCAGTGCCGGATTCACGGATCAAGTTCGCATGCCTTCTTTGCGCGCCACAGTGGTTATCGCCGTAACTGCGGTCTTCGCGGCGGCCGCAATCGGTGCGGAAGTCTCCACCCTGGTGCTCGGCACGGCAACCCCGGGCGGAGGGTTCACCGTTTACGGCGAGGCCCTTTCCGAAACGCTGCGCGAGGCCGATCCCACGCTGGATATCAGACCCCGGCCGACCGCGGGCAGCAAGGAAAACATCCCCCTGCTCGAAGCAGGCCAGCTCGACCTGGGGTTGGTCGAAGGCACGGCCGCATACGAGGCGCTGACGGGAGTCGGTCGATCGCCTGCACGGTTGTCGGTGGTTGCAGCCATGTACCCGAGCGCGGGCATGTTCGCCGTGCGCGCCGACTCGCCTTACCGGACAATCACGGATCTGAAAGGTCAGCGCATCGTTTTCGGCGCAGCGGGTTCCGGCTTCGTGCTTCTCGCGCGCTATGTCCTCGACGGCCTGGGTCTGGACATGCAGAAGGATTATGATGCGGTACTGCTGGAAAAAGTGAAGGACGCGCCACCGATGGTGCTGAGAGGGGACGCCGCCGCATTGTGGGGCGGCGGCATCGGCTGGCCGGGGTTCGAGGCGATCGCCCGCGGCCCGAAAGGAGCCCGCTTCATCGGTCTTGAGCCGGCCGACATTTCCCGAGTCCAGACGAAGCATCCGTTCCTGAAAACCATGACGATCGCGGCGGGTACTTATCCCGGGCTCGATCGCGACATTGCCACCGTCGGCTCATGGAGCCTGATTCTCGCGCGCCCCGGCCTGCCCGATGACCTCGCCTACCGCTTTGCGCGCGCCCTGCACCGCGCCCAGCCTGCGCTTTCGCTGCGGCTCGTGCAGGCGCAGTCGACCACGCCTGCCAACACCCTCGCCGCTTCTCCAAGCGCCGAGTTCCTGCATCCGGGCGTCGTGCGCTACTTGAAAGAGCTGGGACTGACACCATGAATCGCGCGGCCCGAGGCCGTGAAGCAGGCCGTCCCTCGCGCGCCCGAAGATACGGCGGCGCCGTCCGATGATCGGGACTGATGGCGGGCCGCCGTGCCGTTGGCTTGGCATCCGCGCGCGGGGCTTGAGAGCAATCATTGCGAGGCATATGCTGGGCGCGCTGGTCATTCAGAAAGGTCCGCGCGCACGTGTCGTGCGCAGCGGATTTTGCCGACAATCACCCAGGGGGACACATTTATGAACATCGCATCGCTGCTCGCGCGCGCGGGCATGGTACTGGCTGTTTGTGCGCCCGTCGCCGGCATGCAGGCAGGGCCCTCCGACGCCGATCTGGTGAAGGCGGACAAGAATCGTTCGGAGTGGCTGATCTACGGGCGGACTTACGACAACCAGCGTTTCAGCCCGCTCACCCAGATCACGCCGAAGAACGTATCGCAACTGCGCCCGATCTGGGCAATGTCGCTCGGCACGCTCGACGGGCTTGAGGCCACGCCTCTGGTGCACGACGGCACGATGTACGTCACCAGCGCCTACGCCAATGTCTTTGCCTTCAACGCGCGCAACGGCCGCATGCTGTGGAAGTTCGAACCGGAGCAGCCGGAAGGCCTGGGAACGGTGCTGTGCTGCGGGCCGGTGAACCGCGGCGCCGCGATCCATGGCGACCTGGTCTACGTGCTCACCCTCGACGCCAAGCTGGTTGCGCTCAACCGCAAGGACGGCAAGGTGGCGTGGAGCAAAACGCTCGGCGACTGGAAGACGGGAATTTCCGCCACCGGCGCGCCGTACATCGTGAAGGGCATGGTGATTGCTGGCATTGGCGGCGGGGAATATGGCGTGCGCGGTTTCCTCAAGGCCTTCGACGCGGTTTCGGGCGCGGAGAAATGGACTGCGTACACAATCCCAGGGCCGGGTGAGTCGGGCAGCGAAAGCTGGCCGGGAGAAACCTGGAAAACCGGCGGCGGCGCGACCTGGCAATCCGGCGCCTACGACCCGGAGCTGAATCTGCTGTACTGGGGCACCGGCAACCCCGGTCCGTGGAATTCGGACCTCAGGGCCGGCGACAACAAGTGGACCGCGTCGCTGATCGCGCTCAATGCCGACAGCGGTCAGTTTCAGTGGGGCTACCAGTACACGCCGAACGACGGCTGGGACTACGACGGAAACAACGCGCCGATCCTCGCCGATGTCACTATCGACGGCAAAAAGATCAAGGCCGCGCTGCAGTCGAATCGCAACGGCTTCTTCTACGTGCTCGACCGCACCAGCGGCAAGTTCATCTACGCCGAACCGACGGTGACCGGAATCAACTGGACCAAAGGCCTGGATCCGGTGAGCGGACGTCCCACCGTCAACGAGGCGATGCGCCCGCTCGCTAACGGCAAGACCGTGCTGCCGATCGTGCCGGGACTCGAGGGCGGCACAAACTGGTTCCCGATGGCCTTCAATCCCGACATGGGTGTGGCCTTCGTGCCCACCAACCAGTGGGCGATGGCGCTCACCGGCTATAACCCCAAGGACGTGATTTACGAGCCGGGCAAGGTGTACATGGGGATGGATTACAAGATGCACCGTCTCCCGGGTCCGATCGGGCATCTGAAAGCCTTCGACGTGCAGAAGAAGAAATGGCTGTGGCAGATCGTCTCGCCACTGCCGCTTTTTGCCGGCGTGCTCGCCACCAAGAGCGGTCTGGTGTTCACCGGCGACCAGCTCGGCTTTTTCTTCGCGGCCGACGCCAAGTCGGGCAAAGTGCTGTGGCGCTTTCAGACCGGATCGGGAGTCAATGCCAGTCCGGTCACCTACGAACTCGACGGCAAACAGTACGTCGCGATTCTCTCCGGGCTGGGGGGCGACCCGAGCTTCTACTTCAAGCAGCCGAAGAGCGGAATGCTGTGGGTGTTCGCGCTCGACAACCTCTCGCCTGACGCCGCCGGCGCCGGCGACTGGAGCGTCGAGGAAATCGAGGGCGCGCTGACCCCGGTTCCCTCGAAGTAATTCGTATCTTTCTCTGGAGCGGCCGGCTTGCGCCGGCCGCCCTTTTTTGCAGGACACCTGAATTGAAATTTTTTCTTTCCGTTTGCCTGGCCTTTGCGCTGAGCATCGCCGCCGCGCAGGCAATTCCCCAGGCGCATCAGCCGCCCAAGGTTGAAGTCGACGACTACCCGTGGCAATTCACGGAGAACCCATTCAAGGGCGATGCCGATGCGATCGAGCGCGGCCGCAGCCTTTACCGCCGCACCTGCTACATCTGCCATCTCGACATCGGCGGCCGCGGCCCCGATCTGCGCAAATCCGCGCTCAAGGGCCGGGACTTCATCCGCGTCACGCTTAACGGCAAGAAGAACACCCAGATGCCGGCGTGGAAGGGCAAGCTCAGCGAAGCGGACATGTGGGCAATTCTCACCTACCTGGAGACGCCACCCGCGCGGTGATGGCGACGCCACAGTGGATACGCTGGATGAGTTGCGGCGGGTTTCGCGTCCCCGAAAATGAAACGCCCCGACCGCTTTCACGATCGGGGCGCTTTTACCGCTTAGGCAATCCGGCCGGAACTACCGGGCCAAACTCCTGTAACTGCGGGTTGATCCGGTTTGCCTTCCGGTGTTGCCTTTAAGGTCGCTCACGGGATCACCTCCTTTCAAAGTTGCCAGACTATAGTGTAGCAAACGGGCAAAGCGCGAATCCAGTGCCTTCTATTGCAGCCCCGCGCGTTACCGTGGGAGGCTCGACTCATCCAACATGAAACTTGATCGGGAAGAACTGGCAAAAACATCCGCCCTTACGCTGGATCACTACAACGAGCGCGCCGAAGCGTTCTGGGAAGGCACACGCGATCACGACGTCAGCCAGAACATTGCCGCTTTGCTGCAGCTCATCGAGGGCAGACCACCCTTCACCATCCTTGATTTTGGCTGCGGGCCGGGGCGCGATCTCAAGGTATTTTCGGAACTCGGGCATATTGCAATCGGCCTGGAAGGCGCCGCGCGCCTCGCGACGATGGCACGCAATCACAGCGGCTGCGAAGTGTGGGAGCAGGATTTTCTCGAACTCGATTTGCCGCAGAGCCGTTTCGACGGGATATTCGCCAACGCCGCGCTGTTTCATGTGCCCGGCCAGGCGTTACCCAGGGTGCTGGGAGAACTGTACGCGAGCCTGAAACCGGGTGGGGTGCTGTTCAGTTCCAATCCCCGCGGCCACAACCAGGAAGGCTGGAACAGCGGGCGCTATGGCGTGTATCACGATCTCGCAGCATGGCGTCGCCATCTGCTGGCCGCGGAGTTCATCGAGCTCGCTCACTATTACCGCCCGGAGGGACTGCCGTTCGAACAACAGCCCTGGCTGGCGAGCCTCTGGCGCCGGCCGGCATCCTGAAAAAAATTAACCGATCAATGCGCGGCACGCGCCGGCGATTGCCTCCGCGCTCATCCCGTACTTCGCGCGTAACGCAACTGTGGGTCCAACCACGGCAAAGGTGTCGGGCATGCCGATCATGCGCATTCGCGTTGGATGCTCGACGGCGAGGAGTTCGGCCACCGCGCCGCCCAATCCGCCGGCGAGATGATGTTCCTCCGCCGTGACGATGCCGCGTGTCTCCGCAGCGGCGGCAAGAATCGCATCGCGGTCGAGCGGCTTGATTGTATGCATGTTGATCACGCGAACAGCGATTCCCTCCTGTCCCAACGCATCCGACGCGCGTAGCGCCAATTCAACCAGCGCGCCGCAGGCGATGACGGCGACGTCGTTGCCAGGGCGAAGCTGCACCGCCTTGCCCAGGCGGAACGGCGCTTCGGGATCGCTGACCGGCGGCTCCTCGGTGCGCCCGCCGAGCCTCAGGTACACGGGCCCATCGATGTCGAGCGTCGCCAGCGTTGCGCGGTAAGCCTCATCGACATCTGCGGGGACGATCACGGTCATGTTCGGAAGGCTGCGCATCAACGCCAGGTCCTCCAGTGCATGATGCGTGCCCCCGGCCACGCCAAGCGAGATGCCGCTCGCCGCGGCGCCGATGACTACACGCTGATTCGCGTAGGCGACGTCGTTTCGCACCTGCTCCATGCTGCGTGCACTGATGAACGGCGCGTAGGCGCACACGTAAGGGTGCAGGCCGGTGGTCGCGAGTCCGGACGCGGTGCCGATCGCATTCTGCTCGGCGATGCCGACCTCGACGAACCGGTCGCGGAAGCGCTCGATCCAGGGACGGATTCCCAGCAGATCCTGCGTATCGATGGACACCACCACGGCGCGGGGATCGCGCGCGCCGATCTCGAGCAGGGCCTGGCCGAATGCAAGACGCGTCTGCCTGGCCGATTTTGTGCGCCAATCCGCAGGCGCTGCAGTGATACTGTTCATGGTTCCGCCAGGTCCGCGAGCGCTTTGGCGTAGATTTCGTCGTTCACGCTGTTGCTGTGCCAGACGTAAGTGTTCTCGGCAAAGCGCACGCCCTTGCCCTTGATGGTGTGGGCGATGATCGCCGAAGGGCGATCCGGATGGTAAGGCAGCGACTCGAGCGCGTCGACGACCTCGCCCAGGTCGTGGCCGTCGATCTCGCGCACCTGCCAGCCAAAGGCGCGCCACTTTTCGGCCAGGGGCTCGACGCCGATGAGTTCGCCAAGCGGTCCGCTCTGGCCGATCTTGTTGAAGTCGACGATGGCGGTCAGATTTGCCAGCCGGTAGTGGGCCGCTCCCATTGCCGCTTCCCAGTTGGAGCCCTCGTGAAGTTCCGCGTCGCCGAGCATGACGAAAGTATGGAACGCCTGCTTCTGAATGCGGGCCCCGAGCGCCATGCCCATGGCCACCGCGAGGCCATGACCGAGCGCGCCCGTGCACATTTCCACCCCCGCAACCTTGATGTCGGGATGCATTCCGAACGGTGAATCCAGTCCGTAGAACCGGTCGAGAACGGCATCGTCGATGAAGCCGGCCTGTGCCAGCACCGCCCCGAGGGCAGCGTTCGCATGCCCTTTCGACAGGACGAAACGATCGCGCTCCGGCCAGTCCGGCTCGTCGGGGCGCACGCGCAGGCGATGAAAATAAAGGGCGGCCAGCATGTCAGCCGCCGAACAGGAGCCTCCCGCGTGGCCGCCGCCGGACGCGCGCAGCGCACGCCAGACATTGCGTCGAATCTGGCGCGCTTCGGATTCGAGTTTCTTGAGCAAGTCGGTTCTTGATTTATCCAAGGATGTCCTCCTGTCCGGCCATGCCGCGTTGGGCAATCGCCGCGATCTGGTTGCGGAATGGTAACCCAAGGCCGTCATCCGGCCCGCGGCTTCATGGTGGCAGGCCGGCAGCGCCTTATCACATTCCCATTCGGGTTTTCCTGTTTTCCGGGATTGGAGTAAAGTCATCGCGCGCACCCGGATTCATCCGGCAAAGTGAAACGAAACCAAGAATCGAAACACTTCCTGTTACGTGCGGGCGCGGCGATTCGAATCCAGTCTTCTTGATAATTTGCCTCTTTGGGAGAACACAATGAGTCTCAAAAAAATCTCTTTGCCGAAATATTTATTTCTGGCAATTCTGGCGGTAGCGTTTTCCGCTTTCGGTGCCGATCTCGAAAAGGCCAGACCGGAAGACGTCGGTCTTTCTGCGAAACGCCTGAATCGCATTGAAGAAGTACTCGGGGCCAAGGTAAAAGCCGGCGAGATTCCGGGTTACGTCGCGCTGGTCGCGCGACGCGGCAAGGTGGTCTATTTCGAGGCCAACGGGGTGCAGAATCCGAATACCGGGAAACCGATGTCGCGCGATTCGATCTTCCGGATCTACTCGATGACCAAGCCGATCACGAGCGTGGCGGCGATGATTCTGGTCGAAGAAGGAAAGATCAGGCTTTCCGACCCGGTCTCGATGTACCTGCCCGAGTTGGCCAATCTAAAAGTTGCAACGAATGCCGACACCGCGAAGGATCCATCCGAGGTACAGACCCGCCCGGCGAAGAATCCGATCCGCGTTCTCGATCTGTTGATGCACACGTCCGGCTTCACCTACGGGTTTTTCAAACCTTTCCCGGGCGGCTCGCAGGTCGAGCAGATGTACTTGGATGGCGGCGTCAACGACCTGGAAATCAGCAACGCGGAACTGGTCGCACGCATCAGCAAGCTGCCGCTGAAGTACGAACCGGGCACCACCTGGTGGTACAGCCGTTCCACCGACGTGCTCGGGCGGCTGATCGAAGTCGTTTCCGGCATGACGCTCGGCGAGTTTTTCGAGAAGCGCATCTCCCAGCCGCTTGGCATGGCCGATACGGCCTTCCGGGTCGTCCCCGGCAAGGTCTCGCGCTTCGTCGAACCGTTCGATGACGATAAGAAGGGCTTGATACTCCAGTACACCGATCCCACGAAACCAGTGAAGTTCGAAGCGGGCGGCCAGGGCCTGACCTCGACCGTCATGGACTACGCGCGCTTTGCGCACATGCTGCTGAACGGCGGCGCACTCGGCAACGCACAGGTTCTCGGCAAAAAGACCGTGGAGTTGATGACCATGAACCATGTTGGACCGGGAATCGATCACGGCCCGTTTTACCTTCCCGGCCCGAGCCACGGCTACGGCCTGCTCGGCGCGGTCCGCATCGACGGCCCGCGCGCACCCGCCCTCCTGAACCCGATGGACGGTTCGGTCGGCGAATATTACTGGGCCGGTTATGCCGGCACCTACTTCTGGGTAGACCCCAAAGAGGAACTGGTCGGCGTGTACATGATGCAGTCAGTGAAGCATCTGCTTTGGTATGCCACCACGTTCAAGACTCTGGTCGATCAGTCGCTCGTGAAATAACAGTCTTAGCCTCCGGGGCGTCGCAATCGATCGCGACGCGACGCCCCGCGCTTCAGCCTCGAAGCGCTTGAGCAAGTCGCGCCCTTGTCTTGTCCACAAATGTCCTCCGAAGCGGCCGCGTCGAGCTGAGCGCATGCGCCATTCTGGATGCGGATCGGCCGGCCCAGGAACGCCTCGATCCCCGGACATGCGGGTCAAGCAGCATCGGAGTATGCTTTTTCTATTGTTCGGTTCGGAATCTGAAAGTGAGGCAGCATGCGCAAAATTGTCGGTTTCGTTTTCGGGACCCTGCTTGCGGGATGCGTCACGCCGCCGCAGACGCCCGGCGAAAGTGCGCGATGGCGTGATGCGCGGCGCCATGATGACCAAGACCGAGCGTCAGGAGGTGAACCGCTCCTTCAAATCCGTTTTCACCGACATCAAGTCGAATACCGATAAATGCCTCAATGTCACGGTTATCGGTTCCACGCCCGGCACCTATGGCCCGGTGGTCGAATCGGTCCCGTATCACGCACGCTCGCGGATGGTCGGCGACAAGGGCGGGGAGACGGTGCTTCAGCACAGCAAGCGCGCCACCGGGCGGATGCCCGAGGGCGGCTACTTCGTGATGGTTATGGATACCGAGGGGATCGACGCAAACAGGACCAGCGTAAAAATTTACGGACCGTCCATCGGTTTTCAGAACATTTATGACGCCGTGCTCGCTTGGGCGAAAGGCGAGAAAAAAGCCTGTCCGAAATTTCCCTATGACGGTGGCGGAAATTCGTTCGAGTATCACAGCAAATAAAACCGCGATTGCCATCAGCGCAGTCCGGCTGAAGAGGCCTCCGATGTCAGCCTGAATTCGGGCCGCCCGGAACTTCTTCTTATTCTTGTTTGATCAGTCCTTCTGCCTTCATCGTTTCCTGGACCGCCGGCCTGGCCGCGAAACGAGCCACGAAATTCTTGATATTCGGCCACTTACCCAAATCGATCTTGAGCATATTGGTCCAGTTGAACGTCGTGAAGAGGTAGGCATCCGCGGCGGTGAACTTGTCGCTCCTCATCCCTCGCCCCTCACCCCTCGCCCCTGTTTTTTCCCCTTTCCCTCCGACTGCAGCGCTGCACGCCGCAGTAGACATTGGTCATGCTTTCGTCTAAAAGTACGCGCCACAAACGCCAGAGGCCGGCGGTGTCGCTGCACTGTGGCAACGACGCGCCGCACACACTACGGGAGAGATTACAAAGATGCAGACCAGATTCGAGCTTATCGTCCGCTTCACCTGTCTGTTGATGCTTTGCGTCGCGCAGCCTCTGCACGCGCAAACCCAGTCGGTTGCACCGACCGCGGCCGAAGCACTCCTTAAGAAGCCCACCGACTTTCGCACGCGCGCGGAGGTACGCAACGAGTA
>JANOGP010000217.1:0-1688 GCA_031406075.1 Betaproteobacteria bacterium
CTCTTCCCAGGAATCGAGCTGCAGCCAGTCGGAACCATACTTCTTTCCGACCCCGAAACGCGCACCCATCCAGCCGCAGACAATGTCCTGATTCATCGCCACCAGTTCACCGTTTTTGATTCCGGCCTTGACTTTGTGATACGTGGGCGTGCGCGCGAAACTGGTCGCGAAATTGGTTTCACGCGTATGGATGAGTTTGACCGGCCGGCCGGTTTCCTTGACGCAGTACGCCGCCGCCAGAATATCGTCGTAGTCCTGCTTGCCGCCGAATCCGCCACCCACCAGGTACTGGTGGACGAAAATCTTCAGCTCTTCCGGCTTCTTCTTCAGCACCTGGGAGAGGTAGCCCGTCAGCGTCATGCGCGCAAAGGACGTGCTCTGCGTGCCGACGTGGACGTGCCACTCGCCGTTGGCGTATTGCACCGTGGCGTTGAGTGGCTCCATGGTGGCGTGGCAGACCATGTCGGTGGTGTACTCCTGCTCGAGCACCTTGTCGGACTCGCCGAACCCGCGGTCGACGTCGCCTTCGAGGACCCAGGGCGCGCCCGCCTTCTCGTCCTTGGACAGCTGCTTGTACTGCTCGAGAAGCGCGGCCGAGCTCAGGTTCGCGTATGGGCCCGCGTCCCATTTCACCTTCAGCGCCTTGGCCGCCTTCATTGCAGCGGGAAACTTTTCCGCCACCGCGACCACCCAACCGGTGCACTTGCCCATCGCCTCCTCGATCTTGACCGCCTTGATGAAGCCCGGGATCTTCCTGGCTTCGGAATCGTCGATGCTCAACACCTTGCACGCATAACGAGTACGCGGCACCACCAGCGCGCCGTAAGCCAAGTTCGGCAGGAACACATCGATGCCGTACTTGGCCTGGCCGTTGGTCTTGGCCGGAATGTCGAGTGCGGGAAGCGACTTGCCGATGATCTTGTACTGGCTGCGGTCCTTGAGCGGAATGCTCTTGAGGTCGTCCGGATAGGAGAACTTGCGGTCGATCTTCACTTTCTGCAGGATTTCGCCGTAGCCCACCGACCTGCCGGAAACCTTGTCGATGACACGGCTCGATTCCGCACGGCAATCCGCCACTTTGGCGCCGAGCAGTTTCGCGCCCGCCTCCACGAGCACGATGCGGCCGGCGGCACCGGCGCGCGCGATGCGGTCGAACTCGGTGGTCACGCTGCCGCTGTTGACGGTGTAAGCCAGGCCGTATACCGCGAAGTTCTCCACGCTCTCCAGCGGCGTGTCGAGCCGCACGTCTTCCCATTTGACTTCCAGCTCTTCGGCAATCACCTGCGCCAGGGCGGTGCCGATGTGCTGGCCCATCTCGGTCTTGACGATGTGCATGGTGGATATGCCGTCCGGCGTGATGGTGAACCAGATTGCGGGGGTAAAGGCCGGCGTGGACGCGGCCGCTTCGGCGGCCGTGCTGGCGATCAATCCAGGCAGGCCGGTGCTCAGGAAGCCGCTGCCGGCGATTACCGTCGAGCGCACCAGGAACTCGCGCCGCGTAATGCCCTGTGTATTCGTCTTAGCCATGATTCGTGCCCTCCTTCATCAGTTGCGCGGCGCGCTGGACGGCGCCGACGATGCGCGAATAAGTGGCGCAGCGGCACAGGATGCCGTTCATGTGCGCCACGATTTCCTCGTCGGAGGGACTGGGATTGACCGCAAGCAGCGCCGCTGCCTGCATGATCTGC
>JANOGP010000222.1:0-3396 GCA_031406075.1 Betaproteobacteria bacterium
GATGACGCGAGCCTCGGTAGCAGCCGAGATCGATCAAACGCTTGACCGACATCTGCACCTCGCGGCGCAGGTCGCCTTCAACCGTCAGGCGCGTGATGCCTTCGCGCATCCGCTCCATCTCGGCGTCGGTGAGATCCTTGATCTTGCGGCTCGGCTCGATGCCGGCGGCAACGCAGATCGCCTTGGCGCGCGAGCGGCCGATGCCGTAGATCGCGGTCAGCGCGATACCGGCGTGCTGGTGGTTCGGGATGTTGATGCCTGCAATACGGGCCATGGCGTGTTCTTTCCGGGGAACCTGAAATTATATCAATTTGTTCAAGGTCTTATCAAGCAAATGACGCAAAACGACGCAAGCGTCGTCCTGTACGTCATCCCTGCCGTTGTTTATGCCGCGGATCCGTGCAAATGACGCGCACGACCCTTTTGCGCCGCACGATCTTGCAGTTGCGGCAGATTTTCTTCACTGAAGCCATGACTTTCATGAGCGTTTCTCCTTTTTCCTACCGGGCCGGCAATCCGCCGCCGCCCTTGAAACTGGCCTTTTTCAGCAGGCCTTCGTACTGGTGCGTCATCACATAGGCCTGCACCTGGGCCATGAAGTCCATCGTCACCACGACGATGATCAGGAGCGAGGTACCGCCGAAATAGAACGGCACGTTCCAGCGCAGGATCAGGAACTCGGGCAGCAGGCAGACCACCGTCACGTAAACCGCGCCGGCGAGCGTGAGCCGCGTCAGGATCTTCTCCAGGTACTTTGAGGTCTGCTCGCCCGGGCGGATGCCCGGCACGAAAGCGCCGGACTTCTTGAGGTTGTCCGCGGTTTCCTTCGGGTTGTACTGCAGCGCCGTGTAGAAGAAGCAGAAAAACACGATCAGGGCGCCGTAGAAGATCACATACACCGGCTGGCCCGGCGACAGGGCGCCGGCGAGATCGCGCAGCCAGTTGAAGCCCTCGGCCGAGCCGAACCAGCTGAGCAGCGTGGCGGGGAACAGGATCAGCGACGAGGCGAAGATCGGCGGGATCACGCCCGACATGTTGAGCTTGAACGGCAGGTGCGAACTCTGCCCGCCGTAGACGCGGTTACCGACCTGGCGCTTGGCGTAATTCACCAGGATCTTCCTCTGCCCGCGCTCGACGAAGCACACGAATGCGGTCACCGCCACCACCGCGACCGCGATCAGCAGCGCGACCAGGGGATGCATGGCGCCGGTACGCACCAGTTCCAGGGTGCCGGCGATCGCGGCAGGCAGCCCCGCGGCGATGCCGGCGAAGATGATGATCGAGATGCCGTTGCCCAGGCCGCGCTCCGTGATCTGCTCACCGAGCCACATCAGGAACATGGTGCCGGTCACCAGCGTGGTCACGGTGGTGATGCGGAACATGAGGCCCGGATCGAGCACCAGATTCGGCTGCGATTCGAGCGCGATGGAAATGCCGGTCGCCTGGAACAGCGCGAGGAACACGGTCCCGTAGCGAGTGTACTGGGTGATCTTGCGCCGGCCGGTCTCGCCTTCCTTGCGCAGCTGCTCGAGCTGTGGGTTGACGGCCGTCATCAGCTGCATGATGATCGAGGCCGAGATGTACGGCATGATCCCCAGCGCGAAAATGGTGAAGCGCGACAGGGCGCCGCCGGAAAACATGTTGAACATGCCGAGGATGCCGCCCTGCTGGCCCTTGAACAGTTCCGCCAGCACGCTCGGGTCGATGCCCGGCACCGGGATGTGCGCCCCGATGCGGAACACGAACAGCGCCCCGAGAAGAAACAGCAGTCGCTTCTTCAGGTCGCCGAAACGGGCGGTCTTGCCTGCGCCGGGAAGTGCAGTCACCAAACCGGATTACTCCTTTGCTTTCTTTTCTTTTGCCACCAGCTTCTGCTCCACCGCCGGTGCCGCCGCAGGCTCTTCATACTTGCCGCCCGCGGCTTCGATCGCGGCGCGCGCGCCCTTGGTCGCCTTCACGCCCTTGAGCGTCACCTTGCGCGAGAGCTTGCCGGACAGGATCACCTTGGCGTTGACCGCCTCTCGCGGCACGACGCGTTCGGCCTGCAGAACGGCGAAATCAATGTCAGTGGCCTTCATGCGCTCCAGATCCGACAGCCGTACTTCGGCAGTCGCATTGCGCGTGAGCGAAGCGAAGCCGCGCTTGGGCAGGCGCCGGTGCAACGGCATCTGGCCGCCTTCGAATCCGACCTTGTGGTAGCCGCCCGCGCGCGCCTTCTGGCCCTTGTGGCCCAGGCCCGCGGTCTTGCCCCAGCCCGAGCCCATGCCGCGCCCGACCCGGTGGCGCGATTGCCTCGCGCCCGGCGCCGGCTTCAGTCCGTTGAGTCGCATGCTAGCTCTCCAGCCTGACGAGATAGGCCACGCGGTTGATCATGCCGCGCACCTCGGGGGTGTCGACGAGTTCGACCACGTGATTCATGCGCCGCAAGCCCAGGCCGCGCACGGTGGCGACGTGCCCGGTCTTGCAGCCCGCCGTGCTCTTGACCAGCTTTACTTTGATTTTCTTGTCCGCCATGGCGTTCCTAGGAAGAAAGGATTTCCTCTACCTTCTTGCCGCGCTTGGCGGCGATCTCCGCCGGCGTGTTCATTGCCTGCAGGCCCTGCAGCGTTGCACGCACCACGTTGTACGGATTGGTCGAGCCGAAACATTTGGCGAGCACGTTGGTGACGCCCATCACCTCGAACACGGCGCGCATCGGGCCGCCGGCGATGATGCCGGTACCCTCGGAGGCCGGCTGCATCAGGACTTTCGCCGAACCGTGACGGCCGATGACGGTGTGGTGCAGCGTGCCGCTTTTCAATTTCACCTTGAACATCTTGCGGCGCGCCTCTTCCATCGCCTTCTGCACCGCGACCGGAACTTCGCGCGCCTTGCCCTTGCCCATGCCGATGCTGCCGTCGCCGTCGCCGACCACGGTGAGCGCGGCGAAGCCGAGCACGCGGCCACCCTTCACCACCTTGGTGACGCGGTTGACCGCGATCATCTTCTCGCGCAGGCCGTCGCCACGCTCTTCCTGCTGCTGCATCCGCCTCGCCTGCATTTTTGCCATTGCGAATTCCTTAGAATTTAAGCCCGCCAGCCCGCGCCGCCTCGGCCAGGGCTTTTACCCGGCCGTGGTACCTGTAGCCCGCGCGGTCGAAAGCCACGCTCTCGATGCCCGCCGCTTTCGCCTTCTCGGCGATGCGCTGGCCGACCGCTTCCGCCGCCTTCCTGGTGCTGCCGCTCTTCATCCTGGCGCGCAGTTCTTTTTCCAGGCTGGAAGCGCTCGCCAGCACCTTGTCGCCGCTGGGCGAAGTGATCTGGGCGTAGATATGCACGTTCGTACGGTGCACCGTGAGACGCACGGCGCCGATTTCGCGGATCCTGAGCCTGGTCTGGCGCGAACGGCGCAGGCGG
>JANOGP010000224.1:0-1930 GCA_031406075.1 Betaproteobacteria bacterium
TCCGCGGATAAAGGCAGGGCGGCGTCCCTGCCTTTTTTCATTTCCCTCGAGCCTGGAGCAGCACTGCATCCCTGAATGAGCGAATGGGCCGACATTCTGAAGTTAACCGTCACGCTGCTTGCCATCGTCGATCCGATCGCCAGCATCCCGGTGTTTCTGAGCACGACTGACGGCGAACCCAACGAACAGCGGGCACGCATTGCCCGGGTCGTGGCGATCACCGTGTTTTGCGTGCTCGGTGCAGCCGCGCTAATCGGCACGGAGATTCTGCATTTCTTCGGGATCAGCATCCCCTCCTTCCTGATCGGTGGCGGGATCGTGCTGATGATGATGGCGATTTCAATGTTGCAGGCCAAAGAAAGCAGGATACGGCAGACGCCCGACGAGGCTGAGGAGGCGGCGGAAAAACACGCTGTCGCGGTGGTTCCTCTTGGCATACCGCTGCTCGCCGGCCCGGGGGCGATCAGCACCATGATCATCGCGACCCACCAATCGCCGAGTTTCACCAGTCACCTCAAACTGCTTATCCCGGCGCTGATCATCGCCGTCGCTGTTTGGGCAACGCTGGTCGCGGCCACCCGGATTTCAAAGCGCCTCGGCAAGACCGGCATGAACATCATCACCCGGGTAATGGGCCTGATCATCGCCGCGATCGCGGTCGAATACGTTTACCGCGGACTGGTTGAACTGTTTCCGAAGCTGATCTGAATGACTGCAAAAGTGTGGAAGCCGAACGTGACGGTCGCCGCCATCGTCGAGCACGAAGGAAGATTTCTGCTGGTCGAGGAGGAAACCGACAATGGACTGATGCTCAATCAACCGGCGGGTCATCTCGAGGCGAACGAGTCTCTGGTTGAAGGCGCGGCACGCGAAGCACTGGAGGAAACCGCCTACGAGTTCTCGCCCGAGTACCTCGTCGGCGTCTATCGCTGGCGGCATTCCGACCGCAATGTCACTTATCTGCGCTTCGCCTTTGCCGGCAGTTTGGGCGCGCACCACCCCGAGCGCGCCCTGGATACGGGTATCGTGCGGGCGTTATGGCTGACTGCAGCCGAGGTCCACGCCAGCCGCAGCCGCCATCGCAGCCCGCTGGTGATTCGCTGCCTGGAAGACTTCCGGCGCGGCGCGCGTGCCCCGCTCGATGTTTTGGTGCATCTGGACTGAGCGGAACCGGCGCATGCAAAAAAGCCGTGTCGTCGTGGGGATGTCCGGCGGAGTGGACTCCTCGGTCGCCGCCTGGCTGCTCAAGGAGCAGGGCTTCGAAGTCGTCGGCCTGTTCATGAAAAACTGGGAAGACGACGATGACGACGAGTATTGCACCTCGCGCCAGGACCTGATCGACGCAGTATCGGTTGCCGATCTGATCGGCATCGATATCGAGGCGGTGAATTTCTCCGCCGAATACAAGGACCGCGTCTTCAGCAATTTTCTCGCGGAGTACCAGGCAGGCCGCACGCCCAATCCGGACGTGCTGTGCAATGCGGAGATCAAGTTCAAGGCCTTCCTCGATCACGCGCTCCAACTCGGCGCCGAACGCATCGCCACCGGCCATTACGCGCAAGTGCGGCACGTCGACGGCCTGTTTCAACTGCTCAAGGCCGAAGACGGCACCAAGGACCAGAGCTATTTCCTCTATCGGCTCGATCAGGCGCAGCTTTCGAAGACGCTGTTTCCATTGAGCGCGATGTACAAGCGCGACGTGCGCGACCAGGCGAGAAAACTGGGGTTGCCGAATCACGACAAGAAGGATTCGACCGGCATCTGTTTCATCGGCGAAAGGCCGTTCCGCGAGTTTCTCAGCCGTTACTTGCCGACCCGACCCGGCGACATGGTGACCCCGGAGGGCAAGACCGTCGGCAGGCATATTGGTTTGATGTACTACACAATCGGCCAGCGCCAGGGACTGGGAATCGGCGGGCGCAAGGATGGC
>JANOGP010000236.1:0-3216 GCA_031406075.1 Betaproteobacteria bacterium
CCTCGGGAAAATCCTCGATGGGCGAGACGTGCTGGTAGCCGGCGTTGTTCACCAGGATGTGGACGGTGCCGTGCTTCTTCAGTACTGCCTCTACGAGATTCTTGCAGCCGGCGCGTTGCGTCAGATCAGCTTTTAGAAAAGTGCCCTTCAATCGGGAAGCGTGTTCGCGGCCCGCAGTTTCGTTGACGTCGGCCAGCACAATAGCGCATCCGTCGCGAGCGAGGCGCTCTGCGCAGGCGAGGCCGATGCCGCTCGCGGCTCCGGTGACGAGGGCGACCTTTTTCATGACAGCGGCAAATCTACATGCTTGCGGAACGCCGGTCGCGCGCACAGACGGTCGAACCAGGCCTGGAGGCCGGGGAAATGCGGACGCTCCATCGGCACCCGCATCCAGCGCTGCACTTCGCAGCCCAGCGGTATGTCGCCCATGGTGAAGGTAGCGCCTCCGAGATAGGGTCTTTCCGAAAGAGTTTTTTCGGGGATGGCGAGCAGCTCCGCGCTCCTCTGGCGGCCCTCCTCGATCGCCTTCATGTCGCGCTTCTCGGGCGGCGTGCGGATGAGGCCCCAGAACACCGCGCGCATCGCGCCCTGGAAGGTAAACGCCCAGTCCATCCAGCGCTCGGCGTCGGCCCTTGCCTTGAGGTCCGTCGGCCACAGCGTGCCGGCGCCATGCTTTGCCGCGAGGTAACGCACGATGGTGTGCGATTCCCACAGCACGAAGCCGTCGTCGTCGATCGTCGGCACCAGCGAGTTGGGGTTCATCTTCAGGTATTCGGGCGTCTTCGTGACGCCGTGCTCCATTCCCGCATCGATGCGTTGGACCTTGAGCCCGAGCTCCTCTGCGGCCCACAACGCCTTCTTCACGTTCACGGAATTCGTTCGTCCCCAAATCTTCAACATCAAAATCCCACGGCCTGGCCGTCGCGGCGCGGGTCGCTGCCGACGAAGTAGCCGCCGTCGAGCATCCAGATCATCTGCCCGCAGCCGAACTGGTTTTCGTCGGCCATGGGGACGATGCGGTGGCCGCGGCGCTTGAGCTCGTCGAGCACCGCGGGAGCGAAGCCGTCCTCGATGCTCACCTCGAGGCCTTGCACCACGCGGTAGCGCGGGCCGTCGCAGGCCGCCTGCGGGCTCTGGCCGTAGTCGGCGATGCGCACCATCACCTGGGCGTGTCCCTGCGGCTGCATCGTTCCGCCCATCACGCCGAAGCTCATCACCGGCTTGCCATCCTTGCTGACGAAGCCGGGAATGATGGTCTGGTAGGGGCGCTTGCCGGGTCCGACGCAGTTCGGGTGGCCCGGCTGGAGGACGAAGGTGGCGCCGCGGTTCTGCAGCGAAATGCCGTCCACCACCACGCCCGAGCCGAAGCCCATGTAGTTCGACTGGATGTAGGACACCATCATCCCGGACGCGTCGGCGGCGGTCAGGTACACGGTGCCGCCCCTGGGCGGCGTGCCGTGGCGGAAGTCCTGTGCGCGCTTCAGGTCGATCAGCTTTGCTCTTTCTGTTAAATACTCTTTATTCAAAAGGGATTCAGGAGAAACATCCTTCATGTGGTCGATGTCAGCGACGTAGCGCCATGCATCGGCGAACGCGAGCTTCATCGCCTCGATCTGCAAGTGCAGGCTGTCGGCGCCGTCCACCGGGTGCGAGCGCAGGTCGAAGTGCTCGAGGATGCCGAGCGCGATCAGCGCAACGATGCCCTGGCCGTTGGGCGGGATCTCGTGCAGCGTGTAGCCGCGGTAATCCACCTGCAGCGGTTTCACCCAGTCGGGCTGGTGCGCCGCCAGGTCGGCTGCCCGCATCACCGCGCCGTGCTTCTTCGCGTGCGCCTCGATCTTCTCCGCGAGGTCGCCCTTGTAGAACGCCTTTCCCTTGGTCGCGGCAATTTTCTCCAACGCCAAAGCATGATCTTTGAATTTAAAAACCTCACCTGCGCGCGGCGCCCTGCCACCGGGCAGGAAGGCCTTGGCGAATCCGGGCTGATCCTTCAACTCGGCGGCCTGCGCCTGCCATTGGCCGGCGATCGTCGGTGAGACCAGAAAGCCTTCGCGCCCGTATTGAATGGCTTTCTCGAATAATTTTCTGAAGGGAAGCTTGCCGAACTTCCCGTGCAGCTCGACCCAGGCGGAAACGCATCCGGGCACCGTCACCGTGTCCCAGCCGCGCACCGGCATGGCGCTCCTGCCCTTGAAATAGTCGAGGGTCCAAGCGGCGGGCGAGCGCCCCGACGCATTCAAGCCGTGCAGGGATTTGCCATCCCAAAGAATACAGAAACCGTCGGAGCCAATGCCGTTGCTGGTGGGTTCGACCACCGTCAGCGCAATCGCTGCCGCAATCGCGGCATCAACGGCGTTGCCACCCGCGTACAGCATCTGCAATCCGGCCTGCGCGGCCAGGGGCTGCGACGTCGCAACAATATTTTTCGCCATCACCGGCATACGCTGCGACGGATAGGGGAAATTGTAGTTCAGGGAATGTGACATGAAGCTCCAAAGCGGATGAAATGGAGAAAATGCAGGTTTGAAAACAAACTTGAAGACAAGCGCGTATTCTGCCGGACAGGAAACGGCAGCAACATGATAGACCTCAAAAAAGGGCATTGAACATGATCGATCCTTCGCGCGCAGAACTCGATGCGCTGGTATTCGACGCTTACGGCACCCTATTCGATGTGCATTCGGTAGTCACCCAATGTGAAGAACTGTTTCCCGGCAAAGGGCAGGCTCTCTCGCAGTTGTGGCGCAGTAAGCAACTGGAATATTCGTGGTTGCGCAGCCTGATGGGGCGGTACGTCGATTTCAACCATGTCACTGCCGATGCATTGAAACACGCTTGCGAAGTACTGGGCCTCTCCTGCACCGACGAGACGCTGAAACTACTGAACCGTTCGTATCGCACCCTGCGGCCCTTTGACGATGCCGTATTTGCTCTTGGCGCGCTTGAGAGGATGCGCCCTCGACCCAGGCTCGCGATTCTTTCCAACGGCGCGCCAGAGATGCTTAATGCTGTCGTCAAACACAACCAGATGGACAAGTTGTTGGACCCGGTTCTGAGCGTCGACACGGTCGGCATCTTCAAACCCGATCCGCGCGTCTATCAGCTGGCCGTGGACCAGCTGAACGTGATGGCAGGGCGCATCGGATTCGTGTCCAGCAACGGCTGGGACGCGGCGGGTGCTACGGCGTTTGGGTTTACTGTGTTCTGGGTGAATCG
>JANOGP010000238.1:0-18050 GCA_031406075.1 Betaproteobacteria bacterium
CACCTGCACGCCTTCGTGCGCGAGACCGAACTGACCGAGGCCGAGTGGTTCAGAGGCATCCAGTTCCTGACCGCCACCGGACAGAAGTGCGACGGCAAGCGCCAGGAGTACATTCTCCTGTCCGACACACTGGGCGTGTCCATGCTGGTTGATGCACTCAACCACAGGAAGCCCGGTGGCGCGACGGAAACCACGGTGCTGGGTCCGTTCTATGTTTCGGGCGCCAAAGACATGCCGATGTGGGCCGACATTGCCGGCGACGCGCCCGGCGAGCCGGCCTTTGTCTTCGGACGCGTGCTCGACGTGGGTGGAAAACCGATCGCCGGTGCGACGATCGACGTCTGGCAGACCGATGGTGAAGGCTTTTACGACGTTCAGCGTCCTGGCGGAAACGAGTCCTACGCCCGCGGCAAATTCAGCTCCGCAGCTGATGGGCGCTACGGTTTTCGCACGGTGAAGCCGGTAAGTTACCCGGTTCCCACCGACGGGCCGGTGGGCAAGATGCTGCTGGGGATGGGCCGCCACCCGTACCGTCCCGCGCATGTGCATGCGATCGTTTCCGCGCCGGGATACGAGAAAGTAGCGACCCATCTGTTCGTGGAAGGCGATGCGTATCTGGATTCCGACGCCGTATTCGGCGTCAAGCATTCCCTTGTGGTGGAGTTCAAGCCGCACTCCGCAGGTCCTACTCCAGACGGAGGGAAATCCGCCGCGCCGTTCTGCACCGCCGAGTACGACTTCAGGCTGGCTCGAACCTGATGGGGGACTGGCGCGAATTACCCTTCGCGCCGTCGTCCGGAACGGCGTTGTGCGCGCTGGAAGAAATAACCGAAGGCGGCGCCAAGGAAGTAGTGTTCGGCACGGGCCATGACGTGTTCCGTGTGCTGTTGCTGCGCATGGGCGCAGGCGTTGTCGCTTACCGCAATTGCTGCCCGCACTTCTCGCTGCCTCTCAACTATGAGCCGGACCTCTTCCACATCTTCGACGGCGAAGTCCTGATGTGCGCGCACCATACCGCGATGTTCAAGATTGCCACTGGAGAGTGTTTCGACGGCCCCTGCGCCGGCGCGAAACTCACCGCTGTTCCGGTCGTCGTCGCAAACGACAAAGTCGTGATCGCCTCGCGCGTCGCGCACTCTCCCTGAAGGCGGAGAAGGAACTCGCACACAAAGAGAACGGGCGACCTCAGGATCGCCCGTTACGGCTTCTGGCACCCTCTCCACGCAGTGGAGAGGGCATCGCCGACGCGGCGTTGGCGGAGCCATCCGGGGCGGGAGGCGATGCCAAGGCGCGCTCCCCGCAAACGGCCGACTTCGTCGGTAACGAGTCCGCGCGCCGGGGTGAGGCTAGCCCCCGTTTCTGTCCAGTGCCTTTCTCATCGCGTCCGGATTGGCGACCTTCTCGACATCTTCGTGGAACTCCGTGCTCTCGACACGGAATTGCAATACGTGCCAGCCGAGCCAGAATATCAGCGCCAGGATGAAAAGAATGAACTCCCATCCGACGAAGGGGTAGATCGGTCCGATGTCGAGTATTTTTCCGGCCCAGTTTTCAAAATTTCCGGTTGTCATTATGTTCTCCTTGATCAACTAGACAGGGACTCAGCCCACCAGGCCCGCGGACTTCGCGGCCTGCCGCACCGATGACGCAACTTCCTTCGCCTCTTCCTCGCTGTTCAAATCTGTCGTGATATCGAGGCCGGCGATCTCGACTTCGCGCGGTATGCGTAGTGCACCGAAAGCCTGCAGGATTTTCGCAGCGATCCAGCCGGGAATGAATCCGAGCACCCAGAACATGATCACGGCGCCGACGAAGTTGCCCCATGGCGTTATCACCGCGAAACTGGTGTCCGGAGAGGACGGGTAGCCCCACAGCAGGATGCCGGCGGCGACCACGCCGAGAAAACCGGCATAACCGTGCACCGCTATCGCACCCACTGCGTCGTCGATCTTGAAGCGCCGTTCGACCCAGTAATGCATTTTGTACACGATGACCGCGATGATGGCCCCGACAAGCATTGCCTGGACCGGATGATAGAGATCATTGCCCGCCGAGGTTGCAATGATTGCCGCGAGCCCGCCGGAGTAGGTCCAGAATGGATCGCCTTTCGCCACCACGTACATGGCCATCATGCCGCCCGACAGCGCCATGATGAAGTTGACCGTGATCGCGGACAGCGTGGTTGGGCCGAGATAGATGTTGGTGGCGGAGTAGAAAACCCCGTCGCCCGATTGGATATCGAAAATTGGAATGTTGCAGGCCGCGTAAAACCCCCAGAAGCCGGTGTAGATCAGGAACAGGCCGATCGTAACCAGCCAGGGATTGTGGGGATTGATGTTGCGCGGGGTGCCGTCAGCCCGAAATTTGCCGATCCGCGGGCCCAGGACAAGGAGAATGCCGAGAGCGAACCCGCCGGCGATGGCGTGCACCACTCCGGACGCGTAAGCGTCGTGATAACCCAGCAGCCTCACCATCCAGCCTTGCGGATGCCAGCCCCAGGACGCATCCAGAATCCACAGAACCGATCCGATGAGCGCGGCGAGAACCCAGAACGCGCCGGAGCGTATGCGCTCGATGCACGCGCCGGAAACGATGGATGCGGTGGTCCAGGAAAACAGCAGAAAGGCTGCCCAGAAAACGCCGTTCAGCCGCGCCCACAATGCGGTGTCTGCGGCGGTGACGGCATCGGTGGCGGGCGCCCCCCCCATATGCGGGCCCATCAACTCGCTCCAGGGTTCGGCGAAGGGTGCGGCAACCATGCCCCCGGTAAATCCGGGACCGTTGGGGAATGCCGAGTAGATCCACCAGCCGAACAGGAAGAAAGTGACCGAGACGACCGGAATCACCATGGTGTTTTTCATCAGGGTGTGCAAGTGGTGCTTGCGCCTTGACGCACCCACCTCGTACACGCAGAACCCCACGTGAATCAGGAACATGATGACAACCGTCACCCAGTAGTAGAACTCTGTGAAGAGTACGTTTATTGCGCCAAACTCGGTGTCCATTTTCTTCTCCCTCCGCTATTGGATTCGTTCCCGAAAAGCCTCGCGTAGTCGACCTAGACGTCTTTGCTGTACTGACTTTCCCGTCGTTTTGCGTGTCTTAAGTGATGCCGGACTTTGCCGTCTGGACATCGACTTTGTACGGGACTGTACTGATGTAAAGCGTGAACAATACGTTTGAATTACGCCGGACACATGGAAAGGACGGCGCTGGTCGAAGAACGGCGGACAAAAATCCCGCCACTTTGCCATCGTGGGCCAGCGGCACGGTCATGAATCAGGCTGACTTCAGGTGGTAGCCGGAGACGCGTGTGATGCGCAGGTAATCTGCCTTGTCCATCAGGCTCTCCTCCCGGTATGTTCTGGTTCTAATGTGCTTGGGCCGAGTGCGTCAATGCCGGTTTCATGTTGCGCTGCGAAACAGGGCGTTATGACGGCGGCAAGACGCCGCGTACTCTACGCCGCGATTTTTGGATGCGTCAAGCAGTGATTTTTGTTTCCCTTGAAGAAACAGATCACATTCGATGGACGGCCCGCCGAAATGGCGGCATACCATCGTCTTCGATCATGCCCTGCCTGCGCAACACCATGCGCGCTTTTAGGACCTTGCCGCCGCGCCCGGGCAAAAAAACCCCGCATTGCGCGGGGTTTGTCGAGTGTGTGGCGGGCGGAAAATCAACGCGCCATGCATGCATCCATTAACCGCCTCCGCGCGAGTATCGAAACACCCGGGCGTTTTGTCTCCTCGGTACACTTGGCTTGCTTCTGCTCGGCCGTCATCACCGGACCTGCGGGCTGCGTGGCCGCCGGAGTTGTCGCGGGCGGGGGTGACGCAGGCGGAGTGGCCGGAGCAGTTTGCGTCGGAGCCTGGGCAGGTTGTGCCGGAGTCGAAGCGGGTTGCGACGGGGCCGGTACCGGTTGCGCTGGCGTAGTGGCAGTCGGCGGCGCTGCGGGAGTTGCGGGAGGTTGCGCGGGCTGGGCCGGTCGTGCAGCGGCCGGTCTGCTTTCTTCGTGACGATCGCGATCGTCCCGACCCTTACGGCCGTCGCCACGCCGCTTGGCGTGCTTGCCTTCCTTGGAACATTCCTTGATGAACTTTTTGCGCTCCTTGCCGATCAGATCCTGTTTGTTGGCTTGCCGCTCGCAATCGGCCTTGAGGGCTTTCTTCTCGTCGTCGCGGCCCTCGTTGTCGTCGTCCGCGATCGCGGGCATGGCCAGCAAGAGTGCCGTTAGTAAGAGTACTAGTCGTGCCATGTTTCCATTCTCCTTGGTGGGGAGGCCGGCTCACGCCGGCCTCGATGATCCGTTACTAGGATTTGAGGCATTGGCTCATGAACTTCTTGCGCTCGTCGCCCTTGAGTTTCTTGGCCCCGGCGTCCGCGTTGCACTTCTTCATCTTCTCTTGCTGTGGCGTCGTTGCCTTCTTTTCTTCCTTCGCTTCGGTCTTGGCGGCGAGGCAGTCCTTCATGAACGCCTTGTGTTGATCGCCCTTCAGTTCCTTTTTCGCTGCGTCCGCGTTGCACGCCTTCATTTTGTCCTGCTGCGGGGTGTTCTGCGCAAAAACCGGGGCGCAGGCCAGCAAAAGGACGAGAAAGAGCACATGGTTCTTCATTTTTCCTCCCGGGTGGCGAGTTTCGAATTGGCGTGCAGCGGATGCGGAACGCCGCGTACCCTAACGCCCGGCGGCGGCCCTAGTTGACGATTCCCGTTCGGAAGCGGGTGAAACAAGCCGTCCCTCGGCATCGAAGGCGAAGGGCGCGGGCGGGGAAGCGATCTGGAAGCGATCGGTGCGGGCGCGTACTTCGGCCAGCAGCGGCTCCGAAACCTGGATGTGCGCCAGTTCGAGGGTGTTCCTGATGCGCACGATCCGGCAGTCCCGGGGTTTCACCCGCACCACGGTCTTGACCGCAAGCTGGATCGCCTCCTGCTCGGTATTCATCACCATGGGAATCGCTCCGCCATCCAGGTTCATCGAAGTGATGATGTTGGCGTAGGTCGAGGGCACATCGATTTCTCTGAACAGCCGCATGGTAATAATGTCCGCCCCGCCCATGCCGGTGGCGTTGCCGTGGGTCTCCGGCGTCAGGCCGAGGATCACGATCTTCTTGGTGAGCGGGCCGTAGTCCCATTGCACGGCACGGCGGTTGCGGCCGGTGATATTCGGATCGAAGCCCGCGCCGCTGATGTTCTTGCCCATCTCATCGATGATGAGCACGTCGATTTCATCGAAGAACAGCTTCGGCATCAGCTTCTTCGCCATTTCCTGAAGCACCGGTTCGCGCTCGGCGATCCGTTCCGAGGGAATCACCTCGATCGCGGCGGTCTGGTCATGCGCGTTCTCGACGATGCCCACGCCGAACAGGACGTTGCGCCTGGCCAGGTTCACGTCCCGCGCCTTGGGCAGCAGTTCGGGGAAGGTGTCCATGCCGTGCTGGTGATATGTCGCCGCGCCGACGATTTTGCCGATGCCGATCGCCAGCATCTTGGTGATGCCGCTTTCGGTGGCGCCGCGAAACGCGGTATGCGGCTTGATGCGGTTGATGACGACGATGCCGTCGGCCCCGGCTGCGAACCGGTCCATGTGCACCGGCGTGCCATCGGCGAGCGTGCCGACGATGACGGTGTCCATGGTTGCCCTTACCGGAACACCGGTGGTGGCTTCAGTGATGCCGTAACCTTCCAGGACTTTCTTCTGGCCTTCCGCCGTTGCCGCGCCGTGGCTGCCCATCGCCGGGAAGATGAACGGCCTGGCGCCGAGCGCCTGCAACTCGCGGATCACGCACTTCACGATCGTCGCGATATTGGCGATGCCGCGGCTGCCACAGCCTACCGCGATTGCCTCGCCGGCTTTTACTCTGGCGCGCACCTCGGGATGCTGGAACTCCTTCGCGACCGTTGCTGCAATGTCGCCCAGATGCACGTCATCGAACTTCTGCCGCACGTTGACCATGCGCGGCAGCGGCACGTCCAGCCCGCCGGCGATGTTGACCTCGATCCTGTCCCCGATCATGTCATCTCCCTTTGTGCAGGCTGATACACCGGCACGACGTACGGCCCCTCCGGGATCACCGCGACCGACGTGTCGCCGCTTGCTTCCACGCACCGGTGCAGCGCCTCCTCCACCGAGTCGATCAGATTCACCCCGGTAAGTCCCCGGTCCCCGGCGCACAATCCGCCGCTGTAAAGATGCACGCTGCCGGCTTTCATCGGCTTCAACTGCATCTGCGTCTGCCACTCGTCGATGTCTGCGAATCGCTTGCGGCTGATGTCGGCGAAGAAACCGTCGGCGCCCATGGCGATGAGCCGTCGTTGCGCATCGGCGTATTCTTCCGAGCCCAGTCCTTCGGAACACTCGGAGACCACCATGAGATTGCCTCCCGGCTCGAGAATTTCCACCGGGCCCACCATGCCTTTTATGGTCTGATAGTAGGTCTTGTCGAGCGGATAGCCGGCGGCGCTGGTGACCACCGTACTGAAGCGGCGCGCAACCGGCACCTGGACGTAGCCCCGGGTGAACGCAACTGCGTCAAGGTGGCTCGCGATGATCTCGCCGTAGTTTACGAACGACAGCCGGCGATGCTCGTCGATAACGGTGTTCACCGCCAGCACGTGGCCGAGCTTGCGTACGATCTCGAGCTGCTCTTCGTGCAACGGGTTGCCCTCGAGCACGCAGTTATCCGCCTTCGGATGCGACATGAAGCGGGCGCTGTGGAATGTGGTTATCGTATCCTGGTGCGCCACACCCGGCGCGATCACTTTGCGCCCGCCCGAGAAGCCGGCCATGAAGTGCGGCTCCACCAGGCCGGTGGCGATTCTCACATCCGCTTCGACGAAGCGGCGGTCCAGTTTCACCGGCGTGCCGCGCGGCGTCGGTCCGAGATCGACGTGATCGGCGTCGTTGCGGGCGAAGTGGTTCGCCACATTGACGGTTTTCAGCACCCAAGGGTCACCGATCAGTTCTTCCAACTCCGCGCCCTCGTTCGAGCGATGCAGCCCCGTGGCCACCAGGACGGTGATGTTTTCCGGCTTCATGCCGGAATCGAGCAGTTGCCGGACAATTTCCGGCAGCAGCAGGCCGTTGGGTACCGGCCGGGTGATATCGCAGATGAGTATGCAGGCGGTCTTCTTTCCCCGTGCTTCCTCGGCCAGAGGGCGGGCATCGACCGGACGGGACAGCGCCGTGCGCACTGCCGCCCGAGCGTCGGGCTGCACCGGCATCGCCGGTTTGCGGATCACCGTGACGTCCCAATGGTCTGGCAGATCGAGCGGGTAACTGCCGCGGCCGTAGTTGAGATCGAGTCGCATGGCGGAAGGTTGCGTACAGGAATTGCTTGAACTATAGCACCGGCCGGGGCGGCAGCGTACTTCCGGCAAAACACCTAAGGCGGTAGCATCGCATCTCCATGAATCTCTCCGACCCAGTAACGGCGGCGCTTATCGGCGCCGCGGCCACCTTCGTCACCGCGGTGATCCAGTTGACGACCAACGCGCGCAGGCAGGCCGCGGAACGGGCTGCAGGCAAACCGGCTTCGCGCAAGTCCGGTTCCTGGCTGGCGATCTTCGCCCTGGCGCTGGCTGCGCTGGTGGGCGGCTACGCGCTTTCCGAGTATCAGACCTATAGCGGTCGGGAGGACGACAAGATGCTGCGCGAGGAGATGCAGTTGCGGATGCGTGACCTCAGCGCCGCCGCAGTGCGGCTGGAGCGCGCCGGACTGGAGAAAAACGGCCAGTCGGAGGCGGATGCGCGATTGGCTGCCGAGCGCCGCCGCGGCGCCGAAGGCGTGGCCGCAATCATCAGCGTGCCACCCTGCCGGGCGCCAAAGGCCGGGCTTGCGCAGGCGCCGGCGGCATGTGCCGAGAAAGAGGCTTTGCGCACGACGCTGTGCGCGGTGGTGCCGGCGTCGGCCACGGTGACCGAGGTGCAGGTGTTCACACGCCTCGAGGATGCGCAACAGCCCTGGGATGAAACGCGGGCACAGGCGGGACAGGACGCCGGCGCGGCAAGATTCGTCGACGCCTACTTCGAGCGCGCGCAGGGAAACGAATCGAAGGAAGTCTGCCAGCACTTTGCGCACTGGAACAGCCAGAAAGGCCGCAGCGCGCGCATTCTCGTCAAATACACTCTCTAGCTTGGCGCAAGCAGCCGCAACGCCAATCCGGCGATGCCGCAGGCTGCAATCACCGGAACGATTCCGACGCGGAAACGGAACAGCGCAATGAGCGCTGCGATCCCGAGCGCAAGCAGCGGCCACTCGATGCCGTCCTCGAATCCGGCCGGCCACAACACATGCCACGCGAAGAACAGCGCCAGGTTCAGGATGACGCCGACAATCGCGGCGGTGATTCCGGTGAGCGGCGCGGTCAGGTGCGGCTGCCGGTGCGTGGTCTCGACCAGCGGTCCGCCGATCAGAATGAACAGGAAAGACGGAAGAAAAGTGAAGAACGTGACCGCCAGCGCGGCGGTGGCGCCCGCGAGCACCAGGTTCTCCGGACCGAACACCTGTGCGTTCCACCCTCCGACGAAGGCGACAAACGCGACCACCATGATCAGCGGGCCCGGCGTGGTTTCGCCGAGCGCCAGCCCGTCGATCATCTGGCTCGCACTGAGCCAGTGATAGTGCTCCACGGCGCCTTGCACGACGTAGGGCAATACCGCATAGGCACCGCCGAAAGTGAGCAGCGCCGCCTTGGTGAAAAACCAGGCCATTTGGGTGAATGTTCCCCCGGTTCCGAAAAGCGCCACCGATCCCGCGATCGCGGCTGCCCACAGACCCAGGCCCACAGCCAACACACCGGCAAGGCGCGACCACTTGAAGCGCGCATGCTCGGGTGCGGGTGTGTGGTCGTCGATAAGCGCAGGGCCGTATTCCTTGCCCGGCTCGTCGTGGCCGCCGGTGGCGAAAGTTCGCGGCGAGATGCGCCCGCCGATCGCGCCGATGATGCCCGCGCCCAGCACGATCAACGGAAAAGGCAGCCGGAAAAAGAAGATCGCGATGAACGCCGCTGCGGCGATCGACCACAGCACCGGATTTTTAAGCGCCCGCGTGCCGATCCGGTAAGCGGCGAACAACACGATCGCAGTCACCGCCGGCTTGATACCGTAAAGGATGCCGGCTACCAGCGGCACGTCCCCGAAGGCGAGGTAAATCCAGGAAAGCGCGATCAGGATGAACAGCGACGGCAGCACGAACAGGGCACCGGCGACGATGCCGCCCCAGGTGCGATGCATCAGCCAGCCGATGTAAGTGGCGAGCTGTTGCGCCTCCGGACCCGGCAGGACCATGCAATAGTTGAGCGCGTGCAGGAAACGGCGCTCTGAAATCCAGCGCCGCTTCTCCACCAGCTCCTGGTGCATGATCGCGATCTGTCCGGCCGGGCCGCCGAAACTGATGAAGCCAAGCTTCAACCAGTAGCCGAGTGCCTGGCGAAACGATACCTGTGCCGGTGCTTCGGCGGACGAGCGCGAGGTCGGCGATTCCGGGCCTTGCGGTGCAGTCGTCACTTGAAGTTTCCCGTGGCCCGTCTCTGCTGACTGAAGTGGGGCATTATGCCGCGCGTTGACGTGCAAGGTATCGGCTGACTATGATCGGCCGGAGAGTGAGTGCCACCGCATCAACCAAACCGGTCGCCAAAGGAAACACCATGAGTCGCATCAAGCGCGTCGAAGTCCACGAGTTCGCATTCGAGCTGCCCGATCTTGGCTGGGACAGCAGCGGATTCAACATTGTTTACCAGCCGAACAACAGCCTGAAACTGTCGAAATACGCCGTGGCGATCGAAGCCGACGACGGCGCGCGCGGCGAGTACGTCGCGCTCTGGGGCGGCACCAGAATGGCGATCGGCCAGACGCTGTTCCTGGCGCAGCATCTGATCGGGCGCGATCCGCATCAGCGCGAACTGATCTACGACGATTTCAAGCGTGCGTTGCGCCAATACGACCACATGGGCGCAGGCTGTATCGACATTGCGCTCTGGGACCTTGCGGGCAAGCAGTTGCATGCGCCGATCTGGAAACTGCTGGGCGGCTGGCGTAAGCGGCTGCCGACGTATGCGTCGACTTACCACGGCGATCGCAACGGCGGACTCTCCAGTGCGCAGGCCTACGTTGACTTCGCCGAACAGTGCTACGAAATGGGCTATCGCGCATTCAAAATTCACGGCTGGTGCGACGGCAACGCGCAGGAGGAGAGCGCAGCCGTGCTGGCGCTCGGCAGCCGCTTGCGTGGCCGCATGGCGCTGATGCTCGACCCGGCATGCGAGCTGCGCACCTTCGCCGATACGCTTGCGGTCGGTCGCGCCTGCGACGAGGCCGGCTTCTTCTGGTACGAGGATCCGATGCGCGATGGCGGCTGGTCGCAGTTCGCGCACCGCAAACTGCGCCAGTTCATCAAGACGCCGCTGCTGCAGACCGAGCACGTGCGCGGGCTGGAACCGAAAGCGGACTTCATCGTCAACGACGGCACGGATTTCGTGCGCGCCGGTCCCGAATACGACCTCGGCATTACCGGCACGATGAAGATCGCGCACCTGGCCGAATCCTTCGGGCTCGACGTCGAGCTGCACGCACCGGGCCCGGCGCATCGCCACTGCATGGCGGCGATCCGCAACACCAATTTCTACGAACTGGCGCTGGTGGGGCCGAAGTGCGGCAATGCCATGCCGCCGGTGTATGCGGACACTTACACCGACCAGTTGGACGGGATCGGCAAAGACGGATGCTTTCCGGTGCCTGATGGACCGGGCCTGGGCGTGACCTACGACTGGGACTTCATCAAGCGCCACCGTACCCAGTTGCACGAGTTCAAGTAGGGCGGCGGGCATCGCCCAAGCGGCGGCTCTGGTTAGTTTGCCGTTCGCGTGAGCGGGCTGGCGTTTCGGCGAGACCTTTTGCGACAATCCGACTTCTGCGACGCTGCCGGTGTCGTGACATGCTACTCGATCCGCTGCAACTAACCGGACGCTCCCGGTCCCACGTAATTCAGTCGGACGAACCCCGCTTCGCCATTCATGCGGAGGTGGTGGAACCATCCGTGAATACCGCGGCGGCATGTTTCCCGAGGCGTGGCACCTGTCCTATGCGCCGATCTCGATCCCGGCGCTGGAAGCATTGACGGTCGATGTAGTGGCGCAGGCGCTGAGGGAGGGCGACATTTTGCGCAAGGAACTGGTGCTGGAGCGCCTGCCCGAAATTTACCGGCGCCACGTACTTAACATTTGCATGCCGTGAACGGTTTCAGGCGGCGACGGCGCGGATCTGCGCGATGTCGGTGTCGCCTTTTGTGGGGAATGGGCTATACCAAGGTGTCGCTCTTGCGGCATATCTTTGGTTCCAAAGGGAAAGCGGGTGTGCTGCGCGGTTTGAGTTGCATTGCCAGGACGGCGCCCCGGCAAGCCTGCGAGTGCCCGGATCCAAGCATACCGGAAGCGGCGAAAACGCGGTTATCAGACCATTGTTTCGGGCGTGGAAAGAAAGAGTTACAATCTGTTCCTCGACCAGCTTCCCAAAATGGAGGATAGCGATGCGTAAGCTCATCATGCGTAGTCTGGTGGTTGCGTTGCTGACTGCAGTCATGGCAGGACAACCGGTTCTGGCAGCGGAGCAGCTTCCTAAGGATCGAGCCGGAGGCGACATGTTCATGGATGCGGTGTTTGTGCGGCCGACGGGATTGGTTGCGATCGTGGCGGGCTCGGTGGCTTTTGTCGTCGCGCTACCGTTCACGATATTCAGCGGCAGCGTCGGTTCGTCGGCAGACGAGCTGGTCAAGAAACCCATCGACTACACGTTCAGGCGTCCGCTCGGACAGATCGAGGATCAAGACTAGCGTTTGGGCGCGTATTCCTGCCGGCGTTCAGGTGCCGGAGGAGGGTGCGTTTAAGCGCGGCGACCATGCCAGCATGGCGAGCGCCATGCCGATCAGCGCCATGCCCGTGGCCTCCAGGGGCCCGGGCCGTTCGCCAAGTTGCAGCCACGCCGCCAGCACGCCGATCACCGGCGTTGCGAGCGTGCCGAGAGCGACCATTCCCGCCGGCATGCGCCTGAGCGCATAGTAGAAAAGCATCCATGCCACTCCGGTGGCCAGCACCGCGGTGTAGCCAAGGGCGAGGCCAAAGCCCGCGGTCCAGCGGATCGGTTGAGGTTCGAGCCAGGCCCAGCCCCCTGCCAGCAGCAGCGAGCCGATGATCATCTGCCACAGCGTGATCATCAACATCGAAACGCTGGTTTTCTTCTGCAGGTTCTTCACGTACACCACACTTGCACCCCAGGACATGCCGGCGCCGAGCGCAAGCACGCTCGCCAGCAATCCGCCGGAAAGCGTCCAGGGCTCCACCAGCACCACCAGTCCCGCAAGCGCGATCGCAACCGCAATCCCCTGCCAGCGTTCGAGCCGCTCATTCAGCGCAAGCCACGCGAACACCAGTACCCAGAACGGCATGGTGTAGACCAGTACCGCGGTCTTGCCCGTGCCGCCCAGCCGCAGCGCCGTCAGCGTGCAGGCGAAGTTGCCCGCAAGCATGAGACCGAGAATCGCGACGGCAGGCCACTGCTCCGGGCGGGGAAGCAAAGGCGCCCTGAATTTGATGATTACGGGAACCATGCACAGCGCCGCCAGCGTGAAGCGCAGGGTGGCAAACTGCAACGGCCCGGCATCGGCCAGTCCGATTTTCATCGCGACCCAGTTGTAGCCCCAGATCAGCGACAGCAGCGCCAGTGCGGCGCCGGCGTTACGCCGTCCGGGATCGGGATTGGACAAGGGGTTGTCGGGGCAAACGGCACATTGCCGCATGGTCGCGTTTATCGAGCACGCATCCTAGCGTGGTGCCGGCCGCTTGCAACCATGGGACCGGGAAAATTCCACTAAACTTGCGCGGAATCGGCTGCCCGGGCCAGTGGCAGGCCGGCTTGCCAAAAAGAACATTGCTGATCGCGATATTCGTCATACGCATGACCGGCGGATCGACATTGCGGGCCGGTAGATCGGCACGACAGCGTTGGCTGCCGTACCGTTTTCATTTTGAGGAGAAAGCGCTTAGGTGAAGCGCTGGAGCTTGCACATGATCGACATCCGCTCTGCGACGGGCTTTCAAACTCGCAGATAATCGCGCGGGAAGAAAGGATAGGGAAATGATCGATCAGAATCTTGCCAGGCTCGGAATAGTGCTGCCCACGGCCGCGGTCCCGGCGTTTCAGTATGTCCCGGTCACGGTGCACGAGCGACAGGCTTTCGTCAGCGGTCAACTGCCGCGGGAAGGCGACGAGGTGCGCATCATTGGCAAGGTCGGTGGAGAAGTGAGCATCGAGCGCGCGCAGCAGGCGGCGCGGCTGTGCATCCTGCAGGGACTCGCCTGCTTGAAGCAGGCGCTGGGCTCGCTCGACCGCATTGAACGCATTCTCAAAATCACCGGATTCGTCGCCTCGGCGCCGATGTTCAACCAGCAGCCCAAAGTGATCGACGCTGCCTCGGAACTGCTGGTGCAGGTCTTCGGGGAAAGCGGCAGGCACGCGCGCAGCGCGATCGGGGTTGCGGAATTACCGCGCAATGCCTGCGTTGAAATCGAGATGATCGTGGCGTTGCGGCCCTGACGGATGTTGCGCGCCCGGATGGTGCTACCATCGCCTGATGAAAACCGGGCGCTTGCGGGTGCCGATCCCTCATCAGGATGCGGTGCCGCAGGCGCGCTTCATGTAAGCACCCGATAACGCAACCGCAAAATCATGCCTGCCTCAGAAAACATCTCGTCGATTCTGCGATCGGCAGGAATCATCGGGAAGAGCGAAACCGAAGAGACTTATCGCGAGGTTCGCGCCCAACAGATCGCGCTGCTGTTCCGTCAGCTTCCCGCCGCGCTCACGGCGACGCTGCTGATCGCGCTCATTGTGGTTGGTGTGACCTGGCCTGTCGCGGACGCGACGCTGCTGCTTTCCTGGCTCATCGTCGTGTGTGCGCTGACCGGGCACCGGGCTTTGCTCGTGCGTCGTTTTGCGGCAAGCGCGCCGAGCGCCGAGCAGATGGTGCCCTGGTTGCGGAGTTTTTTCGTCGGTACGCTGCTGTCGGGAATAGTCTGGGGCGCGGGCGGCGTTCTGCTGGCCGGCCAGAACCTCATTCACCAGTTCTTCTTCGGGCTGCTGCTCGCCGGACTTGCCGCCGGGGCCGTTTCCACGCTGTCCTCCTATCGCGGCGTTTACGCCGCATTCCTCCTGCCGAGCATGGTGCCGTTCGCCGTGCGCATGGCGTTGTACCTGGATCCGGTGCACGTCGCGATGGCCTCGATGATGCTGCTTTTCGTGGCCCTTATGCTGGGGATTTCGGCGCGCATTCACTCCACCATCGCCGAGTCGCTGCGGCTGCGTTTTCGCAACCTGGGCCTGGTGGATACGCTGTCCGCCACCAAGGAAAACCTGGAAGAGGCGAACGCGGCACTGCAGCGGGAGATCGGCGATCACCGCAAGGCGCAGGAAATCCTGATGAAATCGGAGCAGAAGCTGCGTCTGCACGCCCACCAGGCGCCGCTTGCGTTCATCGAGTGGGACCTTTCCTTTCGGGTGGTCGAATGGAATCCCGCGGCTGAAAGTATCTTCGGATACAGCCGGCAGGAGGCGCTGGGGCGGCACGCCGCCAACCTGATCGCCGCTGAACGCGGCTGCGACACGATCGCCACGCTTTGGAAGCGGCTGCTCATCGACAAGCACAGCGCGCAGGTGACGGTGGAAAACCGCACCAAGCAAGAGCGCAACATCGTCTGCGAGTGGTACTACACGCCGCTGGTCGATGCCCAAGGCAGGGTGTTGTCCGTGATGACGCTGGCGCAGGACGTGACCGCCAACCGCGAGGCCCAGGAACAGCTCAACTATCTCGCGTATCACGACGAACTCACCGGCCTGCCCAATCGCTCGCTGTATAACGACCGGCTGTCGCAGGCGATGATCGAAGCTCGCCGGCAGGGGCGCTATGTCGGCGTGATGCTCCTCGACATCGACAATTTCAAGATGGTCAACGACACCATGGGCCATGAGGCCGGGGACGAGCTGTTGCGCGATATCGGCAAGCGCCTGTCGGTATGCTTGCGCGAGAGCGATACGGTGTCGCGCTTCGGCGGCGACGAGTTTGGACTGGTCCTGGCCGATATGGGCGATCCGCGCGACGCAATATTCGTGGCGCAAAAGATACTCGACAGCTTCGCGCCGCCGTTTTTCGTCGGCGGGCGCGAGTTGTTCGTCGGTCCCAGCTTCGGCATAACCATTTTCCCGGTGGACAGCAACGACCTGGACGGGCTTGTCAAAAATGCGGATTCGGCGATGTATCACGCCAAGGCGCAAGGGCGGAACAATTTCCAGTTCTATTCAGTCGAATTGACGGCGCGTGTGCAGTCGCGCCTTGACATGGAAACCAGTCTGCGGCGGGCGCTGGAGCGGCGCGAATTTCTGCTGCATTACCAGCCCAAGTTCAGCCTGGAAACCGGCGAAATGACCGGTGTCGAAGCACTGATACGCTGGCAGCATCCCGAACTCGGCATGGTGCCGCCGCACGATTTCATCGGCATTGCGGAGGAAAATGGACTGATTCTGCCGATCGGCGAATGGGTATTGCGTGCGGCCTGCCAGGAGGTAAAACGCTGGCACGATGAGGGGTTGGCGCAGGTCAAGCTGGCGGTAAACCTGTCGACCAGGCAGTTCCGCCAAAACCGGCTGAAGGAGACGCTGGCCGGGGTTCTTGCAGAAACAGGATTCGATCCGCGATTCCTCGAGTTCGAGATTACCGAGAGCGGGATGGAAAGCAGCGCCGAGGTGAGCGAAGTGCTGGGCGAACTCAAGGCGATGGGCATCTCGATTTCGCTTGACGACTTCGGTACCGGATATTCTTCGCTTTCTTATCTGAAGCGTTTTCCCATCGACGCGCTGAAGATCGACCGCTCCTTTGTTCGCGACATCCCTGAGGATCTCGACGATGCGGCAATCGTGCGCGCGATCATCGCCATGTCGCGCAGCCTGCGCATGAAGGTCATCGCCGAGGGCGTGGAGACCGAGGAACAACAACAGTTCCTTCGCGCCGAAGGTTGTGACGAAATCCAGGGTTTCTTGCCGGGCCGGCCGGTGCCGCCCGAGGAGCTCCTGCAAAGGCTGCGTTCCCGGCGGACTCCAGCCTGATCGGCGCTTCGTCGCGGGCCGGACTTCCATTAGACTACGCAGCCCGCGTGATACCGGTTGATTACACCGGTGGACGCGTCGGTGCGGTCGTGCCGGCCGCGCGGATTCGGACACCGGTCATCGCGCTGGGGGGAAGGGGCAATGAAATACAACAAACTGGGATCGAGCGATCTCAATGTTTCGGAGATCTGCCTGGGCACCATGACCTGGGGCGAGCAGAACAGCGAAAAAGACGCGCATCAGCAGCTCGAATACGCGGTTACCCGCGGCATCAATTTCATCGACGCGGCGGAAATGTACCCGGTGCCGCCCAGGGCGGAAACGCAAGGCCGTACCGAGTCCTACCTGGGCACCTGGCTCAGAACGCAGCAGCGTGACTAATTGATCGTTGCCACCAAGATCACCGCGCCGGGCCGTGGATTCAACTGGGTGCGCGGCGGGCCGAAGGCGGTGGACAGGAAAAGCATTCAGGAGGCGCTGAACGGCAGCCTCAGGCGCCTGCACACCGACTACGTGGAACTTTACCAGATCCATTGGCCGGACCGCTATCTGCCACTGTTCGGCAATATTTTTCACGACCCGAAGCAGGAGCGCCCGACCATACCGATCGAAGAGCAGCTCGAGGCCTTTGCCGAGTTCATCAAGGCTGGGAAAATCCGTTACCTCGGATTGTCCAACGAGTCGCCCTGGGGTGCGATCGAGTTTGTTCGCGTGGCGCGGCAGCAGGGGCTGCCGATGGTGGCCTCGATCCAGAACGCCTATAACCTCCTGAATCGCACTTACGAAACCGGGCTGTCGGAAGTGACGCGGCGCGAGGGCGTGCCGCTGCTTGCATACAGTCCCCTCGCCTTTGGTCACCTGTCCGGCAAATATCTCAATGGGGCCAAACCGGAAGGGGCGCGCCTGACCAAGTACCCGCCGTTTGGCCAGCGCTATGACAAGCCCAATGTGATGCCGGCCGCCGCGGCCTATGCCGAACTTGCCAAACGCGCCGGCCTGTCGGCGGCGGCCCTTGCGGTCGCGTTCGTCCGCAGCCGCTGGTTCTGTGCCAGCACCATCATCGGCGCGACCACCCTGGGGCAACTTCGCGAAAACATCGATACCGAAAACCTGAGACTCGACGACGCGGTCCTTGAGGATATCGACGCGGTTCACCTGCGCTATCCCAACCCGGCCGTGTGACCGCGCCGGGCGCGGATCGGATAGCAATCGGGGTGCGCGGAAAGCGTGTCCGAACGCCGTCGTACGTTTGACATCCCTTCGTTTATTATCGATAATCCGCCGTTTCGTTCGGAGGGGTTCCCGAGCGGTCAAAGGGATCAGACTGTAAATCTGACGGCTCTGCCTTCGAAGGTTCGAATCCTTCCCCCTCCACCAAGCATTGAGTGACGGGGCCGGGTCGGATCTGCGGCGGGATCGTCAAAGCGTCTTCTGAGGTACCAACGGCAAGCAGTTTCAGTGTGTTGAGCCCGGATTCAGGCGGGTGTAGCTCAATGGTAGAGCAGAAGCCTTCCAAGCTTACGACGAGGGTTCGATTCCCTTCACCCGCTCCAGAAAGAGATTGGCGAGGCGGTTGCGGCGACTTGGTTAAAGCGGGGCGCAGCCGATCTGCCACGGCGTTCCGATTAGCCCATGTAGCTCAGTGGTAGAGCACTCCCTTGGTAAGGGAGAGGTCACCAGTTCAATCCTGGTCATGGGCTCCAAAGGCTTCAGGGTTCAGGGGTCACTACTTAAAAAAGCAAAGCTAAGACGAGGACAGCGAGATGGCAAAGGGAAAGTTTGAGCGCACCAAGCCGCACGTGAACGTGGGGACCATAGGTCACGTGGACCATGGCAAGACCACGCTGACGGCGGCGCTGACGCTGGTGTTGTCGAAGAAGTTCGGGGGCGAGGTCAAGGCCTAC
>JANOGP010000243.1:0-2381 GCA_031406075.1 Betaproteobacteria bacterium
CACCGGCACGCCGGCGCGCGCCACCAGCGCGAGGCCGTCGGCTTCGTTGAGCAGGCTTCCCCCTATGGCGGGGTTGGACAGGCGTGCGACCGCGGCGCCGCGTTCGCGTGCGCTCTGCATCAGCTCGCGATGCGAAAGGAATTGGTTGAGCGCGGTGACCGCCTCGGCTTCCGTGGTGAAAACCGGCAAGCCCTGTTCCCTGAAATGCGCCGCGATGCTCGCCTGCGGCACCGCCGCCACCAGCGGCTTGCCCGTGGCACGGGCAAATTCCGCCGAATCGCGGGCAAAGGCATCCACATCGTAGCCCTGCCCCGCCACCGCTATGCCGATCAGGAAAGCGTCGGCCGCGGGGTCGAGCGCCAGGACCGGCAGGATGTCCGAGAACAACCTGCTGTTGGTCAACAGCGCCGCAGTGACGTCGATTGGGTTGGTAGTCGTGGCAAATCCCGGCAGGATCTTTGCCATTCCCTCGCGGGTCTGATCGGCAAGCTTCGCCATCGGCATGCCGACCGCCGTGGCAGCGTCCGCCGCCATCACGCACACCGCACCCGAGTTGCTGATCGCGACCAGCCTGCGCCCCTTCGGTTTCCAGCCTTTCAGATACATCTCGACGCTGCCGACCAGTTCCGCGGTGTCGCGCGCGCGCCAGATGCCGTGCTTCGCCAGGAAGGCGTCCACCAGGCGATCCTCGTTGGCGAGCGCGCCGGTATGGGAGCGCGCCGCCTCCTGTCCCGCCGCCGTGCGCCCGCTCTTCAGCGCGATCACCGGCAGGTCGCGCTCGCGGGCAGTGCGCGCGGTCTCGGCGAGATGTTCCGTGTCGCTGATGCCCTCCAGATAGAGCAGCAGCAGTTTCAGGTCCGGATCCTCCGCCACCACCGACGCCAGTTCGGCGACGGTGACGTCGCAGTCGTTGCCGGTGGCGTGCGAATGGCGCACGCCGATGCCGCGTTGGCGCAGCAGGCCGTAGGGCACCACGCTCATCGCGCCCGACTGGCTGACGATGCCTACCGGCCCATCCTCGGGCGGCGCCTCGATATACATGGTGGAAAACGACAGGATCGCGCCGCTGCCGAAGTTGGCCAGCCCCTGGCAATTCGGGCCGATCACGCGCATGCCGCGAGCACGTGCGACGTCGCGCATGTGCAGTTCCTTGGCCTTTCCGGCGCCGGCATCGGTCTCGCCGAAACCGGAAGTCATGACGATCGCGGCTCTAACGCCAATTTGCGCGCACTGCTCGACCGCCTCCACCGCGGCATCGCCCGGCACCACAACGATCGCGACTTCCGGTGCCTCGGGCAGATCCGTGAGCGACGGATAAGCCTTGTAGCCCTGCGCCTCGGATCGCTTCGGATTGATCGGATAGACCCTGCCCTTGTAACCGAAGCGGGACAGGTAAAGCAGCGGCCGTCCGCCCAATTTATTGGGATTCTCTGAAGCCCCGACGATCGCCACCGATTTCGGATCGAGCACGGTGCGAAGTGCTTCGCGCAACACGTCTTTCATTGTTGTTTTCCTTCGGTGGGATTCAAAACCCAACGCAGAGGCGCGGAGGACACGGAGGAAAGGCAAAAGGCAGGAAAATGCGCTGGTCAAGGTCTGTCATTGGTTGACGATCCCTCGCAGTAAAAATCGTTCGCCCAGGTTCGCGAACAGTCACCCCGCTTATAACCCCCACTCGCTTTTCCTCGTTTTTGTTTTTCCTCTGCGCCCTCTGCGTCAACGCATTTATCGCCGGCCATCGGCCGGCTCGAAATAGGGAATCTTCTTGCCGGCCAGTTCAACATATCGCGCCCGCACCCGGTCCCCGATTTCGAGGGCCGGGTCGCCGTGCGCCATCAGGCGGAATCCTTCGTCGGCATCTACCAGCACGATCAGGTATGGCGCGTGCGCACGAAGTTCCTCGGTCGGCGCACGCGCGACGCTGGTGCGCGCATGCACCGTTCCCGCCCCGGAAGCCTGCCTGGACACGGGATTGCCGTCGCCGCAGGCGGGACAGAAACCGCGCTGGAAATACCACGCCGCCTTGCAGGAAGCGCAGGCCTGATAGGCAATGCCGGTACCGTCGCGGGTCCAGTCTGCAATCGCGGTCATCACGCCGCCCTCTCGATAACAAGGGAAACATGCGAGGACAGCACTCCGCCGTCGCCGTGCAGCAGCGCCCGGCGGACATTCTTCGCCTGACGCTTCCCCGCCCGGTCCGTGAGTTGCAGATGGGTCTCGACCAGATGTGCCATCGCGCCGCCCACCCCGCAGTGACCGTAGGAAAGCAGTCCGCCGTGCGTATTGAGCGGCAGTTTTCCCTCGTGGTTGAAATGTCCCTCGGCCGCAAGCCTTCCCGCCGCGCCGCGCGGCGCCAGGCCGATCTCCTCGAGCAGGATGGT
>JANOGP010000256.1:0-11046 GCA_031406075.1 Betaproteobacteria bacterium
GGCCGAGAGCCGCCATTTCACTGTAGTCCGCAGCTACCCGTAGCGTGCCGTATTAACCGGCCACCACCAGACCAGTTCCCGGGTCTGCGTCGAACACCGTTACCTGAATCCGGAGACCCGGCGTTTCAGGGCGCCTTTGACGGCGCCCTGCCGTGCCTCACCTGCGCTGAATGGAAATCGCCAGCGGGCGGATCGGAGATGCGGTCCCGCCTCTCAATTTCAGGGGAGAGGCAATGAACAGAAACTCGTACACCCGATCCTTTGCCAGGTCTTCCAGCCAGACGGCTTCGAGTAGCGAGACCCCTCGCTCGGCCTGCAGATAGGTGTGAACGGGAACGAAGTTCACCGGATCCTTGGAGGGAAAGCTCTCCACGCCAAAGTTATCCGCCCCCAGCAGCATCGCCTGTTGGCCTTCCACCAGCCACTGTGCCGCCTCCAGGCTCAGGCCGGCCTGATCAGCGAGACGGTACTTGGCCACGTCGGGCCAGAGGGTCATGAGTCCGGTCCGCGTCAAGACCACATCGCCCGGGCGGAGCGTCGTACCCTGTTTTCTCAGCGCCTCCTGCAGGTCCGCCACCGTAATGGCATAGGACGTTGGCAGGTGCGCCACGTTCTTGGAATTCGCCACATCGATGAGCACTCCCCGGGCCACGATGGGAGGATATTTGTCGGCACCAGACTTGGTCCATCCCCGAACGCCGAGCGCGTCATCGGCGCTGACCTGATTCCAGATCTTTCCGTGCAACCCGAAGTGATTGAGGGTGTCAAGGTGGGTGCCGGTATGGGTATACATGGAGACTGCGTCGCCGGAATAGGACAGCAGTTCCTTAGCGGTATCGCGTGCGGGCGTATGCGTCATCCATATCTGGAAAGTGGGATCCCCGAAAGGCGCACAGCAGGTCGGCATCCCTACAAACAGGTCCACGCCCAGATCGTAGACCTTGCCGCCGGCGACCTGCTTGAGAACGTCGAACCTGGAGGCATCGGTCATCATGTTGAGGGTGCCGATTTCGTCGGCGGCACCCCAGGGACTCTTCGCCGCCACATTTTTGGCGATCTGCGCCTGGACGCCAGCACTTCCAACGACGAGCACAACGACCGCAGAAATCAGTCCTGTCTTTGCCAATAGTCGTTTCATCGCAATTCCCCCTCTTTACGGATGTTCCGCAATTTGCTCCCCATAAGTCGGAACAATCTCATGGAGTTGATCATCGGCCAACCGTTCCGCCGTTATCTGCATAGCAGATATTTGGCCGGCCGGGATGATGTAAGGCGTACCTTGGATATTATGCCCATCGGCCCGCCGTCGCCACATCAAACGCGTGAAAACGCGGATGGGGCGAATCGCTCACACGGACCTGCATCGGTTACGCCAGAGGCAACAGATTCTCTCCGGCATCGCCAGAATCAGGTCGAACATCCAGCGAATGTCCGGTCATGTCCGAAGGCAGGCGTATCCAGGTGAAGCCACTTTCACTCGAAGCAATGCCCTCCGCCGCTTACTTAGATTCGTAAGCGATTTAATAAATGATCGTGTTTGGCGTCCGGCATTGGTGATGCCGGCACGGCAGGGCCCGTGGGTATCCGCTTACAGCGGCTTGTTCGGATCGATGATGGCGCGCCACATGTGCGCAGTGGGACTTGAATCGTTGCCCAGGCCTTCACTGGGCTGGCGGAAGTGGCGGCCAATGATGTCGGCAAAAGGCTCGAGCGGCCACGGCGCATTGCGGTCGAAGCTGTAGTCGTCGAACACCGTGATCTGCCTCGCGATCATGTACCACGGGTGCTTGCGAGCATAGCGGTACGCTGACTCGATGTGCTCAGGCGGACGGTAGTTTTCTCCGAACATCGCGACGTACATCGCCGGATACTCGTAACCGACCGACTCGTCCGGGTAGTAGCGCAGGGCCTGGTGGTAGCGGATCGCCCAGGCGACTTTCTCGGAGACATAAGGCTCAACCAATTGTGCGCCCCACCAGCCGTGGTCTGGCCGCATGACCACCATCCCCACGTCGTGCAGCAGGCAAGCCAGCACCGTTTCTTCGTCCATACCGGCTTTCAGCGCCAGTGCCGCGCACTGCACGCAATGCTTTCCGGCCGCGAACGGCATGCCGAATTTGGGTTGGTCCATCCGTAACTTGAATATATCTGCCAGCGCAGGCCGGGCCGGCATTTCCGCCAGGATCTCGGACGCTTTTGACGTGGCGGTTCCGGTGCCAATCTCTTTGAGGGTTTGCAAACGGTCAGTTTTCATATCGGGGTGCCCGAGAACCGGATTCTGCAACCATCGTCCTTATTCCTGATCGCGATCGTCGTCCGACCAGCGGCGCAGCAGTCCGCCGTTGGAGTCTTCCTCCGAATCCACCGGCGTATCGTCGTCGTCGGCAGGGTCGAATTTCTCCATTTCCCGGATCAGCGATTGCAGCCGTTTTTCTGCGGCGCTTTCCCGATCCGGCTGGTTGACGATGGTCCTGACGACGGATACCGCGCCTTTGAAATCCCGCTCGGTCTTGATCGGACGTGCATGCCCGTTTGGTTTGAGTGTGCTGACTGGCGACATGTGTGCCTCCCTTGAAGATCCAGCCTTCCGACGCATCGCCATCAGAAACACGCCTTGACGACCCCGCCGTCCACTCGCAATGCGGCGCCGTTGGTGGCGGAGGAAAGCGGGCTGCAGACATAGGCAACCAGGCTGGCGACTTCCTCGAGCGTAGCATAACGCTTTAGCAGGGAAGTCGGGCGATGGATCTGGAAGAACTCCTTTTCCACCTCGGCGAGCGCTTTGCCCGGCGCGCGCCTGGCGATGGCGGCCTTGTTGCCATGCGTGAGCGTCGGTCCCGGCAGCACGGCGTTCACCGTGACCGCGGTACCCGCGCAAGTTTCGGCGAGTCCGCGCGAAATGGCGAGTTGCGCGCTCTTGGTCATGCCGTAATGGATCATGTCCGGCGGAATCTGGATTCCACTCTCGCTGCTGATGAACACGACTCGCCCCCAGTTGCGCGCCTTCATTCCGGGAAGGTAGGCCCGCGACAGCCGCACGCCGCTCATGACGTTGATGTCGAAGAACCGCTGCCAGTCGTCGTCGGCAATCTGCTCGAAAGGCTTGCGCTCGAAGATTCCGAGGTTGTTTACCAGAATGTCCACGGCTGGAAAGCGACGCGCCAGTTCCGTCGCGGCGGCTGCCGTCGACAGATCGCCCGCGAATCCGTCCAGCTTCGCGCCGGGCGCGCCGCGGCGAATTTCAGCGGAGGCTTCCGTGACGGCCGCATCGGTGCGCCCGTTGAGAATGACCCGGGCACCTTCTCCCGCAAGCGCCGCCGCGATGGCAAGTCCGATGCCCTTGGTGGAGCCCGAAACCAGCGCCGATTTGTCCTGAAGCTTGAGATCCATATTTTTCCGATCGCGGCGTGATCAGTTCGCTTGGAGGCACCGCCCCACGGATTTCTTGATCTGTCGCAGACTGCGGCCCTCGGCCAGCATTTGCGACAGACGGATGCGTTCATCCTCGTGGCTGACGCCTATGTAGTCCTTGTAGCCCATTCGCATGGCCGCGCCATCGATCTGCTTCAGCGCGTCCAGCAGGGGCTCCCTTTTCTGCGGATCTCCCGCCTCCTCGTCGTAGGGCGTCAGGCAAGCCGTGAATTTCGATTCTTCCAGCCCCTCATCCGGAAAGAGGTCGCGAGCGAACAACATGAGCGTCCTGCCTTGTGCCGGCGTGAGGTTCTTGAGGCTGGCGGCCCAGACATCGGTGGCCTCGGCCGCGATGACCGGCGTGCCCGTGTTGGCGATGAGGAAAGCGGACAGTGCAACGGCAAAGATGGAAATGCGGATGCGCAGTGGGTACATGGTTTCGTGGCGAAAGTAAGTTGTCGGACTCTTCGCGGGATTTGCGGCGGGTATTGTCAACCAAAATGCGCGCGGCTGCCACTGCGAAGGTCCGGGAATCTTGCGAAGGGGTCACGGTTTCCGAGAGCGCGTCTTGCTGACGCAGCGGAACGTCCGGCGCGAATCAATCGCGATTAATTGCTTGATCAGAACCCCGCCGCTTGTCCGTCCCTTCGCCCCTCCGATCCCGCGACGTACCCACCGTCGACGCGATAGATGAGTTGCGCGCTGCCGTAGCTGCCGATTTCGACCTCGCCTATTTGGGAAACGCGCACGCGATGGCCGCGATTGTGCAAACCCTCGACAACAGCCGTCGGGATCGATGGCTCGAGAAGCACTTCGCCGGTCTTGCTGACTTTCCAGCGCGGCGCGTCGGCGGCGGCCTGCGGATTCTGCCCGTAGTCGAGCATCCGCACGGTCATCTGCAGATGCCCCTGGGGTTGCATATCGCCTCCCATGACCCCGAAGCTCATCACGGGCTTTCCTTCTCGCGTGAGGAACGCGGGAATGATGGTGTGGAACGGACGCTTTTCGCCGCCGATCTGATTGGGATGGCCGGACTGCAAAGTAAAGCACGCGCCGCGATTTTGCAGGCTGATGCCGGTTCCCGGAACGACAACACCTGAACCGAATCCCATGTAATTGGATTGGATGTACGAAACCATCATTCCCGCATCGTCCGCTGTGGTGAGATAGACCGTGTCGGAACTCGTGAACGCACCCGGGCCAAAATCGGTCGCGCGCCTGGGGTCGATGAGGTGGGCGCGCTGACGAAGGTAATCGGGATTCAACAGATCGCCCGATTTCACCTTCATGGTGGCGGGATCGGAGACGTGGCGATGGACGTCGGCGAACGCCAGCTTCATCGCCTCGATCTGCAGATGAAGACTGTCGACCGAATCCACAGGGTGGCTCGCCAGGTTCCAATCGCTCAGGATGCCCAGCGCCATCAATGCTGCGATGCCTTGCCCGGTGGGGGGGATTTCGTGCAGGCGATGGCCTTGATAGGGGACGTCGATGGGTTCCACCCAATCCGCGCGATGGGCGGCAAGATCGGCGGCGGTCATCGCGCCCCCTTGGGCTGCGCTTGCGGCCGCGATCTTCTCGGCAAGGTCTCCCCGATAAAACGCTTCGCCCTGGGATTGCGCGATACGGCTCAAGGTCTTTCCCTGATCTGGGAAACGGAATAATTCACCTGGTCCGGGCGCACGCCCGTGCGGCATGAACGCATCGCGGAAAGTCGGCTGATTGCGGAGCCGGTCGAGTGCATCGGCCCATTGTTTGGCGATCACGGGAGAAACAAGGTAACCACGCTCGGCGTATTCGACCGCCGGCTCGAACAGATCAGAGAACGGTAAACGCCCGAAGCGTTGAGACAGCGCAACCCAGCCGGATACCGCGCCAGGCACGGTTACCGTCTCCCACCCTTCCGTCGGCATGGTGTCGCGCCCGGCAAATCGTGCGGGAGTCCAGGCCGCCGGCGCGCGGCCCGACGCGTTCAGTCCGTGCAGTTTGCCTTCGGCCCATACCAGCGCGAACGCGTCGCTGCCGATGCCGTTCATCGTGGGTTCCACCACCGTGAGTGTGACAGCGGTGGCAATGGCGGCGTCAATCGCGTTGCCGCCTTTGAGCAGCATGCGCAACCCTGCCTGCGCCGCCAGTGGTTGAGAAGTCGCGACGACGTTCCTGGCAAGCAGCGGGCTGCGTTGCGAAGGGTAGGGCAGATCCCAACTGAACGTCATGGACTCGAATCTCCTGGAAGGCGCTGATCGAACCTGGATTATAGTGTCGTGAACGCGGAAACTACGAAAAGAAGAATCGCGTGCGTTTCCGTGGCGACTGGAACTAGAATCCCAATGCGGAACCGTCGTTGCGGTGATTGATCGCGTAACGCGTGCGCCGAATCCAGCAAGCGAACACTTATCACTCAGGGGGACAACAATGAAACGCAGATCCTTTCTCCAGAAGGCGGCCCTGGGTGTTGCGGCCGGCACAGTGGCAGCTCCGGCCATCGCCCAGTCGCAGCCGAAAATTCAATGGCGAACAGCGGCGAGCTGGCCCAAGAGCCTGGACACCTTGTACGGTGGTGCGGAAATGGTAGCCAGACGCGTAGCAGAGATGACCGACGGCAAGTTTCAAATCCGCACTTTTGCCGCCGGCGAGATCGTGCCGGCGCTTCAGGTGCTCGACGCGGTCCAGGCCGGAACGGTGGAAATGGGACATACGGCCTCTTACTACTACTACGGCAAGGACCCGACTTTTTCCATAGGCAGCTCGCTCGGGTTCGGCGGCAACACGCGACAGAACTTCTCCTGGTGGTTTGCCGGCGGCGGCGCCGAAGCGATGGCCCCTTTGTTCAAGGAGTATGGATGCGTCGCGCTGGCGGCCGGCAGCACGGGCTGCCAGATGGGCGGCTGGTTCCGCAAGGAGATCAAGACCGTCGCCGATCTGAAGGGCCTGAAATTCCGCATCGGCGGCATGGCGGGCCTGATCCTCGCCAAGCTCGGCGCGGTGCCGCAGATGATCGGCGGCCCGGACATCTATCCCGCGCTCGAGAAGGGCACGATCGACGGCGCAGAATGGGTCGGCCCCTATGACGACGAGAAGCTGGGCTTCAACAAGGTCGCGGCCTACTACTACTATCCGGGGTGGTGGGAGGGGGGACCCATAACCACCATGCTCGTCAACGAGAAGAAATGGAACGAACTGCCCAAGTCCTACCAGGTCGCACTTCAATCCGCGTGCGCCGAAGTCTGTGTCTGGATGCCGGCGAAATACGACTCGCAGAACCCTCCGGCCCTGCGCCGGCTGGTGGCAAGCGGCACCAAACTGCGCCCGTTTCCCAAGGTGGTCATGGAGGCGTGCGAGAAGGCGGCCTACGAGCTCTATGGGGAGCTGATGGCGAAGAGCGAGCATTGGAAGCGAGTCTATCCCGCTTGGAAGAAGTTCCGCGACGAGCAGTTCTTGTGGTCCCGAGTGGCCGAGGCTACCTACGACAACTACGTGTTCTACTCGAAGTTGGGGATCGGGAAGTAGACGGGGCTACTTCGCGGATTCTGCATCGCCGGGTTTGGGCGCCCCGAAGTCGGGGACGTCGGCGTCGCGTTCCATCTGTTCGCGTTCGTGGTCCAGCGCCGGGACCTCGATCTCGATTCTGGACGAATCGACCGTGCTCCTGTCCAGATTGCCGGTCACCAGGCCCGGGAACGCGATCAATATCCCGACCATGATGACCTGGATCACGACGAAGGGCACTGCGCCCCAATAGATCTGGCCGGTGGTCACGGGTGCGGTCGGCCTTCCGCTGATCTTATCCAGATACTCCCTGGCAGGGGCTACGCTGCGCAGGTAGAACAGCGCGAAGCCGAAGGGCGGGTGCATGAACGAGGTCTGCATGTTGACGCCCAGCAGTACCCCGAACCAGATGAGGTCGATGCCCAGCTTGTCCGCTACTGGCCCCAGCAGCGGCACGATGATGAACGCCAGCTCGAAGAAATCAAGGAAGAAGGCGAGCACGAAGACCAGTGCGTTGACCACGATCAGGAACCCGATCTGGCCGCCCGGCAGGCCGGTGAGGAGATGCTCGACCCATAGATCACCGTTGACCGCGCGAAACGTAAGGCTGAACACGGTCGAGCCGACCAGGATGAAGAGCACGAAGGAGGACAGCTTCGCCGTCGAGTTCATCGCCTGCTTGAGCAGCGACCAGTTCAGGCGCCGGTTGAGCAGTGCGAGCACCAGTGCGCCGGTGGCACCCATCGCTCCGCCTTCCGTCGGCGTAGCGATCCCAAGGAAGATCGTGCCCAGCACCAGGAAAATCAGCGCCAGCGGCGGGATGAGCACAAAGAGCACGCGGCGCAGCAGCTTGAAGCCGCGCAGGGTGCGCGCCTCTGGAGGCAGAGCCGGAGCGACGTGCGGGTGAATCGTGGTCTTCGCGAGCACGTACAGGACATACAGCCCGGTCAGAGTGAAGCCAGGGATGAATGCCCCGGCATACATGTCGCCGACCGATTTGCCGAGCTGGTCCGCCAACACGATGAGCACCAACGACGGCGGGATGATCTGCGCCAGCGTCCCGGAGGCTGCGATCACGCCGGACGCGAGCCGCCGGTCGTAGCCGTAGCGCAGCATGATCGGCAGCGAGATCAGCCCCATCGAGATAACCGACGCAGCGACGATCCCGGTGGTGGCGGCCAGCAGGGCGCCAACGAAGATGACCGCATAGGCGAGCCCGCCGCGCACCGGACCGAACAGCTGGCCCACGGTGTTCAGCAGATCCTCGGCCATGCCGCTGCGCTCGAGGACCAGGCCCATGAAAGTAAAGAACGGCACCGCTAGCAGAGTTTCGTTGGCCATGATTCCGAACAGCCGTTCCGGAAGCGCCTGGAACAGCGCAGGATGCAGCAGCCCGAGCTGCACACCCAGAATGCCGAAGGACAGGCCGATCGCGCCCAGCGCAAAGGCAACCGGGTAGCCCAGCAGCAGGAACACCACCAGTGCCGCGAACATCAGCGGGGCCATGTTCTCGATGATGAATGCGGTCATTTCGCGGCCCCGTCGTCGATCTGAGCCATCGCCAGCGCCGGCTCGACGTGCTCTTCCACCGGATCGGGGATCAGGCCGCGCAGGTACGCGATGCGCTTGATCAGCTCCGATATACCCTGCAGGGAGAGCAGGAAGAAGCCCGTGGGCACCAGCAGCCGCGCCGGCCACCGGATCAAGCCGCCGGCGTTGCTGGAAATCTCCCCGCTGACCCACGCGTTCATGAAGATCGGCCATGACAGCCACATGATGTAGAGCGCAACCGGCAGCAGAAATAAGACAGTGCCGAAGATGTCAATCCAGATGCGCGTGCGGCGAGACAGCCGGGACGAAACGACGTCGATGCGGATGTGCTCGTCGTGCCGCAAGGTGTATCCCGCGCATAGCAGGAACACCGTCGCGAACATGTACCACTGCAGCTCGAGGAAGGCGTTGGAGCTGATGTTGAGCAGGTAGCGCGAAACGGCGTTGGCAGAACTGACCAGCACCATCGCGAGGATTAGCCATAGAACCACGCGCCCGACGCGCTCGTTCAGCGCGTCGATCGCGCGCGAGATCCCTAACAGTAATTGCATGGTCGGCTCCCGCATTTCCCGAGAATCAAAAGATTCGACGCAAAGGCGCAAAGGCGCAAAGTAATACAAAACGAACAGTAACACGAAGCCCTTGATGAACAGGCGGACAAGTATTCGTCCAGAGGAACGAACGCCAATCGCCCGACCCGAACTCCCGCTATTTTCGATCCCTGTTCAGGGTTTCTTTGCGCCTTTGCGCACCCCTCAAGGGGGTATTGAAAGGAAACTTTGCGTCAAGTTTTCCCATCTGGCGATTCTCGCCGATCGCACGCCAGTGTGCAAAGTCCCGCTGGGCTCCCGCCGGGACCAGTGCGGGATTATGATGTGAGCCCCGACAATAACCGGTTCCTACGCTCCCATGTTCGAAACTACCATCGCGGGCAGCTTGCCCAAACCGTCCTGGCTGGCCGAGCCGGGAAAACTTTGGCCACAGTGGAAGCTCGCAGGCGAGGCACTGGACGAAGGCAAGCGCGACGCTACCATGGTCTGGATCAAGGCGCAGGAAGACGCGGGAATCGATGTCGTCGGCGACGGAGAGCAGTCGCGCCAGCATTTCGTGCACGGATTCCTCGAATCGGTGGAAGGTCTCGATTTCCAGCACAAGGTGAAGATGGGCATTCGCGACAACCGCTACGAGGCGATGGTGCCGGTAGTGGTCGGGGCGGTGCGCTTGCGCGGCCGCGTGCACGCGACGGAAGCGCAGGTCGCCAGGGCGCACACCACCAGGAAGCTCAAGATCACCATGCCCGGACCGATGACCATGGTGGACACCGTCGCCGACTCGCACTATCGCGACAAGGCGAAGCTGGCGATGGCGCTGGCCGAGCTTCTCAATCAGGAAGCGCGCGGGCTCGAAGCGCAGGGCGTGGACGTAATCCAGTTCGACGAGCCGGCGTTCAACGTGTACATGGACGACGTGAAACGCTGGGGCATCGAAGCGCTGCACCGGGCAATCGAGGGATTGAAATGCCGGACCGCGGTTCACATCTGCTACGGCTACGGCATCCAGGCCAACATCGACTGGAAGAACTCGCTGGGAAGTCAATGGCGGCAATACGAGGAGATTTTTCCCGCACTCGCGAAAAGCCGCCTCGACCAGGTCTCCGTCGAGTGCATGCATTCGCGTGTGCCGATGAGCCTGCTGAAATTGCTGCGTGGTAAGGACGTGCTGGTCGGGGCGATCGACGTGGCTACTGAACGGGTCGAAACGCCAGAGGAAATTGCCGGCTTGATTGCCGAGGCGACCAGGTACGTGCCCAAAGAGAACATTTATGCATGCACCAACTGCGGCATGGCGCCAATGAAACGCGAGGTCGCGGTCGCGAAACTCCAGGCGCTGAGTGCCGGGGCCGCGCTTGCGCGCGAGCGCCTGGCTTGAGAGAAGGAAACACCGCGTTTCCTTTGCGCAAGCCCTTCCCCTGAAAAGTGGATACGTCGCTGGTCCTGCCCGCGTGTCGCGAAGACGCGTCGGACCGGAGCAGTAAGTGACGGGGAGGTGGTGCCAACCGGTAAACACGGTTCACCTTCCGTGCTTCCTTCGGCTATCCTCCGGCGCGCCGGCGCGCTCGGTCATGCCGTAGTCGCGCATCACTGAGGCCACTCGCAGCCGGTAGTCGGCGAAAACTCCGCCGCGGCCTCTTGCCTGTGCCGCGCGATGCCTCTCCAGATTTCGCCATGCGCGAACCGCCTCTTCGTCACGCCAGAACGACAGTGACAGATACTTGCCCCGGGTCGTCAGGCTTTCGAAGCGCTCAACCGATACGAACCCGTCGATCTTCTCCAGGTCGGCCTTGAGGGCAGCAGCGATTTCAAAATACTCGGCGGCCCGTCCTTCGGCCGGCCACACCTCAAAGATTACCGCAATCATGAGCGTCTCCTGTTGCGCCGTCATATGGACCCGCTACAGCCCAGTCGAGCGGGGACTGAGTTACCTCCTGCTGACGCACTTACCGGGATTCCGGCGGAACGTGGATTGCAAGTCCGCGCCCGGTCTTGTTCGCGCTGGTCGTGAAGATGCTGGTGCCGATGGAGACCCCGCCGCCGC
>JANOGP010000263.1:0-2068 GCA_031406075.1 Betaproteobacteria bacterium
CACCAAGGGCGAGTTTGTGCTGCTCGTCGAAGGCGCTGCGCCGGCGCCAGGCGCGGCAGACGAAAATCTGCCTCGCGTGCTGGAAATTCTGTTGCGCGACCTGCCGCTCAAGCAAGCGGTCAAGCTCGCGGTGGAAATTACCGGCGGCAGGAAAAACGCTGCTTACGAGCTTGCGTTGACGCTGAAACAGCAATCCTGAACGGGCGTCGGGGTCCAATTCCAGTTTTACTATTTGCGCCGCACCCACTACCATTTGCCCACCATGAACCGGATCACCATCACGCGTCCCGACGACTTGCACCTGCACCTGCGCGACGGCGAACACCTGCGCGCAGTGCTGCCGGATACCGCGCGGCGTTTTGCCCGCGCAATCGTGATGCCCAATCTCAAGCAGCCCGTGACGACCACCGAAATGGCGCTCGGCTACCGCGAGCGCATCCGGTTCGCGCTGCCCGATGGCATGCAGTTCGAGCCGTTGATGACGTTGTATCTCACCGACAATACGACGGGCGGCGAGATCCGGCGCGCGAAGCAAAGCGGTGCGGTGCATGCGGTCAAGTACTATCCGGCCGGCGCCACCACCAATTCTGACTCAGGTGTGACCGACCTCGCCAGGTGCGAGGAGGCGCTGGTGGCGATGGCAGAGTGCAATCTGCCGCTGCTGGTACACGGCGAAGTGACTTACGCCGACGTCGACATCTTCGACCGCGAAAAGGTCTTCATAGACCGCGTGCTGATGCCGTTACTGAATAAATTTCCGCGGCTGCGCGTGGTTTTTGAGCACATCACGACCCGGGAAGCGGTGCGCTTCGTGCTCGCGGCCTCCCCCCACGTCGCGGCGACCATTACGGCACATCACCTGCTGCTGAGCCGCAACGCGTTGTTTGCGAACGGCATCCGCCCGCATCACTACTGCATGCCGATTTTGAAGCGCGAGGAGGACCGCCAGGCGTTGATTCAGGCCGCGGTAAGCGGCAATCCGAAATTCTTTTTGGGAACCGACAGCGCGCCGCACGCGCGCGATACCAAGGAGGCCGCGTGCGGTTGTGCCGGTGTATACACGGCGCATGCCGGCATAGAGCTTTATGCGGAGGTTTTCGCCGCTTGCGGCGCGCTCGAAAAACTCGCGGACTTTGCCGGCGGTTTCGGCCCGGATTTTTATGGCCTGCCCCGCAACCCGGACCAGATCACGCTGGTGAACGAGTCATGGAATGTACCGCAGCATCTGCCCTATCACCAGGATGTGCTGGTGCCGTTTCGCGCGGGCGGAAGCGTCGCATGGCGCATCTTGTGAAACGCGGCTAAGGGCGTGGAGGCGTGGCCCGTAGTGCGCCAATGAAAAGCCCCGCTGGTGTGCGGGGCTTTTCTTGTGCCACTTTCTCGTAGTGGCGGTGTTGCAACGCCACAATCATGGCGTCTGATGACACTTGCGTGTCGCTTCACATCAGCTGATATCCATATTCTTCGCTATATGGCCTCCTGCTGTTTTGAACGAAAAGAGATCAGATGCACCTGCCGCTCAAACACCTGGTCTCCCTGTTTGACGAGCCGACCGCAGAAAAGTTCGAAATTTCTTTCGGACCGCTCAAAAATCTGAGCCAATACAAGCGGCTGGCCTGACCGGGCGGTGCGCGTGTTAAAATTACCACGGAAGTCGGCCAGGCAGTCGCTGTCGGCGCGCATTGGCGCTGATAGAGGAAAGTCCGGGCTCCACAGGGTAGGGTGACGGCTAACGACCGTCCGCCGTGAGGCGAGGAACAGGGCCACAGAGACGAGTCCGTCGTGGCCCGCGCTCCGGGCTGCGCTGCCGCGAGGCGGCGCAGTTCCAGAACAGATGGCAGAATGCGGCAACGCGTCGGCCGTCGGGCGTGGGTGCGGCGGGGTGAAACGCGGCAACCTCCACCCGGAGCAACACCAAATAGGCAGGCGATGACGTGACCCACCGAGCTTGCGGGTAGGTGGCTAGAGCGCACGGGCAACCGTGCGTCGAGAGGAATGACTGTCACGGGAGCGCGAGCTTCCGACAGAACCCGGCTTACCGGCCGGCTCCCTTTCTGATTATTATCGG
>JANOGP010000308.1:0-9295 GCA_031406075.1 Betaproteobacteria bacterium
TGGGATGGGGGTGCAATGCCAGCCACACAATACGCGCCGCACCCCCACCCTAGCCCTCCCCCTGGAAGAGGGAGGGAATGTCTCCAACGCTATTTTTGTCGCTGCGCATAGCAAACACTCTTCACCGCCCCGGTCTCAGCAAGGAGAACAGTTTTGGCAGAGCGCGAATCCATGCAATACGACATAGTGATCGTCGGTGCCGGCCCGGCCGGGCTTGCGGCCGCGATCCGGGTAAAGCAGTTGAGCGCGGAACGCGGCAACGAGGTCTCCGTGTGTGTCATCGAGAAGGGCGCAGAAGTCGGCGCGCACATCCTCTCGGGCGCGGTGATGGATCCGCGCGCCATTTCTGAGCTGTTCCCAAACTGGCAGGAAAACGACGCGCCTCTCAACGCTCCAGTGAGCGAAGACCGGTTCCTCTTTCTCACAGAACGCGGGTCGTTCAAGGTGCCGAACTGGATGCTGCCCGCGTGCTTTCTCAATCACGGCAACTACGTAGTAAGCCTGGCAAATGTCTGCCGCTGGCTGGGACAACAGGCAGAAACCCTCGGCGTGGAAATTTTCCCCGGATTCGCCGCAGCGGAAGTGCTGTACGAAGGTAACGGAGCCGTTGGAGGCGTGGCGACCGGCGATATGGGCATAAATCGCAAGGGCGAGAGGACCGGCGCCTTCCAACCCGGTATCGATCTTCATGCCAAGTACACGTTTTTCGCGGAGGGCTGCCGCGGCCATCTCGGCAAACAAATGGAATCGAAATTCGGCCTTCGAGATGGAACGGGCCCGCAGGTTTACGGCATCGGCCTGAAGGAGCTATGGGAGATCATCCCGGAGAAGCACCAGTCCGGCCTGGTCATCCACAGCGCCGGCTGGCCGCTGGATCGCGAAACCTACGGCGGCTCATTCCTTTACCACTTCGAGAACAACCAGGTCGCAGTCGGCTTCGTCGTCGGACTGGGCTATTCGAATCCGTATCTCAATCCCTATGAGGAATTTCAGCGTTACAAGACCCACCCGGCGATCCGCGGCTTCTTCGAAGGCGGCAAGCGCATTGCCTACGGCGCCCGGGCGATCGCCGCAGGGGGGCTGCAGTCGTTGCCCAGAATGATTTTCCCCGGCGGATGTTTGATCGGAGACAACGCCGGCTTCCTCAATGCCTCGCGCATCAAAGGGAGTCATTGCGCCATCAAATCGGGCATGCTCGCCGCCGACGCCGCCTTCGATGCGCTCGCATCGGGCCGTGCGGCCGACGAACTGACGGCGTATCCGGAGGCGTTCCGCAAATCATGGCTGTTCGAAGAGTTGCATCGCGCGCGCAACTTCAAGCCGTGGATGTCAAAGGGCCTGTACAGCGGAACGTTGATGGTCGGGATCGACCAGATCCTGTTCGGCGGCAAGGCGCCATGGACCCTGCACCATGCCCATGCCGACCACGAAACCCTGAAGAAAAAGACGGAGGTGCAACCGATCCTGTACCCGAAGCCGGACGGCGTGCTTACCTTCGACCGCCTGTCCTCGGTATTCATCTCGAACACCAACCATAACGAGGACCAACCGGTGCATTTGCGGCTGAAAGCCGAGTCGGTCCCGGTGGCAACGAACCTCGCGCTCTACGATGCGCCCGAACAGCGCTACTGTCCGGCCGGCGTATACGAGATCGTGAACGAAACGTCAGGCCCGCGGTTGCAGATCAATGCGCAGAACTGCGTGCACTGCAAGACCTGCGACATCAAGGACCCGACGCAGAACATTAACTGGGTGGCGCCGGAAGGCGGCGGCGGGCCCAACTACCCGAACATGTGACCCACCACCTCACACCTTCCCTCTCCCCCTCCCTCAAGGGAGGCGGAGAGGGTGACAAAAACAATGGCGACCATTCGGTCGCATTTCTTCTTGCTGTTAGCTCCCTCTCTACGCGTTTCATGCGTGGAGAGGGCGGGGGGTGAGGCGCCCTACTGTTGCTTCTTCTTCATCGCCTCGAGCAGCGTGCTGACGAGGTCCATCGGCACCGGGAAGACGATGGTCGAGCTCTTGTCGCCGGCGATGTTGGACAGCGTCTGCAGGTAGCGCAGTTGCATCGCTTCGGGCGCCTTTGCCAGCGTCTGCGCCGCCTGCAGCAACTTTTCCGAGGCTTGCAGTTCGCCTTCGGCGTGGATCACCTTGGCGCGGCGCTCGCGTTCGGCTTCGGCCTGGCGCGCGATCGCACGGATCATGGTTTCGTTGACGTCCACGTGCTTGATCTCGACCATGCCGACCTTGATCCCCCACGCGTCGGTCTGGATATCCAGCGTCTTCTGGATATCCAGATTGAGCTTCTCGCGCTCGGCCAGCATTTCGTCCAGTTCGTGCTTGCCGAGCACCGAACGCAGCGTCGTTTGCGCCAACTGGCTGGTGGCGACCAGGAAGTTTTCCACCTGAATGATCGCCTTTTGAGGATCGACCACACGGAAATACACCACGGCGTTGACTTTCACCGAGACGTTGTCGCGCGAGATCACGTCCTGACTGGGCACGTCCATCGTCACGGTGCGCAGATCCACCCGCACCATCTGCTGAATGCCGGGAATGATGATGATCAGGCCCGGACCCTTCACCGACCAGAATCGGCCAAGCTGAAACACCACACCCCGCTCGTACTCGCGCAGCACCCGCAGTGCCGAGAACAACAACAGTACTATTCCGACTAGAAGCGCAATTCCGAAATATCCACCCATGTTCATTCCTCTCGTCTAAAAGGCCGTTGAAAAACCCGATGGCCGAACCAATTCTTACCACCAAGATTCTTTTCAGTACCCCCTTGAGGGGTGCACAAAGGCACCAAGAAAAACTGAAAGAGTTTCCAGGTTACCTTTTGCGTTCCCTGATGTCTTGGTGCCTTGGTGTTTAGTTTTCGGTTTTTCTCTCTGTACTCCCGGCGTTCTCCGGCGCGACTTGGAGCACCAGACCGTCGATCGCCGTAACGCGGACTTTCTGCCCGCGTTTCAATGGGACAGTGGACCTGACCTTCCAGTTCTCGCTGTGGATCAGCGCCCAGCCCTCCTGCGCGAAATCGTCGATGACCTCGCCCGCGGCCCCTATCATCTCCTCGCTGCCGCTTACCACCGGGCGCTTGCGCGCCTGCATCGCCATGCCGATCACTACGAACACGAACAACGCGCTGGTGATGGAAATTGCGGCGATCAGCGACCAGGGCAGGATAAATCCGGGAACGTCGGTATCGATCAACATGACCGAACCGATCACGAACGCAACGATCCCGCCGATTCCGAGCGACCCGTAGGCGGGCACGAACACTTCCGCGACCATGAACGCCATGCCGAGAAGGATCAACGCCACGCCGGCATAGTTGACCGGCAGCAACTGCAGCGCGTACAGCGCGATCAGCAGGCAGATCGCGCCGGCGACGCCGGGCAGGACGAATCCCGGGTTGTAGAACTCGAACAGCAGCCCGTACATGCCGAGCAGCAGCAGGATGTAGGCGATGCTCGGATCGGTGATCAGCGCCAGGAAGCGGCTGCGCCAGTCCGGCTCGATCACACTGATCTCCACGCCCTTGGTCCGCAGTATCCGTTCCTTCCCGGCAATATTGAGCTTGCGCCCGTCGAGTTTGCCTAGGAGGTCGGGCAGGTCGGTGGCAACCATTTCGATCACGTTGAGCTTGAGCGCTTCCTCCGCGGAAAGGCTCACCGCTTCGCGCACCGCTTTCTCCGCCCACTCGGCGTTACGGCCGCGCAATTGGGCGAGACCGCGAATGTAAGCCGCCGCGTCGAACACCGCTTTGCGCCTGGACGCATCACTCATCCAGTCCTTCTCCGCGTCCTTGGTCCGCTCGGCCTTCTTTCCCTTCTTGCGCTCGGGCTCCTGCGGCTCACGCTGCGGTTCCGGCGAACCTGGCATGCCGCCGATTGAGATCGGGGTCGCCGCACCCAGGTTCGTTGCCGGCGCCATCGCGGCGACATGGCTGGCGTAAAGAATGTAAGTGCCAGCGCTGGCGGCACGCGCACCGCTCGGCGCTACAAAAGAGGCCACCGGAATCGACGACGCGAGAATGTCCTTGATGATCGAACGCATCGAAGTGTCGAGGCCGCCCGGGGTATCCATTTTCAGCACCACCATTTGCGCGCCCTGATCGACGGCCCGCTCGAGATTGCGGTGGAAATAATCGGCGGTCGCGGGGCCGATCGCCCCATTGAGCGTCAGCACGACCACAGGACCCTCCGCGCCGGACGCAATACCCGCGCGCAACAGGAGGATCAGGAAAACAAGCAGAACTCGCATCGGATGATTTGCGACGTGGGATTTCCGGCAATCACTATAGCCCTAACACCGGGGACTGCAAACGCAGGCGCGATCAGGCAAGTGGATCGAACAGGACTCCGGGATTCAACATGCCGCGCGGATCGAGAGTCTTTTTCGCGGCGCGCAACGCTCCAGCGAACAGATCCGGCCGCTGCTTGTCGTACCAGCGCCGGTGGTCGCGTCCAACTGCGTGGTGATGGGTGATGGTGCCGCCGAGCGCATTGAGCACCTCGGACGCAGCGATTTTTATCGCCCAGCATTGTTCTACGAGCCGGCTCTTGTCGCCGAGCGCGTGAAAACTGAAATATGGCGCCGGCCCATCCGGGTAGACGTGGGTGAAGCGGCAGGTGACCACGCCTTTTTTTCCGGTAACTTCCTCGATCGCGCGCTCGGTTTCCGCTTTGACCCTTGCATGGAAATCGGGAAAGCGGTCCCAGGTGATCGAAGTCTCGAAGGTGTCGGCGATGATTCCGCGGGGCGTCAGGACTTCGCGGTAGTAGGGCATGCGCAGGAAGCTGTCGCGCCATTGTCCGGCCGCCCCCTGGCGTTGTGCGCCATCGGTTTTGAGCGCCGTTTCGTCGTATTCGCCTCCGTTGGCGCGCACGATCTCGAGTGCCCGCTGCAGATTCGCCTCCTGTGGATGGTCCGCGGATTCGAAAGTCAGTACCAGAACCGAATGCCTGCCGTCGCCGGCGCCGTTGACCAGCGCTTCTCCGGCATCGAGCAACCGCGTATTGGCCGGATACAGGTGCGACTGGCTGATGGCGCGCACGCATTCCGCTGCCCGGTAGAAATCCCTGAATCGCACGGAGGTCGCGGCGCGAAACGTCGGTCGCGGCCGCAGCCGCATCCAGGCTTCGGTGATGATGCCAAGCGTCCCTTCCGAGCCGATGAAAAGCCTGTCGGGGCTGGGCCCCGCGCCCGAGCCGGGAAGCCGGAACGATTTCAGGGTGCCGGCCGGAGTCACCACACGCAGGCTCTCGACGAAATCGTCTATGTGCGTATAGAGCGTGGCGTAGTGACCGCCGCTGCGGGTGGCGATCCAGCCGCCCAGCGTGGAGAATTCGAAGGACTGTGGAAAATGGCGCAGTGTCAGGCCGCTGGGCTTGAGCTGGCTTTCCAGCGCCGGCCCGTAGGTGCCACCCTGTATGCGCGCCGCCTGAGAGGTCGTGTCGATCTCCAGCACACGGCCGAGGTGTTTCAGGTCAATAGTCACGACGTGACGGTCGGTGAGCGGCGGCTCGACGCCGCCGACCACGCTCGAACCTCCTCCCCAGGGAATCGCAACGGCGTTCACAGTATCGCACCAGTCGAGAACGGCGATAATCTCGCGCTCGTCGCGCGGGAATGCCACCACGTCCGGGGGGTTGTCGAAGTCGCGCGCAAAAATCCTGGCACTGTCGAAGAAAGAGCGGCCGTAGCTGTGCAGCAGCCGCTGGTAATGCTCGGACGAACACACGTCGCGCAGGCTTTCCGGCGGCGTCACGCGCGGCGCGCGCAGGCGGATTTCCTCCGCGCGGGGTGCCGGCGTCACGTCGTAAGCCGCAATACCAAAACGATGCGCGTATGCGGCCTCGAGCGCGCTCACTTCCTCCGCGCGCAGCACCTCGGTTTCATGGCCCCAGCCCCAGAACTTCAGTCTCCCCTGCACCGGTGCTTCCTACTGCTCGCGCCACCAGGTCTGGGTACGGCCGATCAGCGAAATGCCGATGAAGCCGCGCACTTTGAGACTCTTTCCGTCCTCGGACAGGCTCATCTTGGCGCGATAGATCTTGCCGTTCTTCGGATCCAGTATTTCGCCGCCGGACCAGTTGTCGCCATCCTTCTTCAACCCCCACAGAATGGTCATGCCGATGATCGGCTTGTCTTTGCGCTCGTCCCTGCACTCCTTGCACAAGTGTGCCGGGTCGTCGTCGGGTTGGTCGAAAAGTTGCTCCACCACGCCCTGGAACTCACCGTTGACCTCGGTGATGCGGATGATCGAGCGTTCCTTCTTGGTTTTGTCGTCGATGGTGCGCCACACGCCTGCCGGGCTCGACGTGTCTGCGAGCGCGCCGCCTGCCAGCATCACCATCAGTATTGCGAGCATGAATTTCATCGCTTTCATAGTTCATTTCCTCCTGGTCACGTTCGAAATCCGGGATTGCACCACTGCCGGGGGCGCTACGCGCATTTTCTCGATGGCTTTCCAGTCCCAGTCGATTCCCAGCCCGGGCCCATCGAAAGGATAGGCAAACCCCTTATCGATCTTCATCTGGTTTCGCATAATGACGTCGAGTTGCGGGATGTGCTCCACCCAGGGGGAATTAGGCACCGCGGCGCACAGGCCGACATGCAGCTCCATCAGGTAATGGGGGCAGATCGGCATATTGAACGATTCCGCGACATGCGCGCATTTCAGCCACGGCGTGATGCCGCCGATGCGGGCGACGTCGGTCTGGACGATGGAGCATGCGCCGCGCTGCATGTACTCGCGGAAATGGCTCACGGAATAGATGGACTCGCCAGCCGCGATCGCCAGCGAAGTGGATTGCTGCAGCAGAACATGACCGTTGAGGTCTTCCGCCGGCAACGGCTCTTCGAACCAGGCCAGATCCAGCGCCTCGAAATGGCGGGCGCGACGGACTGCTTCGGCGACGGTAAATCCCTGGTTGGCGTCCACCATCAGTTCCATCGAATCCCCAATGGCTTTGCGAACCGCTGCCAACCGCTTCACATCCTCGGTCACATGCGGCTTGCCGACTTTGATTTTCACGCCCTGGAAGCCACGCTCCCTCGTCTCCATAGCGTTGTCGACCAGCTGTGAAATGGTCAGGTGCAACCAGCCACCCTCGGTGTCGTAGACCGGAATTTTCTCCTGTGCGCCGCCGGCCATGATATGTAACGGCAATCCGGCCTTGCGGCAGCGGACGTCCCACAGCGCGGTATCGATCGCGCACAGTGCCAGGCTGGTGATCGCCCCGACCGCGGTGGCATGGGTATGGAAGAACAGGTCCTTCCAGATCTGCTCGATCATTGCAGGGTCGCGGCCGAGCAGTTGTGGCGCCAGATGATCGCGGATCAGCGCCACGACCGAGGACCCGCCGGTACCGATGGTGTAGCTGTAACCGGTGCCCTCGGCACCGTCGTCGGTGACGATCCGCACCATGGGCGTTTCCTGGGTATGAAACGCCTGGATCGCGTCGCCGCGCTTCACCTTGGGCCGGAGGTCCACCTGAAAGACCTCGACCCGGACGATTTTCGTCACGAAACTCCCCCTCTTGCTGTCTGTTTCATGATCTCGACGGGCAATTCGGCCGCTGGCTTTCAGCGGCTTTCGGCCTCCTGCCGAAATTTTAGCTTGTAGGTCTCTTTCCTGGCGACGTAGATGGTCTTTTGTACCACGGCATGCACGACGCCGTCGGCGTCCGTCAGCTCCATCTCGTAATCGAGATCGACCGAAGGTTCGGAATCGAGACGGCTTTTCAGCGATGCAAGCTCGGCCTCGCTGATGCTGCATTCTGCATAAAGCGCCGAGCGGCCGGGTTTCCGGTAGCGAATTGCACCTGCCTCGTCCCAGACTATATATTCGGACCCCAGCCCCACTTTGACCAGGATCGCGTACAGCGGATCCGTGGCGGCATACATCGCGCCTCCAAACAAGGTGCCGTAGATGTTCTTGGTGCGGAAGTTGAGCGGCAGCTTGATGCCGATGGCGCGCAGATCCTCGGCGATATAGATGACTTTCGCTCCCGTGCCCCAGAACGCCGGAAAAAGATTGAATCGCTGCCGCCGAAACCAGGTCTTCAGCGATTCCCTGGGTTTGCCGGCGAACGGCCGCGGGGCCGTGCCGGTGTTCACCGCAGAGACTCGAAGACGCCCGCCGCGCCCATTCCAGTCCCGATGCACATCGTGACCATGCCGTACTTCTGGCCGCGCCGGCGCATCCCGTGCAGGAGCGTCGCGGTGCGGATCGCGCCGGTGGCGCCCAGCGGATGACCAAGCGCGATCGCCCCGCCCAGCGGATTCACCTTCGTTCGGTCAAGCCCCAAGTCACCGATCACCGCCAGGCTCTGCGCGGCGAAAGCTTCGTTCAGCTCGATCCAGTCCAGCGCGTCCTGTTTCAGCCCCACTTGCTTTAACACCTTGGGAATGGCGAACTTCGGGCCGATTCCCATGATTTCCGGAGGCACCCCGGCCACAGCAAATCCGAGAAAGCGTCCCAGCGGCTGCAGGTTGAAGCGCTTTACGGCCGCTTCGCTGGCGAGAATAACCGCCCCCGCTCCGTCCGAAGTCTGCGAACTGTTTCCGGCGGTGACGCTGCCGTTGGCGGCGAACGCGGGCCGCAGTTTCGCCAGCACCTCCGCAGTTGTGCCGGTGCGCGGGCCTTCGTCCACGCTGACCACCTTGCTGCGGGTCGACACCTGATGACGCTCGAAGTCGGGAACGCGTTCGTTGACGGTGTAGGGAGTGATCTCGTTCCCGAACTCGCCCTTTTCGATCGCCGCGAGCGCACGCCGGTGCGATTCGGTGGCGAATTCGTCCTGGGCTTCGCGGCTTACTTTCCATTGCTCGGCCACGTTCTCCGCGGTGATGCCCATGCCGTAGGCGATGCCGAAATTTTCGTCCTTAAGGAAAATCTTTTCGTTGGCGGCGATTTTGTTGCCGCCCATCGGAATCATGCTCATGCTCTCGGTGCCGGCGCCGATCATGACTTCGGCTTCGCCGAGGCGGATACGGTCCGCCGCGATCGCCACCGCCTGCAGTCCGGACGAACAGAAGCGATTGATGGTCATTCCCGAAACGTTGTTGGGGAATCCGGCGAGCAGCAGCCCGATGCGGGCGATGTTCATCCCCTGCTCGGCCTCCGGCATCGCGCAACCGACCACGACGTCGTCTATCACCGAGGGATCCAGCCCCGGTGTCTGTGCGAGCGCGCTCTTCAGCACGTGCGCCAGCATGTCGTCTGGACGGACGTTCCTGAACACGCCGCGCGGCGCCTTGCCCACCGGCGTTCGCGTCG
>JANOGP010000321.1:0-4710 GCA_031406075.1 Betaproteobacteria bacterium
CGCTTGGCGCGCGTGTAGCGCAGCCCGACAAACAACTCGTACGGCGTCAGCATGTAAAGTTCAAATTTCCGGTGTGGCTCGATGGTTGGCGACGCAAAGTCTGCCACATTCCGCTGCGGATGACTAAGCGGCCTGCTCTCCCTCGTCGCCGGCATTGCCGATGTCGCGTGCTAAACTTGGCGCAGTTCCGCTTCCCCTCTCCCGTGCGCACCGTCACCCTGTTTGTTCCTTCCCTTTTCTGGCCTGAAATGGGCGATACGGACGCCTATTCCGGACTGCGGCTGCCGGCGCTGGAAATGCTGCTCGGCCGAGGCAGCGCGGCCGACGGCACGTGCGAGGATGAGGTCGCCTGGCTTTGCGAGCGCTTCGGAGTGCGGAAGCAGGCCGATTGGCCGGTCGCGCCCCTTGCCCTTGCCGGTGAGGGCGGAGTTCCCGGTGCGCAATTCTGGTTGCGCGCCGACCCGGTTCATCTTCGCGTCCACAAAGACGGGCTGATCCTGCTGCCAGCGGAAACTCTGGAGATCTCCGAGGACGAATCGCGCGAACTGACCATGGCGCTCAATCGGCAGTTCGAGGCCGAGGATTTCGTTTTTCACGCGCCGCACCCGCGTCGCTGGTATTTGAAGATGCCGCAAGTGCCGAATATTCGAACTATTACCCTGAAGAAGGCGGCCGGCCGGGATGTGAACCACCTGCTTCCAGAAGGCGAGGAGCGCATGCGCTGGCACCGTATATTCAATGAGGTGCAGATGCTGTTGCACGCCCATCCGCTAAACGCTGCGCGCGAAGAACGGGGTGTGGCAGGGGTAAACAGCCTGTGGTTCTGGGGCGGCGGCACGCTACCCGCCGTCAGCGGCACAATCGATGCACTGCGAAGCGACGATCCGCTTGCGTTGGGTCTGGCCAGTCTCGCCGGCATCGTATCTGCTGCGCCTGCTGTCGACGGCGGATTGACAACGGGGAACAACACGATTGTCGATCTTCGGGATGCCGAGCGAGAATTCATGCGCGGCGATGTCGCGGGATGGCGGCGCGCGCTCGAAACGCTGGAAACCCGGTGGTTCGCGCCGCTTTTGAACTGGTTGCAATCGGAAATGGTCGGCAAGGCGGTTGTCGCGACCGTCGACGGCGGCCGCGGACATGAGTGGTCCGTCACCCGCAGCGCCCGCTGGCAAATCTGGAAACGGCCGCGGCCGCTGGCGCACCATGCCAACTCAGTTCTGCGTCAGCGTGACGTTGCAAGGCTCGCATGAGTACTCCGCAAATCGTTACCCGTAGCGTGCCGCAAACGGCCTTCGATACGCTGCGTACGAGCGGCGTGCACCCCGTACTGGCGCGCGTCTACGCCGCTCGGGGCGTGAGCAGGGTGCAGCATCTCGATACCTCTTTCAGCGGGCTGGCCTCCGTCGATCGCCTGAAAAACTGCGTCGCGATGGCGCGACTGCTCGCCGATGCGATTGCCGCCGGGCAGCGCCTGCTGATTGTCGCCGATTACGACGCCGACGGCGCGACGGCCTGTGCGCTTGGGATGATCGCGCTGCAAAGCATCGGTGCGCAGGTGGAATACCTGGTGCCCAACCGCTTCGAGTACGGCTACGGCCTCACGCCGGAAATTGTTGCCCTGGCGGCCGCGCGCAGGCCCGATATCCTGATTACGGTCGACAACGGCATCGCCAGCATCGACGGAGTCGAGGCAGCGCGTAAGCTCGGCATCCGGGTGTTCATTACCGATCACCATCTACCCGCTGCGCAACTGCCCGCGGCCGCATCCATCGTCAATCCCAATCAACCGGGCTGCGATTTTCCGAGCAAGAACCTGGCTGGGGTGGGCGTCATGTTCTACGTGCTGCTGGCGCTGCGGGCGGAGTTGCGCGCTCGCGGCTGGTTCGACGGCCGCGATGAACCGAACCTCGCGGACTTGCTGGACCTGGTTGCGCTTGGCACCGTCGCCGACGTGGTGCGGCTCGACTACAACAACCGCATCCTCGTGGACCAGGGACTGAAGCGCATCCGCGCCGGCCGCACGCGCCCGGGCATTGCCGCATTGTTGCGAGTGGCCGGCCGCGATCCGGCGCGCGTCTCGGCTTACGATCTCGGATTCGTCCTCGGACCGCGGCTCAATGCAGCCGGCCGGCTGACCGACATGAGCGTCGGCATCGAGTGCCTGCTGGCGGGTGAAGGCGGCCGCGCCACCGATCTGGCGACGCAGCTCGACGCGCTCAACCGCGAGCGACGCGACATCGAAGCCGGGATGCAGGAGACCGCGCTGGCGCTGATGGAGCGCGTCGCGCCCGCGGACTCTTACAGTCTGAGTTTGTACGACCAGACCTGGCACCAGGGGGTAATCGGGATCCTGGCCGCGCGTTTGCGTGAACGTTTCAATCGCCCGGTGATCGCCTTCGCACCGGGCGGCGACGGCGAGGCAAAAGGTTCGGGCCGCTCGATACCGGGTCTGCACCTGCGCGACGCGCTCGATCTGGTATCGAAGCGCCATCCCGGCCTGATCCTGCGCTTCGGCGGCCACGCCGCAGCGGCGGGACTCACGGTGCGCAGCGCCGACATGGCCGCGTTCGAAAATGCGTTCGAACAGACGGTGCGCGAAATGCTCACGCCTGCCGATCTCGAGCGCGTGATCGAAACCGACGGCGGGCTGGAAGCGGACGATGTCAGCCTGCCGTTTGCGGAGTTGCTCGCCGAGCAGGTCTGGGGCCAGGGATTCGCAGCCCCGTCGTTCTTCGACGAATTCGAGGTCTCGGGACAGAAAATCGTCGGCGGCCGGCACCTGAAGCTGCGTCTGCGCCGCAATCCGGCCGAACCGGCGTTCAACGCCATCCTGTTCGGCCGTGAGGCACCCCTTCCCCCGCGCGTGTCCGCGGTTTACCGTGTGCAGGTCAACGAGTTCAACGGCCTGCGCTCGGTGCAACTTGTACTGGATCACTGGCAGCCGGGAAAGAACTAGGGAGGCAGACAGTGGACTTCTACTGGCTACAGGGCACGGAACTGGAAAGGTTGCCCGCCTTTGCCACCAGTCTGGCGATCGGCCTGCTTATCGGGCTGGAACGCGAACGCCACTCGGGTACCAAAGCGGGATTGCGCACCTTCGCCCTCACCGCGTTGTTCGCGGCCGTGGCCGCCCTGCTCAGCGATGAGACCGGCTCGCCGGCGATTCTGATCATCGGGCTCGTGATTGTCGCCGCAATGAGCGTGACTGCCAACGCCCGCGACCCGGAACAGCACGACCCCGGCACCACCACGGTCGTCGCCCTGCTGCTGTGCTACGGGCTGGCAGTCATGACGTGGTTCGAGTACCAGACACTTGCGGTGATGCTGGCGATCGTCGTCACCAGCCTGCTGTACTTCAAGACCGAATTACACGGCATTACCGAGAGGCTCGAACGTCGCGATCTGATATCGATTCTGCAGTTTGCGGTGTTGATGTTCATTATCCTGCCCATCCTGCCGGATCAGGATTTCGGCCCGCACGGCGCCCTCAACCCTTACCAGATCTGGACCATGGTAGTGCTAATTTCCGGAGTCAGCCTCGCCGGCTATGTCGCCTTGCGCCTGATCGGCCTGCGTTACGGCGCGCCCTTGCTTGGAATGCTCGGCGGGCTGGTGTCCAGCACCGCCACTACGCTGATTTACGCCCGCCACGCCCGTGCCCAGGCAACACTCCGTGGCGTGGCAGTAACGGTCATCGTGCTGGCCAACCTGGTGCTACTGGTGCGGCTAGCGGTGCTCACCGCATTGGCCGCGCCCGGACTGCTGGACTTGTTGCTGCCGATTCTCGGTGGCGGCCTGTTGCTCGGCCTGGCCAGCCTGGTCTATCTGCATGCCCGTCAGGGGCGGGACGACACGGCGCCGATCCCGGACATCAAGAATCCCGCCGAACTGCACACCGCGCTGACCTTTGGCGCGATCTACGCATTGGTGCTGCTGCTTGCCGCCTGGCTTTCGGGCCTCGCCGGCGCTGCCGGGCTGTATGCGGTGGCAGTGGTTGCCGGGCTCACCGATGTGGACGCGATCACGCTGTCGAGCCTGCGGCTTTTCGGTATCGGCACGGTCGAAGCGCACGAGGTGGCGATCGCCATGGTGCTGGCAATCGGATCAAACATCGTTTTCAAGCTCGGTATGGTGCTGATTGTCGGCGGCCGCGCGCTGTTTGCACGCTGCGCCGGGCCGATGGCCGCGGTCGCGGTAGGTCTGGTCGTGGCCCTGTTGTTTGCATGACGAGCCGTCCAGTGCGCGACATCGGTTAAAATGGCCCGCGACTTACCTTCGCTTCAACCCCCGAATCGGAATCCCAAATGGAAGCAGAACGACTCAACGCCATCGAAAAACAACTCGAGGACCTCGATACACGGGCCAAGGAACTGCGGAGGTATCTTTGACTTCGATGGCAAACGCAACCGCCTGATCGAAGTCGTCCGGCTCACCGAAGACCCCGCCTTCTGGAACGACGCCAAGCGCGCCCAGGACCTCGGGCGCGAGCGCAAGAACCTGGAAGCGGTGGTCACCACCCTGGAAAAGCTCGACCAGGGACTGAAGGATGCGCGCGAACTGTTCCAGATGGCGCGGTCGGAAAACGACGACGCAACGCTGAACGCCGTTGCCGAAGACGGCGACGCCATGGCGAAGATCGTCGCGGACATGGAATTCCGCCGCATGTTCGCCAATCCCATGGATCCGAACAACTGCTTTCTGGACATC
>JANOGP010000347.1:0-10201 GCA_031406075.1 Betaproteobacteria bacterium
GGGCGCGGGATCGGCGCCACATGGCGTGATCGCGGGAGACGGTGCGGCGTGGCTTACTGATGGCGGACAAAACGCGATCGTGCGGGTCGCCTGGCCGAGCCGCGTGGTCAAGCTGTTCCCGTTGCCTGCCGGCACACCGTATGCCAACCTCAACACCTGCGCCTTCGACGGCGACGGGGATCTCTGGTTCACTGGGCAGAGCGGCGTGATCGGCAAGCTCGCGGTGAAGAGCGGCAAAACCACCGTGTGGGATTCACCGCGCGGTCGCGGGCCCTACGGCATCTGCAGCACGCCGAATGGAGACGTTTGGTGGTGCTCGCTCGCGGGCTCCTATATCGCGACCATCGACCGCCGCAATGGGCAGTCGACCGTGGTGGAGCCGCCGACAAAGAACCAGGGCGCCCGCCGTGTCTGGAGCGACAGTCGAGGGCGCATCTGGGTGAGCGAGTGGGTAAGCGGCAACCTCTCGATGTACGACCCTGCATCGAAGAGCTGGCGCACCTTCAAGGTCCCGGGCGATAACCCGCGTACCTACGCTGTTTACGTGGACGACCGCGATCAGGTGTGGGTGAGCGAGTGGACCGGCAACGCGGTGTATCGCTTCGATCCTGCTACCGAGAAGTTCGAGCGCTTTGGCTTTCCTCGCGACGGCACCAACATCCGCCAGATCCTTGGCCGCCCTGGTGAAGTGTGGCTCCCCGAGAGCGGCACCGAGTTCATCTCGGTCATCCGGACGGCGTGAGGCCTCCGGCGGGTAATCGGCGCCGTTCCGTTCCGGTAGCGATAGGGTTAGATTGATATATAGGACGGTCTGGAAAGTAGGCGAAGCCTGTTTGCCTTACTCCAGTCCTGCTTATTCCCCCGTGGCCAGTCGTTGCGTTAACGCGTCATTCCCGAATAGAAGCGACAACAAGATCTGGCCGGTATGACCGGTTGATCATTTCTTGGGGGTATAAGTGAATTTCTGGCCGCCGATGCTCGCTTCGTACATCAGGCCCCCTTTGGCAACAGTAAAGGTTGCCATACCCTTGTTGTATGAACCGGCAGTGGTGGCGTCATGTTTGCCACCGCTGGCGCTGGTGGAGCTACCGGCCGTGTTCGCGGAAGCCGACGCGCCGGCAGTGATGGCGACAGCGGTCGCCTGGACGCCGAACTCGAATTTACCGGTTGTGAATTCGTCGAAGGCGCGCTGGTCCTGAAAGAAGACGATCTGACTATAGCCCTGGCCGCCGAGCTGCCAACCAACCGTTAGTTGTTTCATCGAAGTGTCGCCAGCGTACGCACCTTTTTTGTAGACCCGGCCCTTGCCGTAGGCGCCGCCGATGCCCACGCCGGCCTTGCCGATGGTCGGGAAAATTGCGTAACCGTAGCTGTCGTCGAAAAAGTCCGAACTTGCTCCGGCCTCTTTGAATATTTTTGTAGTTTCGGCGTAATCGTCCGCCCAGGCGCTACCTGACGGGATGATCAAAAACAGAATGACTGCGAGCACGTTAAATCGATGACGTTTCATTTCGAGTACCTCGGTGATTCTGAAAATCTGTTTTCAGCGTGCGAACCCTGGTTGCTTCCTGCCGCCCTCTGATTCAGAGTAAATTATTCCTGATAAGTTCACGAGGTTACATCCTGAGACGTGACTTGCCGCACACAGGATCACAGGCAGGGTCACCGAGCCAAGTCTTGCATTTTGCCTGCCTGATAATATCGACATAGCGTAACGCCATTTTGGAATCAAAATTTAAGTTGGACCGCTAGCGGCAACGTTGTAGCTCGTCGTGGGCGGTAAGTAGGGGACAACGGCATTATTGGTCGCGTACGAATCGGGATTGGCAGATGACGTTTGATTTTGAGGAACTGGACTACCAGAAAACCCCGCTGGGCGAAATCAGTCTCAGGCGCCGGGCGGAACCCAGGCTCGAAGGAGAAATTCTCTACGAGGTGAAGCTTGGCGACGAGTTCCTGATGTCCAGCCGGTTTACCAGCGCCGAGATTCAGCTTGCGAGACTCGGGCTCGCCGCGCTCACGGGCGCCGGCCTCGACATCGTGGTCGGCGGATTGGGGCTGGGCTATACGGCGGTTGCGGTCCTGGAAGACCCGTCAGTCAGGTCGCTCGTGGTCGTTGAGGTGATGGAAGCGGTTATCGACTGGCACCGCCGTGGCCTCGTGCCGCTTGGGAAGGGTTTGGTGTCAGACCCCCGTTGCACTCTTGTCCATGCCGACTTCTTTGAAATTGCTTCGTCATCCGGCGGCGGATTCAATCGTACGGCGCCGACCCGGCTGGTTCACGCTGTGTTGCTGGACATTGATCATTCACCCAGCCATTGGCTTAACCCTGGAAACAGTGCTTTTTATACAGCGCCGGGGCTTCGGAACCTGGCTGGCAAGCTCCGTCCCGGCGGAATCTTCGGGCTGTGGTCCAACGATCCCCCGGATCCAGAATTCACTCGCCTGCTCGACACAGTATTCCAGTCTTCTGAGGCCCACATCGTGACCTTTCCAAATCCATACTCGGGCGGCGAGTCGTCCAACACGGTCTACTTGGCTCACAAGAGCAAAAAATAATGGTAAACGAGTGGCTTCCGGGTCAGGCCTGAACAGAAGCGACAGAATCAGGTCTTGTTTCTTGCAAGGCTTCGTACTGACTTTTTCTCGACTCAATATAAGAGGGGACGGACTTTTCAGGCGATGGCGCAATCGCTGAATCGGAAGCCATCGACTTGGAGGTACAGACTGCGTCGGTGGTTGACCCGGTGCCAGGAAAAATCGGCCCGGCACCTACTTTCTTGATTCGGAGGCTAGTGCTTTCCCATCAGCCACCCGTCGCCGTGGCAGCGCTGACAGGCTTTATCTGCACTCACACCTGTGCGGGCACACACTGGACATTCGGTCCAGTCCTCCGGGTTCGCGCGCCAGCTAATTCTCCCGCCGCAGGGCATCCCAGTGCCGTTGGGAATCACGCACATGGCGGTTCTTTCGACAGAGCCGGAATAGGCCCGGCCGCATCGCATACATCCGGCGTCAGGGCGGTGTTTCTTGACAATATCGTTCTTCATCAGATAGTTAGAGTTCTATCTCCAAAACTATGAATAAACAAGACCCTTAAGAACGTGCAATTTCTGGGCCCGCCAGATCAGAGACAGGCGGGACGAAAAGGGACAGCCCCCTTCAAAAGAGTATTAATAACATGATATTACAGTGGCGCCCATGCCACGCAAGGCCCGCCTTCAGGCCGCTGGATCGTCGGGCCGTAAAGGCAGTGAACGCTGAACGGTAAAGTCGTGAAGGCGTGAAGGGTGAAAGAGCGGTTACGAGTAACGAGTGACGTGCCGAATGACAGTGAAGGGTAAGTGCGGCTACGTCATTGGCAGCCAGCGCTTTCGCGAGCAGCACGAGCGTGCCCTAGGCCGGCACGCGACTCCGCGCAGTCGGTCGCTCTCGCGGGAGGGGCCGGGCGCTAAGCTGCGCGGCAGGCTCTACGAGCTGGCCTGGCTACACTACCGCGCGCGGATGGAGTTACTCCTGATTGCTTCAGCCGCTCGCGTTGCGAGTCTGAAAGCCGATCGGGTGAAGGTTTTTACTGCCCCACTGCCTTTCTGCCAGGCGCGTGCCGCGATCGGATACGATCCGATCCGGGCGGCGCAGGGCTCGTCGTCAACATGACCGCAGCGGTGGCATTGGCCGATATGGAACACAGACTTAGTTTCTCGAATTCTGATCCCCCCAGCTTGGCAGTCCGTGCAGAGGGTCGCGAAGGCCATTTGCCCACAGTACGGGCAATGAAACTCTTTCATTTTTTTCCTCCCTTTAGAAGCAGCCGCAGGACCGAGCCAATCGATTGGTCTTTTGGTCACAAAACCTGGGGCTGGCAAACAGCCTACCGCTGTTTCTCGCAATCAGTCAACACCTTGCACTACGGTCCGGTGAGTCGGGTGGTGGCCAGCCAGATCCTTGCAAGAAACAAAACCTGACGGTGAATAAGATACTTTACGTTCAGGACGCCGCGTACGTCTGTGCGGGCGGGCGCTGGTTCCTCGATTCAATCAACGAGAATCTCTACGTCAAGCTTTCTGCCGGGCTGATGTACGGCTACAAGGATGAGAACGAGGACCGGCTGCCGGTGAAAGACAATGGATACGGGCTCGGGATCGTGCAGGCGCTCGGCTATCAGTTCTGGCGGGCAAATGCGCAGATAGTTTTCCTGGGCACTGCCGGAGTGACCTTCACGTTCGGCTACGATTTCTGGAACTGAAATGAAAGCAGGTCATTCGACAATCAGCGAAACAACGCCGTTCTCAGATCGCCCGCTAGTGCCGGCCCAACTGGAATGGCGTTCAGGCTGGTAGACTTTTTCGCGAGTTTTCCAATAAGCCACGACCCAAAATGAAACTTGAATTCAAAGGTGTGTTCCCTGCTGCCCCTACGCCCGTTGCGGAGGATGGGCGAATCAATGAGAAGGCCTTGCGCGCGCTTCTCGATGACAATATTTCGCACGGGTGCGGCGGGTTCTGGATGGCGGGGAGCACGGGCGAAGGGCCGATCTTCACGGATGAGCAACGCGACGCCGTCGCAAAAATCTCGGGAGAAGCGTGCAAGGGACGGGCGCTGGTCATCATGCAGGTGGGCGCCATGAGTACGGCCAGCGCGGTGAAGGCGGCGAGGACCACCCGGGCGGCGGGTTGCGCCGCCGTGTGCTGCTTGCCGCCGTTGTTCTTCCGCAGCAGCGAGCGTTCCATCATCGAGTACTACAAGGCCGTTGCCGATGCGGCGGGCGAGCTTCCGTTCTTCGTCTACAACCTGCCGCAGCTCACGCAGGTCGAGTTCTTCCCGGCGATGATGGAAAAGCTGGCGCGCGAGATCCCGACGCTGAAGGGCCTCAAACACTCGGCGCCGGATTTCTCCCAGATCCGTGCGTTCGCCGACATGGGGCTGATTTGCTTTTCCGGCAACGGGGCGTTTCCATTGCCTGCGCTCACCATGGGCGCGGTGGGCACGATCGACGCGCCGCCTTCACTTGCGCCGTGGCACTACGCTGAACTTTTCACCGCCTGGGAGGCCGGCAACATGAAACTGGCGCAGTCGCTGCAGGACGAGGTGCGCAAATATGTGGACCTGGTATGGATGTTCGGCGCGCCGGCCGATGTGTGCAAGACGGTGCTCTCGGCCCGGCTCGGCGTCGATTGCGGACGCTCAATCCCGCCGGTGAATCGCCTGACCGACGAACAGCGACGTGAAGTGCTGCGCGTCGCGGAAACTCTGGGCGTGACCGCGTCGCCGCGCAGCAGGGCGGTGAGGTCAGGAGCGGTGACGAGTGACAAGTGACGAGTGAATAAGTGAATGAGTGAATGAGTGAAGGGTGAAAAACAACGGGGTCGAGGCGAAGAGGAAGAGGAAAGACAGAAGTGAAACGCAGGTTTGACCAATGAGGACATCTCCAATGATCGAACGCCATCTCATTCCCGGCCAGCCGAAGCCGGTCAGCCACTACTGTCACGTTGTGCGTGCCGACCGGCACGTCTGGGTTTCCGGCGCGGTCGGATTCAAGCAGGACGGGACCATCCCGGAGAGCACCGTCGAGCAATTCCGTGTTGCGCTCGCCAGCGTGGACGCCTGCCTGCGCCACGCCGGCGCGAACGCGGCGCAGGTGGTCAAAGTCACGATCTTCATGACCGATATTTCCGAGCGCCCGCTCATCAATCCGCAGCGAATCGAATATTTCGGCGAGAATCGGCCGGCCTCCACGTTAGTGGAGGTAAGTGCGTTGGTCGATCCGCGTCTGAAAGTGGAAATCGAAGCCGTCGCATACATCGATGGCTAACGCCAAAAACAGGTGAAAGGGGTGAGGGGAATAACAGACGAAGCGCGGGGTTGCGCAGTCTTTGATTCTTGGAAGGATTGGACTAGGCTTATCCCGTGGCCCACTTCGAATCGAATACCCCGGCGCTTTGTATCACCTTGCTTCCCGTCTCGGCGGGCCGCGCGGGCTACCGTGTTGCACTAATCGACGTTGAGTCTGATCGTGGCCGGACACATCCACGCAGGAAACAGGAGCCGACCTTTTGGTCTGACCCTTTGGTCGCCCAAATACCCGAACCCCCGACCCCCAATCCGGGCCACGACCGGCCGCCGCCGCCCGTGCCGCCTTCCATCGACGATGTGCCATCAGTAGTCCCGCCGCAAGAAGAACCTCCCATACTGCCGCCGGACGACGATCCGGGCCCGGTGCGCGAGCCGCCACGCCGCAAGCACTGAATGCGCGCGCGGCAATTCGCTACGCCGCTGCTCCTGAAGCGATTCTGCGGCCATTTGGGTTTTCTCAGCACTCAGGCCCGCCCCTTCCCTGAGTACCCCTCGAGGGCACCCGTCGAGCGGGTATAGAAAGTAAGGTATAGAAAAGAATCCTGAGTCTTGGGTTTATCCGCTCCACCGCTCTTACTGGCGCTTCATCCTTTAACGAGTATGCTTGCAGCAGCAGTCCAACAACGATACAGGAGGAGAAAAATGTTCAGGCCTATGTCATACATGGCGGGCGTGAAGGCCGCCGTGGCGTTTCTTTCACTGTTAGTGCTCGGCGCATGCCAGACCATGGCTCCAGGCACGACTGCGGCGCAAAAGGAAGGTTATTTCACAACCAGCGACAACGTGCGTCTGCACTACATCGAGGCCGGCAAGGGCAAGCCTCTGGTCCTGATTCCCGGCTGGTCGCAAACGGCCGCGCAGTTCAAGCACCAGCTTTCGGACCTAAGCGCCGACTATCACGTCATCGCCATCGACATGCGCGGCCATGGCGAATCCGACAAACCGGACCACGGTTATCGCATTCAGCGGCTCTCCGCCGACGTGCACGAGTTCCTGGTTGCCAAGGGGCTGCGCAATGTCGCAATCGGCGGGCATTCGATGGGCTGCTCGGTGATCTGGGGATACTGGGAGCTTTACGGTTCCGATCGGCTGTCGAAAATCCTGCTCATCGATCAGATGCCGATGATTACCGGCAACCCGAACTGGTCGGCCCAAGATAAAGAAGACGCGGGTGCAATCTTTACGCCTGTGTCTCTCTACGACACTATCAACGCGCTGGCCGGTCCGGACGGCGTAAAGACCACCGCAGGCTTTATCACCGGAATGTACACGCCGGGTTACTCCCGCGACGAGCTGGCCTGGGTGATCCGTCAAAACCTCAAGATGCCGCGCCAGTACGCGGCGGATCTGCTTTTCGACCATGCCACCAACGACTGGCGCGACTTGCTCAAGCACATCGACATTCCTACGCTTGTGGTCGGCGCGAAGACCAGCCTGGTCGGCTGGAAATCGCAACAATGGGTCGCCAGACAGATTCCCGGCGCTCAAGTGGAGATTTTTGAAGAGAACGAGGGCGGCAACCACTTCATGTTCATGGAAAATCCCGAGAAGTTCAACCGGCTGGTCAGAAACTTCGTACAGTAATTGCCTCGGAGCCAAAGCAAGACTAAACAACGCGGCGGATTCGAAACACAGGATCCGTCGCGTGTCGTTTTCCACCTCCAACGAATCACGTCCCAGGTTCTTCGGCGCCCTTGTCTGAATTAATGGGGACAGCCCTGTCTTGAAAGTTATTGATTGTTTGTCCGGCAGCTTTCCAGTCGACACCGAGTTCGCGGACTCGTTACGAGAGAGAATTCGGAACTAGCCATGGCTCACCAACTGTCATGCTGGACGAGGCAATGATGGGGCCGCTACTAACCCTGAAAGTGCACATAACCATGCAGGCGGGGGCGCGCGCCGGTGCGCCCAAGGTCGAGTGCTCGCTGGACCTGGATCGTTCGATGACGACGGTCGAGGTGGGCGTTGCAGGATGGATCTGGCAAGGTCATCGCTTTCCTTGGCTTGAAACCTGCAAGGACAGAACCGTTTACCACTGGGATGGCGAGAGCTTTCAGCCGGTGGCGCGATTCACCACGTCACTGATCAAGCTGGTGCCGACGCAGTGGGGGCCGCCGACGTTCGAAATCGATGGCATCAAGATGTTACCCACGGCGCAAGTCTCGCCCTACGCTGATGCCGAACGCATAGTCGGCCTGATTCAACCGCGTGGCAAGGTCATTCTGGACACCTGCGGCGGCCTTGGCTATTTCGCCGCATGGTGTTTGCTGGGCCGCGCCACGCAGGTCCTTTCTTACGAGAAGAATCCCGACGTTATCTGGCTGCGCAGCCTCAATCCCTGGTCGCCTGAGATCGGCAGCGGATTGACGTTAACCGAGGGCGATATTGCCGAGAGAATCGCCATGCTGCGAAGCGGGTCGGTCGATGCGATCCTGCACGACCCGCCGCGTTTCGGCATTGCCGGGGAACTCTATTCGCAAGTCTTTTATGACCACCTGGCCAGGGTGCTCAAGCGCAAGGGCACGCTGTTTCATTACACCGGCACCCCGAACAAACTTACCAGCGGACGCGATGTTCCTAACGAAGTGGCGAAGCGTTTGCGGCACGCCGGGTTTGCCACGGAGTTGATCGGCGATGGGGTGCTGGCGGTGAGGAAGTGAGCGTTGCGAGCCACACGATTCGATCGGTAGAACCCTTCCCTGCATTTTTTCCTTCGAGACCGCCCAAGGCACTGCCAATTTTGATCTCCAGTCAGTCGCCGCGGTTCCTGCCGTAAATACGCGGCAGTTGATCTGCGTCAAAAAATCTCCTGGTCTTCGGCGCAACCTGTGAATTGCGAGATTGCCCGAAGTGGCACACACACCTTGCAGCGTTTCGCGAGGCGTGTCGACTAACGACGGTTGCCCATTTCTAAACAGGGCATGACGGCACTTTAGAGGAGACTTCACATGAAAAAGGCAGCTATCGCAATTGCACTAAGTTCGGCGTTGTTGGCAGGCCAGGCGTTCCCGGCTGACAAAGAAAGTTCAATGTCGCACATGGACCAGTTCGACGAACATCGAATGCAAATGCACAACGATCAGATGGAAGCGCATCTGAAGGACATGCGGGTCCTGATGGACAAACTTCACGCGACCAAGGACCCTGCGGAACGGCAGCGCCTGCTCAAGGAGCACCGCAAGCAAATGGGAAAAATGATGCAGGGGATGAAAAGCTCCCGGGACGATATGGTCATGGGCATGATGGGCGGCGGCGCAAAACAGGGCGCTCCAATGCCGGAGGGCGAGAAGCGGCGCCAGCACATGATCGAGAAGCGCCTCGACATGATGGACAACGCCATGGAAATGATGATGCGTCGCGATGAGATGATGAAGCGCTGAAGGTTGCTGGACCCGCGTGTCGCCGAGGGTGGCAGTGAATGGCGTGGTCCAGGCTGTATCGGCGCATAAACAATACGATTCCGCGAGGCCCGCCCACTGTTAGCCTGATCTGCGTTTGACGAATCGCCCCGGTAGCTTTCACGATCTGGACGTATAAGGACTCGATGTACGGCCGCCGGCTCCGAGGGCTGGATATAAACACAGCTATCGCCTATAGTGGGCGGCGTGGCAACGGCGTCCGTATTCGAACGGCTCAATTCCGCGCAGCGCGAAGCGGCGCGCTTCGGCGACCGCGACGCAGGTGGAGATTTCTGCGCCGGCCCATTGCTCATCATCGCCGGGGCAGGCACCGGCAAGACCAACACGCTTGCGCACCGCGTCGCGCACCTGGTCCTCGAGGGGGTGAGCCCGGAGCGCATCCTTCTATTGACGTTCACGCGCCGCGCGGCGCAGGAGATGACGCGGCGCGCGCAACGGATCGTCGCGGCGATGCTGGCGGAGAAGACCGGTCAGGTGGGCATGGGCGCCGAGTTCGCGGTGAAGCTGCCCTGGTCGGGAACGTTCCATTCCATCGCCAACCGGCTCATCCGGCACCATGCGGCCCGAGTCGGGCTCGATGCGAACTTCAGCGTGCTGGATCGCGGCGACGCGGCCGACCTGATGGACGTGGTGCGCCACGAATTGGGTCTGTCCAAGGCCGCGAAGCGCTTTCCGCGCAAGGACACCTGCCTCGCCATTTATTCGCACCGGGTCAATACCCGTGCGCCACTCGCGAATACGCTGGCCACGGTATTCCCGTGGTGTGCGGACTGGGAAGAAGAACTCGTCGGGCTGTATCGCGCCTACGTGGAGCGCAAGCTCGCCAACCAGGCGCTCGACTACGACGACTTGCTGCTTTACTGGCACGCGATGGCTTCCGACCCGTCGCTGGCCGGGGAGATGGGCGCGCAGTTCGACCAGATCCTGGT
>JANOGP010000348.1:0-2767 GCA_031406075.1 Betaproteobacteria bacterium
TAGCTGGAGAGGGCGGGGGGTGAGGTGCCATTCTCCTTTGCGCCCTTGCGTCAACGCTTTTTAAACGGTCTTTCATGGTTCTAGGCCGCGGCGAGCACGCGGGTGCCATTGCCGTCTTCCAGCAGATCCAGCCGCCGCGAGTGAAAGGCGATCAACGCCGGCCGGTGGCCGATGCTGATGATGGTGGTGCCGGGCAGCCTTTCTTTCAGCAGCCGATAGAGTTTTTCCTCCGCAGCCTCGTCCAGCGCCGAAGTCGCCTCGTCGAGAAACAACCAAGCCGGTTTTTGCAGCATGGCTCGCGCAAAGGCGATGCGCTGCTGTTCGCCGGGCGAGAGTTGCAGCGACCAATGCTGGTGATCGTCGATCCGATCCACAAGTTGCGGCAGACCGACTGAATTCAGCACCTCTTTGATCTGCTCGTCGGAAAATTCGGCAGGAGAAGCCGGATAGCTCACGACGTCGCGAATCGTGCCGAGCGGCAAATAGGGCCGCTGCGGCAGGAACAGGACCCGGAAGCCTGCCGGTATGCGCATTCGCCCGTTTCCAAATGGCCAGATCCCGGCGATGGCCCGGAACAGCGTGCTCTTTCCCGAACCGGAGGGCCCGCAGATCAGCACGCTATCCCCAGACTTGATGGTTGCGTTGGACGCTGAAATCAGCGGTTGGCCGTTGGGCAGGCTGAGCGCAACGTTGTCGATGACCAGGTCTTCGCTGTCCTCCTGCGCCTGTTGCACGCCGGATTGCTGCTGCATGTCGTCGCGAGCCTTTTCGATCGCGTAGTGAAAGCCGAGCAGGCGGTCGGCGGTGGCTTTCCACGAAGCGAAACTGTTATACGCGCCGATGAACCAGGACAGCGAACCTTGCACCTGTCCGAAAGCGTTCGAAATCTGCATCAGTCCGCCCAGCTGGATGGTGCCGGCGAAATAGCGGTTGCCGGCTACGACAAACGGGAAGATTACAGCCAGCTGGTTGTAGCCGATGGTGAAAGAGTTGAGGATCTTCTGGCGCTTCATGATGCGCCACCAGTTGTTGACCACGTTTCCGAAGCGCGAGTGGAAATTCCTGAATTCGTCCTCCTCGCCGCCATACAGCGCGACGCCTTCGCTGTTTTCGCGGAAGCGCACCAGCGAGAACCGGAAGTCGGCTTCGAAGCGCTGCTGATTGAAATTGAGCCCGATCAGCGCCTTGCCGATCTTGTGGGTCATCCAGGTACCGACGATTGCATAGACCAACGCCGCCCAGACCATGTAGCCCGGGATGATGATGTCGTGGCCGTCGTACGGAATCGCCAGCGGCCCGGACAGCACCCACAGGATACCGATGAAGGACCCCAGCGTGACCACGGCGTTGAGAAAGCCGAGCGCCAGGCTGAGGGTTTCGTCGACGAACATCTTGAAGTCCTCGGCAATCCGCTGGTCCGGATTGTCCGCATGGCTGCCGGTGAGCTGCATGCGGTAATAGGTGCGCTCGGCGAGCCAGCGTTTAAGGTAAACGTCGGTCATCCAGCGCCGCCAGCGAATCTGCAGCATCTGGTTCAGGTAAAAGGCGTAAACCGCCATCGCGATGTAGATGGCCGCCAGGACTCCGAAACGGAGCATCAGGCGGAAGAACTCCCCCTTGTTTTTCTCCTGCAGCGCGTTGTAGAACTCGTTGTACCAGGAGTTGAACTGGACGTTCATGTAGACCATGGCGAGTGTCAGGCCGACTACCGCGGCGAGCAATATCCAGGCGGAGTAGCGCTCTTCGGAGGACCAGTAAGGTTTGATCAGTCCCCACGTGTCACGCACAAAACGCGGTCTGGCAGACATTGAAGCTTCCTTCAGAAAAGATGATGAGTCAGGAGTTGCGGATGCGGGAGATCAGCAATGTGGTGGAACGTTCGAACCGGAAAGGAATGGAAACAACCTTACCACCCCAGCCTGCCACTTCCCTGCCGCCGACAATTTTTTCAACTGGCCAGTCGCCGCCCTTGACTAGGACATCGGGACGCCAAGCGGATATGAGCTTAAGCGGAGTGTCCTCCTCGAACCATGTCGCGAGGCTCACGCTTTCCAATGCGGCCACTACCGCCAGGCGGTCTTCGAGCGTATTGATCGGCCGGTCCGGCCCCTTGCCAAGCCGTTTCACCGATGCGTCCGAGTTCAGCGCCACGAGCAGGCTCGAGCCGAGTGCCCGCGATTCGGCAAGATAAGTGACGTGCCCGCGGTGCAGCACGTCGAACACGCCGTTGGTGAAAACCAACGGGCGCGAAAGCGCGCTTGCCCGCGCCGGCAGCTCGTCGGGAGAACATATTTTCATTTCGAAAGACCGATGGTGAATCATGGCGCCAGGTCCAAGAGGCGCCATGATACAGGCGGGTGAAGGGGCCGTGCTTGCCGCAGCCGTCTGATCATCGCTGGAAGCATGGAAAAAGACTGTTTTTCACCGTTCGCGGGCCACGAAACGGCCGGGGAGCCAACCTTGGAACAGCAGCGCAGTGCCCGACGAATTTGAATGGCCGCGGCCAAAAAGAAAAAAGCCCCAAACGGGGCTTTTTTCATTGCTGGTGACCTCGAATATCAGTCGATGTACTCGAATACCTTGACCACCCTTTGCGCGCCGCCGGTGGTCGCGGCGGTCTGCGCCGCGGTCTCGGCTTCGGCCCGGGTCACGAGCCCCATCAGAAACGCCGTGCCGTTCTCGGTCACAACTTTCACATGGTTCGCGCCGACCTCCTTGTTCTGCGTCAGACGCCCCTTGATGCGGCTGGTGAGCAGTGCATCGCTGC
>JANOGP010000020.1:0-6066 GCA_031406075.1 Betaproteobacteria bacterium
AACCTTATACAGATCGCCGGTCATCGTGCAGCGCATCTCGGTCGCCTCAATAGTCGTGCGCTTGCCTTCCTGTACGACCTTGAGCTTGACCAGATCCTCCATCGAGCTTACTTTCGCGTCGCCGATCGGGCAACCGAAGGAAAAGCCGGGCTTCTCGAAGCCCTTCTTGGTGGCGCAGCCGGTGCCGAGCGCAACCACCAGCAGTGCGATGATCGTCCATGTACGGTTCATTTTGAGATCTCCATCGTGCGGGGCTGCTGTTCCAACGTTTCCGGTCTGCCATCAGTTGACGGTGCCGGTGCGGCTCGGGCATCAGTCGATTGCCGGCCGCCCCCAGGGGTCACCCCTTCCGGGGACTGCACAAAAAGCTCACTGCGGAGCAGACGTAAGCCTACCACGGTATAGCGGCCAGCCAGGTTCAGTTGCACGCTGCGCACGCCATCCGGTGTCTGCAGCGTGACGGTATGTTGGCCCGACGGTATGCGCGCTCGCGCGATCGCGATCTGCGCCGGCAGCGTACGCCATCCGCGTTCGTCGGCCGACTCCGTGACTATCGAGCCGATCGCAATCGCGAACGCGGCCAGCCCGGATTCATCGTTCTTTCCCGCCTGGTTCTGTGCAATTGCCTTGGCGGTCGAGCGAATGATACCTCTGAGCACGATTCCCGGCATCTCTTCCTGCAGCGCCTTGCGCGCCATCAGGTCAATGCTGGTGATAGGGACGACGTCTATCGGGTTTTCGCCTTCGATCTGCAACTGTGCCGGCATGAAAGCCGGTTGCGCCGGGACCATGACCGGGAAGGACACCGGCACTATCAGCAGCCGGTTTCCCTGCGGAATGGGAAGATTGAACTGCTGTGACTTGCGCGCTGGCGCCGTGCCCGATTCGACCACGAACAGGACGTCCGTGTAACCCACTTCCCGGGCGGCGGCGCGCGCATCCAGCCCGGCGAGCGCCTGTTCCAGCAGCGGCCGGTTCGGCTGCAGTTCGATCGCCTGCCGGTAGCCGGCCGCCGCCAGGCTCGGTTCGCCCAGCGCCTCGTAAACGAAGCCGGCGAGGTAGTGGCTGAACGCGCTCTGGTAGCTGTTTTTCAGCGCGTTCACTTCCGGACTATCGATGGACTGCACCGGATAGCCGTTCAGTTCCTTGAAGCTGTTCTGCACTCCGCGCTTCTTTGCTTCTTCCTCGGTTTTTCGCAGCTCCTTGTCCCGCAGGGCCGCGATCACCGTCTCGCGCTCATGGGTCCTCTTGATGTCCACGCGCGCGGTATCGAAATCGCCACGGGCCAGCTGATCGAGCGCGAGCCGCGTGGTCAGCATGACTTTCTCGTAGTCGTGACCCTCGTAGGGCCGCGCCTTGTCGTTGATAAGGACGCTCGCCACGTTGCCCGCCAGCTTGTCGGGGTTGGCGGCCGCCGTACTCTCCCACGCCTGCACCCGCGCGTCCGCCTCCATCCAGGCTTTCCTGCTTTCGTCGTAGCGGTTCCTGAGGCGTTCCAGTTCTCCCAACTCGAAGTAATAGAGCAGGTCCTTCTTGCCGCGCTTGTTGGTGCGCTCGAGCAGGTTGATTGCGCCGTCCAGGTTGCCACTCGCCGCCAGGTTGATGGTGCGGTTCAGTTCTGCGTCGTAGCTGCGAAACGTGGCGCATCCGCACAGCGTCACGGCCAGCAGCAAGGCCGCTGCATTGCGGGTGGTGGCAGGCAGAGAAGGCAAGGGCGCGATCAACGGGGTTCCTGCCGGCGAGAACGACGCAGCCGCGTCTCAGTTGACGGTGCGTTTGGTTTCTTCCTCGGCGGCGGGCGCCAGCGCCGGGACCGCGAGCGTGAGGTCCCACTCCGCCTTCGACGCCGTGGTCTGCATGAGCTTCAGGACGCCATGCAGCAACGTATCGCCGAGCGCAAGATCCACGCCGTTGCCTTCGTGCGGCGACAGCGATAGCACCGTCTGCCCTTTCTGATTGCGGCGCGCGCGCACCTTGCTCACCAGCATTGGCGCGCTTCCCAGCGGGTGCTCGCGGCCGGGTTCCTGCGTGGCCTGGGTAAACTTGACTTCCTGCAACGCTTTCTCGTGCTGGAATCCCAGCAACGCCTTGCGTGCTTCAGGACTGGGCTGAAGCTGGATGTCCGGCTTTGACTGCGCCATCTGCAGAAGCACCGGCCAGACGCGCTTGACCAGCCGCCGCGTCAGCCAGAACTGGATTTCCGATGTCTTGTCGAAGAAAACGCGCATCATCAGGCGGTCTTCCTCGGCATGGAATTCGACGGTGATGCGCTCGAGGTTCATGGCGACAATATAACGCGATCCGGTGGCTAGAAAAAGAAAAAGCCCCGCATGGGCGGGGCCTGGATCGATCCGGGTTCGTGCGGTTTGTGTTATAGCGCCCCACGGCGCCACGGACCGGTAATCGCACAGGTCATGCCGCTGCCGATGCTGTTGCCGCCCTGGATGTTGACGAACAGAATTTCCCCGTCCGGGCTGAAACAAGCTCCGGCGAACTCGCTGTCGCTGAAAATGTTGATTGCAAATTCGAACGGTTCGCCGGTGCGGCCCATACCGACCAGGCGGTTGATGTCGGTGATCCCCGGGGCGAGCGGATGAGTGTCGCTGTCGCCGCTGGCGTCATCCTCACAGAACAGAATTCCGCCGCTTGGCGTCACGCACAGGTTGTCAGGTGAATCAAGAACGCTGCTGTTCGGTGATTCGAATACCAGCACCAGCGTACCGCCTCCGTCGAAGCTGGGAATGAATTGCCATAGTTGACCGCGTGCCGCGTTGCCGCCGCTGGTGGAGACGAAGTACATGGTGCCGTCATCGCCGCGGAAGATACCTTCGAGGCGATTCCAGCGCGCGCCGCCTTTGGCGAGGCCCTGTGCGAAACAACTGGTGGAGGAGGTGATGGGATCCGGATCGGGGTTGTCGATGGTGACCCACTCCACAGGCAGTTCCGCGCTCACGGTCTGGTTGGTGCGGGTGTCGTAGCCGTTGATGCCGCGAATCCTGGCCATCTGCAGCACGCCGCCCGCGATCAGGCGCTCCGGATCGTTCGGCAGGAACCGGTAGAAACCGCTGTTGCTGCCGGAATCCTCGGTCTGGTAAACGATGCCACTCTGCAGGTCGGCAACGGCGGCCTCGTGCGCGAACCGACCCATCGCAGTCAATGCCACCGCCGGTTCCGGGGCATTGATGTCCGCGCGCACCAGAAAGTTGTAGCCGTGTTTTTTTCCGTAGCCGTTGTTCGGGCCGCTGGTCGTCTCTTCGGAGGTGATCCAGCCCGCATCGTTGTAGGCGCGGCCGCCGGAACAGTTCACCAGCGTGCCGTTGATGCTGATGAAATCGCGCACGATGCGCTTGTGCCTCGGGTCGTAGTCCACGGTGGTGCAGCCGCCGCTTGCCAGTGCGTCGTAGCGAGTGGCTGCCGGTCCGACCACGCCGAAAGCGAAGTTTCCGGCCGCGTTTCGCAGTTCGTGATTGCGGATCAGGCGAATGGTGCCGTCGGGACCCTTGAACGCGCTCATGCCGTCGTGAATGGCCGGAGTCGCGAAGCCGTCGCTCATGGGGTCGCCGGTCCTGCTGAACGTGGTGTAGTGAAAGCCGTCGGGCAGCGCCAGGATCAGGGCGCCGTTCTGATCGGCCGCCGGCCTGAGATTGCCGTAACCCTCGCCCTTCGCGCGCCCGTCGGGTTTGTTTTCCTTTGCGTAGGCGGTATGTGCGGCGAGCGTTTGCAATGTGGTGGAGGTGACCACACCCACGGAAAACAGCGTCGAACGCTTGAGAAAGTCACGGCGGTCCATCTCGGCGTTTAAATCATCTTTTCAGGCTTGCTGAGAGCGTAAATCAACTCAAAGTTCTCGACTTTGATCGAGCCGGGGCGCACAACCAATGTGGGCCGTCCCAACGCAGGCGAATGCGTGGGGTCGCGCTTTATGGTCCGATGAACGAATTGAGACAAATAAAGGCACGACGCCACGGGTGTCCCGTAGCGACTTTTACTGAAACGCCCGATTACTCCCCGCGCAGGCGGGCGAAAACCTGTCCTGCGGCGCGCAGGCCGGAAAGTGCCGCACCTTCCATGAATCCTTGCCATTCGTAGAACGAGCTGGTGTGCTCGCCTGCGAAAAACAGGTTGTCCACCGGCCTGCCTTCGTTGTCGGCGATGGTGGTGAAATAGCCCGGCTGGTTGCAGGTATAACTCCCCTTGGTCAGTGGATTCAAACTCCAGTTTTCCAGGTGCACCAGGGTCTGCCCCTGCCTGTTCCTGCTGGCGTACTGGCCGGCATTGGGATAAACCATATCAAGATCTCCCAGGAAACGGCTGGCCTCGCTCTGAACCCGGTTCGGGCTGAGCGCCGCGCCACGGTTGCCGCCCGAGTAGTCGGTCAGGATTGCAGAGTTCGGCGTGGCGCGAATGGCGTTGGTTTCCCAGGTGTTCTGATGGTTGGCGAGATCGCTGTAGGACGTGCCATTGCTGCCGTGGAGCTGATACCAGGGGCGGCCGGAAAAGCCGATCATCATTTTCGAATTGGTGCCGTAGCCCAGGTTGTCTATGGCGAAACGCTTCCAGTCCGGCAGCCCGAGGCTGGCGTCGAGCTCGACATCGCGTAGCACCGAAAAAGGCAGCGTCAGGACCACCGCGTCGTGCTCGGTTTCCTCGGTCTTCCCGCGATTGTTGAACGTCAGGCGGATGCGCCCATCGGAAAGTTTGCGCGCCTTGACCAGTTTGCGTTCGTAGGCGATCTGGCCGGGCAGCCCGTCCGCCAGCCCTTGCGCAATCCGGTCGTTGCCCTCGACGACGTGAAAGCGCTCGTTGCTGAATACGCCAAAAGGACGGAATTTCGCGCGCCGGTCGGCATGGATGAATAGCAGCAGATTGATGCAGCTCTGCTTCTCGATCTCCAGGCCGTACTCGATGGTGTACGCCACATCCAGTACCTTGCTGATCAGCGGGCCGGGGCCACGCGACGCGAGATAATCCTTGAGGTTGGTGTAGTCGAGAATCCTGTCGTCCTCGGTGAACGACGTTGCGGTGGGCGGAGAAAGTTTCTTGATGTCGGCCTGCAGCGCCGGCACGAAGGCGCGGAACTCCTCGACGACCTGCGCCTCGCTGTAATGACGCCCGTCGAAAAAATAGGCCACCTCGCCAGGTTCCTTGGTTACGGTTTCCAGGGTCAGGCCGAAGGCGTTGGCGTAGCCGCGCATGGTGACGTGGCCGGTGTCGATGAATTCGCCGCCGCGCTCTGCGACCTGGCCGGGGAAAAAGTTGGGCAGCGAGAAGCAGCGCCCGCCTGCCCTGTTCGAGGCTTCGAACAGGTCCGCACGGACGCCTTTGCCGGCCAGTGCATAGCCGCAGAAAAGTACGGCCAGCCCGGCGCCGACTATTGCCACTCCGCCGCTCACAGCGGGTGCCGCAAGCGCCTTGCGCAGCGTTCCGGGCAGGGCGGTGACGATGGTGCCCGGCACCCATTGCGGTGAGAAGGCGGCGGCGTTCCCGATTGACCTGCTGCGCGTGCTTGATCTGATCCAGCACTTCCTGCGGCGCCTGGCCGGTACGCTCGCAGTGCAGCGCAATCTGGAGATAGCGGTTAAGTCTTTGAAAAAAATCCGATCGGCTCATGGACGTGATCTCCCTATTGTTGATGCGTTCGTTCTTTTTTCCCCGTTTCCCCAGTTTGAAACCTTCGGGTTCATCGTCCCTGGCCCCATTTCGCTGCAATCCGTCGAATCTGCGGGAGGACGACAAACGGGTTTTTACGCCCACGGTGCTCGGGTACGCAAGTTCTTTTCGTAGATATCCGAACGGGGAGGCCGCGTTGAAGCTGACTGCGAAGCCGAACCGTTAAATCGAGCTGGTTTTTCGAGGAAGTACGAAGAATTCGAATGCAAGGCGACCTACAGCGAATGGCGGTTCACGTACGTGCCCGCCGCAAGACCCGCGAATCAAACGGACTCGAAACAGGCGGCGGTGAAGGGGAAGGACTAGGACGTGGTGCGGTATTTCTTGTAGTAACTCATCACCCGCGGCACGTAAGTCATGGTCTCGCTGTACGGCGGGATGCGGTTGCCGTGCCTC
>JANOGP010000123.1:0-5100 GCA_031406075.1 Betaproteobacteria bacterium
GCTGACCAAGGTCATCGTTTCCCGCCTGCCCTGGTATCGCAAGGCACGCGAGGACCTCAAGAACAAGGGCTACGCCGAAATCGGCGGCGTGGTCATTCGCCCCGGTGGCGGCAGGTCGGGTGGTTTCTCCAGCGGCGGCGGTTTCTCAGGCGGCGGCAGAAGCGGAGGCGGAGGCGCGTCGGGGAGCTGGTAAGCGCGCCGGTCATCGCCGCGTCACGGCGCACCTGGATTCAGGCCTCCCTTGGACTGAACGTTCGCGGAAAGAAAACCGGCGCGGCCCGCTTCTTCGCCAACCGGAAGAGTTTGGCGGGCCGGTTTTTGCCGCCACGGAACTCACCGCTGCTCACGACCAGTCCGGCCGACAACAGCCGCGTGCGGAACGCCGCCTTGTTGACCGGCCTTTCGAGAACAACTTCGTAGGCCCGCTGCAGATCGCTCAGGGTGAACGGCTCCTCCACGAGATACACCGGCAGGGACGTGTACTCGACTTTCGCCCGCAGCCGCAAAGTGGCCGCCGCCAGGATTTCGCGGTGATCGAACGCGAGCCTGGTTTCGACCCCCTGCCCGCTCACGGCAAACCAGGTCGCCTCCCGGGCGTTGCCCCCAGTCTGCAGCGCAACGCCGGCGGATGAAATCAGCGCGAAATAAACGTGCGTGGCCGACCAGCCTCGCGGATCGCGCCTGGCGCTTCCCCAGCTGCCGAGCTGTTCCAGATATGGGCTCCTGACACCGGTCTTTTCGAGAAGCTTGCGCATGGCGCAGCTCTCCAGATCGCGATCGCGACCGACGTCGACGAATCCGCCCGGAAGCGCCCACCGGCCCGGGAAGGGCCCGCCGGGATCGGTCGGCCGCTTGACCAGCAGCACGCTCAGTCTCCCGTCACGAATCGAAAAAATCACCACATCCACGGTGGTCAGCGGGCGCGGGAAGTCGCCGTCGCGGCGGGAAATCGCGGATCGTTTCATGTCAGGCGCCTGGGAGGGGGGAAAGCCTGTTGACAGCATAGCATATTAGTTGTACTGTGCGACTTACTAGTTAGTTGTTTTGTACGACTAACTAACCCGGACAACCGGGATTTACCAGACCGAAAGGAGAAAACCATGTTTGGCATCGGCTTCGTCAAGGTCCCGCCCAATACCTACCTGATCGAATACCGGAACGGTCGGATCGCGCGCGAGGGGACCGGCCTGTCGTTTTTCTACTTCGCGCCCAGGACCTCGCTCGTCGCGGTGCCGCTGGGCAGCCGCGATTGCCCGTTCATGTTCGAAGTGGCGACCGTGGACTTCCAGACCGTGACGGTGCAGGGCCAGGCAACCTACCGCATCATCCGTGCGCAGGACACGGCGCGCCTGCTCAACTATGCGCTGAAGACCGATGGCCGGACCTACGCGTCGGACGATCCGGAAAAACTGCCCGAACGGGTGGTGGCCATTGCCCGGCTTCTGATCCAGCAGGCGCTGCGCGCGCTCGACCTGCGCGAGGCCCTGCGCGGCGCGGACGACGTCGCCGCCCGGGTGTCCGCGCAATTCTCCGCGCATCCCGAAATCGCAGCTTTGGGCCTCGAACTGCTCGGGCTGTCGATTCTCGCGGTCAAGCCCACCGCCGAAACAGCTCGTGCCCTCGAAGCCGAAGCGCGCGAAGCGATCCTCAAGACGGCGGACGAGGCCATTTTCCAGCGCCGCGGCGCCTCTGTGGACGGGGAACGCAAAATCCGGGAGAACGAGCTCGATACCGAGATCGCGGTCGAGCAAAAAAAGCGGCGCATCCGCGAGACGCAGATGGAAGCCGAAACCAGTGTGCGTGGCAAGAAACACGAACTGGAGCGGGCCGACATGCAGGCCGGCATCGCGCTGGAAGAGTCCCGCAAGGCGTTCGTGGAAAAAAAGGCGGCCAACCTCCGCACTCTGGCCGAGGCCGACGCACATCGCCTGCAGGCCGTGGTTGACGCGCTGAAGAGCGCCGATCCGCGGGTGGTGCAGGCGCTCGCCGCCGCCGGCATGGAACCGGGCCAGTTGATCGCGCAGGCCTTCGGTAGCATCGCCGAACGCGCGGAACGGATCGGCGAATTGAACGTCTCGCCGGAGCTGCTGCACAGCCTGCTCGCCGCAGGCGCGAAAAAGGAGAGCCCGCGTGGCGCAACTTGAGCGCAAGGTCGTCATGGTCACCCGGCAAACCCGCCTGGAGGAGCTGCTGGCACGGCACCAGAGCCCGTCCCAGGCGCGCTATGTGGTCGAGCGCCTGGGAGGCGACTTCGATGACTACCATCGGGAGCACGAAGCCTATCGCGAGGCGCGGCAGGCAATCCTGGAGGTATTGAGCGGGTACGGGCGCTACCAATTGATCGACCGCACGCTGGTGCCCAATTTCGTATTCGCCCCCGACGACCTGGTGCTCGCGCTGGGCCAGGACGGCGTGGTCGCGAACACCCTCAAATACCTGGACGGCCAGCCCCTGGTGGGCATCAATCCCGATCCGGGACGCTACGACGGCCTGCTGCTTCCGTTCCAGCCCGCCGATCTGAAGCGCATCTTTGCGGAATTGCTCGCCGACCGTCGCAGCACCCGGAGCGTGACCATGGCGCAAGCGCGCTTGTCGGACGGGCAACGGCTACTGGCCGTGAACGACCTGTTCATCGGCCCGAAGAGCCACACTTCGGCGCGTTACGAGATCGCCCTCGGCGCGCGCTCGGAAGTGCAGTCTTCGAGCGGGCTTATCGTCGCAACCGGACTCGGTTCGACCGCCTGGATCCGCAGCGTGGTCGCCGGATCGATGGCCGTGGCATCGGCGCTCGGCGCACCGATCGCAACGCTGTACAAGCCGCTGCCCTGGGATGCACCCGAACTTCGCTTCGCCGTGCGCGAACCGTTCCCGAGCCGCTTCACCCAGGCGTCGCTGGTTTTCGGAACCGTTGACGCAAAATCGCCACTCAAACTGCGCTCACTGATGGCTGGCCAAGGCGTCATTTTCAGCGATGGGATCGAATCCGATTTCCTGGAATTCAATTCCGGGATGGAAGCCACAATCGCAATTTCCGAACGGGTCGGCCATTTGGTCGTGTGAGTCTTTTCGGGAGATGATGGGCCGGGCCGAAAGACTTCAGGCGCACCCGGACGCATAGTGGATTCAAACCGGAGGCAGACAAAGATGCAAGCGGATGCCGTGGCGGGCGCAATTCTCGGCTGCGCGGTCGGCGACGCGATGGGACTCCCCTATGAAGGCCTGTCGAGGCGGCGCGGCATCCGCCTGCTTGGCGAGCCCGGCAGACACCGTTTTCTTCTCGGCCGCGGCATGGTCTCGGACGATACCGAACATACCTGCATGGTCGGACTCGCGTTGTGCGAGCATCCCGAGGATGCGGATGCATTTGCCCGCGCTTTCGCCCGCCGCCTGCGCGGCTGGCTGCTGGGATTGCCCGCGGGCATCGGCTTTGCGACGCTACGCGCAATCGTCAAGCTGTGGCTGGGTTTTTCGCCCGCACGCAGCGGAGTGTTTTCCGCCGGCAACGGCCCGGCGATGCGCAGCGCAATACTCGGCGCCGCCATCGATGACGTGGAGTCGCTCACGCGCTTCGTGCGCGCTGCGACCGTCGTCACACATTCAGACCCCAAGGCGTTCCAGGGCGCGCTCGCGGTCGCGCTCGCCGCCTGGTGCGCACGGCGCGGCATAAATGAGCCATCCAGCTTCTTAATGCACTACCGCAAAGCCGCTGGCGAGAGCACGAAGAACGACTTTTCTTCGCTCCTGCTCGCGGTGGAAAAAAGCGTGACCACCGCGCAGTCGACGCTTGAGTTCGCCATTCAGCTCGGGTGCGGTCGCGGGGTCTCCGGCTACATCTATCGGACAGTGCCCATCGCCCTGCACTGTTGGCTCAGCCATCCCCGGCACTACCGCGATGCCGTGAGCGAGATCATCCGCTGTGGCGGCGACACCGACACCACCGCGGCCATCGTCGGCGCGATCGTCGGCAGCGGCGTTGGGCGCGAAGGCATTCCAGCGGCGTGGCGCGAGGGACTTTGGGAGTGGCCACGATCGCGCGCATGGATGGAAGGGCTGGCGGTTGCCGTGGCGCAAGCCATCCAAACCGGCAAGACTGCGCGGCCCCCGGGCGTCCTCCCCGGTGTGGGCCTGGCGCGAAACGCGGTGTTCCTGGCCGTCGTGCTTATCCACGTGGCGCGGCGGCTCCTGCCGCCTTATTGAAGAAGGAGCACACGGTGGCCATCGCGAACGACGGATTCGCCCTTGCAGTTCTTCCATTGCGTGGAAGATTTGCAAGCATGGCAGCCGGGTCACAGCGTCCGGTCGTGCGCCTGGAAGTTTCCAAGTTGGCGCCACATTTTCAGTCCTCTCCCCTCACTTTTCACCCGTCACCGCCGCATAGACGACCGCATCCAGCGCGACACATCCCTCCCCCTTCGCGCCGACCAGCACCGGGTTGAGATCGAGGTTCGCCACCCTCGATTCGGGATTCATCATCAGCCGGCAAACCGCCAGAACGGCCTCACAGAACGCTTCCACGTCCAATGCAGGCTCGCCGCGCACACCTGCCAGCAGCGGCGCGATGCGCAGCCTGGCGAGTGCAGCCTTCACTTCGCTGTCGTTGAATGGCGACAGTAACACCTGCACATCGGGCATCGCTTCGACGTATTTGCCGCCATCTCCGACCAGAACCACCGGACCGAACACCGGATCCATGCGCGCACCGATCATCATCTCGCGCCGGCCACTCGCCATCTTCGCCACGATTACGCCATCGAAATTCACACCCTGCCCGCGCAGCGTGCGTTCCATGTCGCGGAAGGCCGCACGCACGGCGTGTTCGTCACCGAGACCGAGACGCACCAGCCCCAGCTCGGTTTTGTGCACCACATCGGATGAACAGCCTTTCACAGCCACCGGAGCACCCAGTTCGGCCAAAGCCGCCGCCGCTTCGTCCGCGGAATTGCACAGGCGGTAACCGACCACCGGCACGCCGGCGCGCGCCACCAGCGCGAGGCCGTCGGCTTCGTTGAGCAGGCTTCCCCCTATGGCGGGGTTGGACAGGCGTGCGACCGCGGCGCCGCGTTCGCGTGCGCTCTGCATCAGCTCGCGATGCGAAAGGAA
>JANOGP010000121.1:0-1944 GCA_031406075.1 Betaproteobacteria bacterium
TCAAACATCTGGATGGCCGTTCTTTATGCACAGTTGGGTGAACTGGATCGATCGAAAGCAGAGCTTGATAAGGCGCTTTCCTTGAATCCCGCCTTCGGAAAGGACCCCCTTAAGTATGTACAAATGTGGTTCAAGTCCGAGCAATCGGTACGGCATATGGTCGATGGCCTGCGCAAGGCGGGGCTAGCCATCCCTGAAGAGAACCGCTGAGTTTCGATGCCCACCCACCGCAAACTCGCCGCCATCCTCTCCGCCGACGCCGCTGGCTACTCGCGGCTCATGGCCGATGACGAGGCGGCCACACTTCGATCGCTCAATGACGCACGTGCCTTGTTCCGCGAACGCATCCAGGCTCACGGCGGGCGATTGATCGACACCGCTGGCGACAGCATCCTGGCTGAGTTTCCCAGTGCCGTGGAAGCAGTGGACTGCGCCGTCGAAATTCAGTATGAACTCGCCAAGCGCAACAGCCAGTTGGCCGAGCACCGGCGCATGCAGTTTCGCATCGGCATCAACCTGGGCGACGTCATCGAGCAGGAAGACGGGACCATCTACGGCGATGGCGTCAATGTCGCCGCCCGGCTTCAGCAGTTGGCCGAGCCGGGCGGGATTTGCATCTCCGGCACGGCCTACGACCAGGTGGAGGGCAAACTGCCGCTCGCCTTCAAATTCATAGGCGAGCAGCAGGTCAAGAACATCAACAAGCCGGTGCGGGCGTATCGGGTGCTACTGAATGCGAGGGCCGGGATGCCCCGCGCTAGGCAGATACCTCGGCGTCGTGCTGTTGCACTCGGCGCCGTTGCGGTAATTGTGGTAACGCTGGCGGTAGGTGCGGTCTGGAAGACGCAGAAGCCCGCTGGGGACCAGGCTGCGCCATCCAATGACCCTGTACTCGCAATGCCCGCCGGCCCCTCGATTGCGGTCCTCCCCTTCACCAACATGAGTGGCGATGCCAAAGAGGAATACTTCGCCGACGGCATCACCGAGCAGATCATCACCGAGCTGAGCAGGTTCCGGAACCTGTTCGTTATCTCCCGCAACTCGACGTTCAAGTACAAAGGCCAGGCGGTCGATGTACGACAGGTGGGCCGCGAACTCGGCGCCAAATACGTGCTCGAAGGCGGCGTTCGCAGGGAGGCGAACACCGCTCGGGTGACCGTGCAGCTGCTGGATGCGCGCACCGGTGCGCATCTCTGGGCGGAAAGTTATGATCGCGATCTCGGCAGCGCAAAGTCGTTCAGCGTGCAGGACGAGATCACAGAACGGGTCGTGGGCGCTATCGGGGACGCCTACGGCGTCATTTCACGGGTCACGTTCGAGCAGTCCAAGGGAAAGGAAACGGCCAGCCTCGACGCCTACGAGTGCGTGCTCCACACGTATGCCCATTACAGGACTTTCATGGTGTCGGAGCACGCGAGGGTTCGCGACTGTCTCGAACAGGCCGTCAAGCTCGATCCGAACTACGCGGAGGCGTGGGCGCAACTCGCACAAATTTACGTGGAGGAGCACGCATTTGGATTCAATCCGAGGCCCAATTCTCTGGATCGCGCGGTCAAGGCTGCACAGCGCGCGGTCGAGCTGGATCCGACCAGTCAGCCGGCGCACACGCACTTGGCGGCGGCGTACTTCTTCCGGCACGATCTCGACGCGTTCTCTGCCGAGGCCGAGCGAGCGGTCGCCCTCAATTCCAATAATGCGGATGTGCTCGCCTGGGTAGGCGTGTACACCGCATACGCAAACATGTCGGACGTCGCAAAACGGGAGCGCGGTATCGCGATGATAAGGAAGGCGATCGCGCTCAGCCCGTTTCACCCTGACTGGTATTACCAACCCATTACCTGGAACCACTACTGGAAGGGCGAGTACGAACAGGCGCTGATCCAGGTCCAGAAGGTCAACGTGCCGGGCGATTTCTGGGCCTACGCGTTGCGGGCGGCGATCTAT
>JANOGP010000131.1:0-8153 GCA_031406075.1 Betaproteobacteria bacterium
CTGCTGCTGTTCCTGGTGGCGAGCGGGCTGACGCTGATCTTCGGCATCGTGGGGATCATCAATCTGGCGCACGGCAGCTTCTACATGATCGGCGCCTATCTCGCCTGGTCGCTGTCCGGCCGCCTCGACAATTTCTGGGCGGCGATCGCCCTCGGCATCGTTCTGAGCGTGCTGCTCGGGATGCTGCTGGAGTGGCTGCTGATCAGGCACCTCTACCGCCGCGATCATCTCTATCAGGTGCTGCTTACTTACGGATTGATCCTGATTTTCGAGGAATTGCGCAGCATCGTCTGGGGCGACGATGTGCACGGCGTGCCGGTTCCCGATGTCCTGTCCGCATCCGTCCCTCTGACCGACACGCTCGAGTATCCGGTGTACCGCTTGTGGATGTCGGGCGTGTGCGTGGTCCTGGCGGTGCTGATGTACTGGCTGATCCAGCACACACGGCTCGGCATGATGATCCGCGCCGGGGCATCCAACCGCGACATGACGCAATCGCTTGGCATCAACATCCAGCTTCTGTACCGGCTGGTGTTCGCCCTCGGCGTGGCGCTGGCCGCGTTTGCGGGGATGATCGCCGCCCCGGTTTCGTCGGTGTTTCCCGGCATGGGCGGGCAGGTGCTGATCATCTGCTTCGTCGTCGTGGTGATCGGCGGCATCGGCTCGGTCAAAGGCGCGTTGGTCGCCGCATTGCTGATCGGCCTCGTGGATACGTTCGGCAAGGTGCTGGAGATCGAGATCGGCGGCTTCAGGGTTCTGCCGGAACTTGCCGGGATGAGCGTCTACGTGCTGATGGCCACCGTCTTGTTGTGGCGGCCTGAAGGACTGTTCGGGAAGAAGCTGTGACGGGCAGGGGACGCATCACCGCCGCAGCGATGATCGTGTGCCTGGTCGCGCTCATCGTGCTGCCGTTCATGGCCGACAAATTCACCGTCCAGCTCGTCACCAAGATCATGATCATGGCGATCTTCGCCATGAGCCTCGACCTGCTGGTGGGTTACACCGGCCTGGTGAGCCTGGGACATGCCGCATTTTTCGGCATATCCGGCTACATACTCGCGCTCAGCACGCCGCAATATGAGGCTGCGAACTTCTGGGCCAGCCTGCCGCTCGCCGTGGCCGGCGCGGGAGCCCTGGCACTGATCATCGGCTGCATGGTCCTGCGCGTCACCGGCGTGTACTTCATCATGGTGACGCTCGCCTTTGCGCAGATGCTGCATTTTATTTTTCACGACACCGGCATCGCCGGCGGGTCGGACGGCATGTACATCTACCTTCGCCCCGACGCGAGCATTTTCGGCTGGCGGCCGTTCGACCTGGAAAAGTTCGGCGACTTCTATTTCGTCGTTCTCGCGTTGTTCATCGCGGTGTTCCTTCTCTTGCGAGTGGTGCTGCGCTCCCTGTTCGGGCACGTGATCTCGGGCATTCACGTCAACGAAGGCCGCATGCGTTCGCTCGGCTTCCACGCTTTCCGCTACAAGCTCGCCAGCTTCGTACTTGCGGGCATGCTCGCCGGCATGGCGGGTTATCTTTCCGCGGCGCAGTTCGGCGTGGTGAATCCCGACATGCTCGGCTGGCATCTGTCCGGGACTGTGTTGATGATGGTGATCCTTGGGGGCATGGGCTCGCTGGTCGGCCCGATCGTGGGCGCGTTCGCGATGATGCTGCTCGAATTGGGATTCCAGTCGCTCACCAGGCACTGGCAATTGCCGATGGGGATCGCGATCGTCCTGGTGGCGCTGTTGCTGCCGCGCGGACTGGTCGGCCTCGCGAGCATGAGAGCGCGCAACAAGGAAGCCGCCGATGGCTGAGGCGATCCTGGAAACGCGCCAACTGGCGCGCTACTTCGGCGGACTGGCCGCTGTCCGCGACGTATCGATTGCCTGCAACGTCGGCGAGCTGCATGCCGTGATCGGCCCGAACGGCGCGGGCAAGAGCACGCTGATCAACCTGCTTTCCGGCGACCTGCCTTTGAGCGGCGGCAGCGTGCGCTTGCGCGGGCGCGATATTACCGGCCTGCGCGCCGACCGGATTGCGCGGCTCGGCGTAGGCAGAAGCTATCAGAAGACGAATGTATTCCTGCCGTTCACCGTGTTCGAGAATTGCCGCCTCGCGGCGCAGTCCCGGGAGCCGAGCTCCATGCGATTTTTCAAACCGGCTTCGCGTTACCGCACGGTTTCGCAGGCCGCCGAGCGCGCGTTGGCAATGGCGGGACTGGAGGGCCGCGAAGGCGCAATCGTAGCGGCGCTCTCGCACGGAGAGCAGCGTCAGGTCGAGATTGCGATGACGCTTGCCACCAGCCCGGTCGTGCTGCTGCTAGACGAGCCGTTGGCCGGAATGGGGGCGGAGGAATCGGCGCGCATCGTCGAACTGCTGCAGAAACTGACCAAAGACCACGCCATTCTGCTGATCGAGCACGATATGGACGCGGTATTCGCGGTGGCGGACAGGCTCACCGTGATGGTAAATGGGCAGGTGCTCGAGTCCGGAACACCCGCGCAGATCCGCTCCAGCCGCGCCGTGCAGGAAGCCTACCTCGGGGAAATGCAATGAGAAGCGCACTCACCGCAAAGACGCAAAGGACGCGAAGGGAAACAAAAAAATGAAATCCGGAGACCCGGCAGTCCGTGAACAAGGAATCTCAATGGTTACCTCGATGGCTCGCCCATTTGTGCGCGGTTTCATCACGAATTCACTTTCTTTGCGTCCTTTGCGTCCTTTGCGTCTTTGCGGTGAAAAAGGTGGAGATCCGGCAGCCCGTGAACAAGGAATCGCAATGGTTACCTCGTTGGCCCACCCATTTGTGCGCGGTTTCATCACGAATTCACTTTCTTTGCGTCCTTTGCGTCTTTGCGGTGAAAAAGGTTTAGGCACATGCCTGAATTGCTGATCGAGGCCCGGGGCATTCACGTTTTCTACGGGGCGAGCCATATTCTGCACGGTGTGGATCTGGTGGTGCATCGTGGCGAGACCATCGGCCTGATGGGACGCAACGGCATGGGCAAGACCACGCTGATCCGGAGCATTCTGGGTCTGTTGCCGCCGAGCTCGGGAACCGTCCAGGTACGCGGAAAGAACATGGCGGGGACGGCGCCGTACGCAATCGCGCGTGCCGGCGTCGCCTACGTCCCGGAGGGGCGCGGCGTGTTTCCGAATCTTTCCGTGCGGGAGAATCTGCTCATGGCGGCACGGCCGGGAGTGAATGGCCGGCGCGAGTGGACCTGCGAACGCGTGCTCGCCACCTTTCCGAAGCTTGCCGAGCGCCTGGATCACGGTGGCCAGCAACTTTCCGGTGGCGAGCAGCAGATGCTGACCATCGGGCGAGCGCTGCTGACCAACCCGGAACTGCTGATACTCGACGAGGCGACGGAGGGACTGGCGCCGCTGGTGGCGCGTGAGATCTGGTCCATCCTGCGGCAGATTCGCGATACCGGAATCGCTGCGATCATCGTAGACAAGAATTTCTCCGCGGTTTCCGCGATCGCCGACAGAAACGTCATCCTGGTCAAGGGCCGCGTGGTGTTCGAAGGATCCAGCGACCAACTGCGTCACAGTCCGGAAACCTTGCAGCGACATCTGGGAATCTGAGTGTTTCTACACGCCGGCGGCCATCGTCTCGAGTATGCCCGGATCGATCCTGCCCCGCGCCCTGGCGTGGCCGCGGACACTCGGGTGTTGGTGTTCCTGCATGAAGGTCTCGGGTCGGTCGCGTTGTGGAAGGATTTTCCTGAAAGGGTTTCGCATGCCACCGGCTGCACCACTATCGTCTATTCGAGATACGGGTACGGCAAGTCCGACCGCCTTGCACAGCCGCGCAGCGTGGACTACATGCACCGGGAGGCGTTGGAAGTCCTGCCGGAGTTGCTCGACGCGCTTTCCATCCGTAACCCGGTTCTGATCGGTCACAGCGACGGCGCTTCCATCGCGCTCATCCATGCCGGCGCCAGAATTGGGCCGGTCCGCGGCCTGGTGCTGCTGGCACCGCACGTATTCGTCGAGGACATCGCGGTAAAGAGCATCGCCGAGGCGAAGGTCGCGTTCGAGAACACCGACCTGCCGGCGAAGCTCGCACGCCGCCACGACGATGCTGAATCGGCGTTCCGCGGCTGGAACGATATCTGGCTGCACCCGGCCTTTCGCCGCTGGAACATCGAGCAGTTCCTGCCCGGTGTCACCTGCCCAGTGCTGCTGATCCAGGGCGAGGACGACCAATACGGCACTGTTGCCCAAGTCGAGGCGATTACGAGACAGGTAAGCGGCCCCGTGGAAACATTGATGCTCCCGGGCTGCGCGCACTCGCCTCACGTGGACCAGAGCCAAGAGACCGTTGAGAAAATCGCGGAGTTCGTGGGCAAGTTGCGCGAGAAAATACCGGCCCCCGACCATCGGCCTTGAACGGCGCCCGCCAGTCCGGCCGCCGCATGGCTTCTGCTAGACTGCGTTGCAACGTCAGACGCGAATTCGCCCTCACAGCATGTTGAAAGGCAAGTCGGCAGTCATTACCGGGTCCACCAGCGGCATCGGTCTGGGCATCGCGCGGGCATTCGCCGCCCAGGGTTGTAACGTCATGCTCAACGGCTTCGGCGACGCGGCGGAAATCGAAAGACTGCGCGCCGGATTGGCCTCCGAACACAAGGTAAGCGCGTTGTACTCCTCGGCCGACATGGCCAGACCCGCCGAAATCGCGGCAATGATCGGTCAGGCAAAGCGGCGCTTCGGCGCCGTGGATGTGCTGGTCAACAACGCCGGCATCCAGCACGTGGCGCCGGTGGATGAATTCCCCGTCGAAAAGTGGGACGCGATCCTCGCGATCAACCTGTCGTCGGCATTCCATGCGATCCGCGCCACGCTTCCCGAAATGAAAAGAAAAGGATGGGGCCGCATCATCAACATTGCCTCCGCACATGGCCTGGTCGCGTCGCCGTTCAAATCGGCGTATATCGCCGCGAAGCACGGTCTGGTCGGATTGACGAAGACCGTTGCGCTAGAGACCGCGGGAAAGGGGGTTACCTGTAACGCGATCTGCCCGGGCTTCGTTCGGACGGCCTTGGTGGAAACGCAGATCCAGGATCGTGCACGCGAACACGGCATCTCGCGCGAAGACGCAATCGAGAACGTGATCCTCGAACGCCAGCCTTCAAAGGAGTTCGTGAAAATAGAGGAAGTCGCCGCGCTGGCCGTATTCCTCGCCGGCGATGCGGCCGCGTCAATTACGGGCGCGGCTTACTCGATCGATGGAGGATGGACGGCGCAGTAAGAGCAGGGGCGAGGGACGAGGAGTGAGGGTCGAGTGAAATGCTTTAGAGCGTCTTAGCACTTCGAACTTACTCGCCCCTCGTCCCTCGCCCCTGTCGCGTCCGCAACGCGACGCGGCTACATCTTCTTCCAATCCTCCGCCTGTTCGAACGCATACCCCGCGCGGTAGATTGTCGCCTCATCGAAGTGTTTGCCGATCAGCATCATGCCGATGGGCAGGCCCTCGCTCATGCCACACGGAACCGAGAATGCCGGATGGTGCGTGATGTCGAATGGGCAGGTATTGCCAATCATTTCGAGCGCCCGCATGAAATACTCTTCGCGCGAACATCCGGGCGCCGGCAGCGGTTGCGATTTCATCGGCGTTGTCGGCATCAGCAGCAGGTCGTATTGACCCAGCGCGGCATCGTAGGCTTCGACCAGCCGCCGGGTGACGTTCACCGCTTTGCCGTAGTAGTGGCTTCCGTGATATCTCTTGATGTAGACGCCAAGCGTCGTCAGCACCTTGGTCGTTTCGGACAACTCGTTCGCACGCAGTTCCCAGCCGTGCAACTTGTCCATCAGGCTGGTCACGTAGAGATCCGGCCGGCTCAGGCCGTAGCCGTCGCCCAACATCATCGTCTGGGTAATGCCCTCGATCCCGATCGGCGTCCACAACGCCGGTCCTATCAGGTGCGCCGGAATGGAAACGTCCTCGACCTTTGCGCCGAGTTTTTTGAACATCTCGGCCGCCTTCCTCACCTTTGCATCGGTATCGGCGCCCGATTCCGGCCGGCCGAAACCTTCCTTGACCACGCCGATCTTCAGATCCTTCACTCCACCGTCGAGCATCTTCGAGTACTTCAGTTTCTTCGGCGTACCGTACTGGCGCGGATCGTAACCATCCGGACCGGCGATCACCTCCAGCATCAACGCGTTATCGGTCACGCTCGCGGTCATCGGTCCGGTGTGGTCGACGAAGATCTCGATCGGCATGACGCCGGTGTAAGGCACCAGTCCGTGCGTGGCCTTCATGCCGTAAGTGCCGCACCACGAAGAAGGCATGCGGATCGAGCCGCCCTGGTCGCCGCCGATTGCAAGGTCGGCTTCGCCCAACGCGACCACTACGGCGCTGCCCGAAGACGAACCGCCGGCGGAATAGCCCATCTTGTGAGGGTTGTGCACCGGGCCTTTCGCTCCGGTATGGCTGCCGCCGGAAATGCAATAAGACTCGCAGTGCGTCTTGCCGATGATTTCCGCGCCTGCATCGAGCAGGCGCGCGACCACCGTGGCGTCGATATCGGGCACGTAGCCCTCTAGGATCGAATTGCCGTTCATCATGGGCACGCCTGCCACCATGACGTTATCTTTTATAGCTACTTTCTTCCCCTTCAACGGACCCGACGACGCGCCCTTGATGGACGTTTTCACATACCAGGCGTTGCGCGGATTCTCGGAGGCATCCGGGAAATAGCCCGGCGTGCGCGGATACTTTACCGGCGGCAGATAATCCGGCATCGCGTCGACGATGTTATAGGCGTCGATATTGGGCTTCATCAGCCCGAGGTAGGACTTCACGTCGTCCTCGGTGAGTTCAAGGCCGACTTCTTCAGCGGCGTCCCAGATTTGTTCCGGCGTCGGATATTGCACTGCCATGATGTTCTCCTTTTATGTGAGAGGTTTTGGTCGTGCGACGTGGTTTGGTCTGCCCATTGTTTCAGGGGGCAAGCAGTCGAATCAGCTCCGGGTCGTCGCGAACCTGCGCCGACGTGCCTTCGAGCACAATCTGTCCCCGGTCCATGACGTAACAGTACTGCGAGACGTGCAGCGCCATTTTGACGTGCTGCTCGACAATGACGACGGCGATTGTTTTTGACAACTGTTCCAAGCGAGAGGCGATCTCCTCAACCACGCCGTGCCATACGCCCTCTGTCGGTTCATCGAGCATGAGCAGGCTGGGCCTGCCGAGTAATGCGCGGCTGATGGCGAGCATCTTACGCTCGCCTCCGGAAAGGGTACCGGCCTGCTGGGACAGGCGCTTGGCAAGCATGGGAAACAGCGTGAGCATTTCCCCCATGCGCTCCTTGCCACTGGGGTCGGTCATCGCGCCGATGACAAGATTTTCGCGCACGGTCAGCCTGCCGAACACCCCTTGTTCCTGGGGGACGTAACCGATGCCAAGGCGCATGCGCCGTTCGGTCGGCAGCCGGGCGACATTGCGACCGTCGAATCGTACCGCCCCCCGCGCCGGAAGCAGATCGCCCGCCAGCGTCTTGAGCAGCGTTGTCTTGCCGGCGCCATTGCGTCCCAGTATCGCCACACCGCCGCGCGACGGGACCTTGAGCGAGACGTTGAACAGTGCCTGGCTGGTCCCGTAGTAAGTGCAAAGACCTTCAGTGTCGAGCAATGGCGCATCGAGCAACGCGGTTTCAGGCATGGCTCAGATACGCCTCTTTGACCTTCTCGCTGTTCTGCACTTCGGCAGTAGGGCCGCTTGCGACCACCTGGCCCTGGTCGAGCACCGTCAGCGAGTCACAAATATCCTTGATGAAATCCAGGTCGTGTTCGACGATGAGCAGCGAGCAGATTTGCTTGATCGGTGCCAGCAACTCGCCGGTAGCGCGGCGCTCCTGCGCGCTCATCCCTGCAGTAGGTTCGTCCAACAGCAGCAGCTTGGGATTGCCGGCAAGCGCCATCGCGATCTCCAGCCACTGTTGCTCGCCATGCGAGAGAACTCCGGCCAGGTCATTTTTTCTGTGTTCCAGGCGGAACTGGGCCAGCGTCTTTGTCACCTGTATGTCCAGCGCGCGCCGGGAGCCCGAGAAAAGCAGCGTCGCCAGGCTATCCTGCGCTTGCAGCGCAAGCAGGATATTGTCGTAGACGCTCAGCTCCGGCAGCACGCTGGCGATCTGGAATTT
>JANOGP010000171.1:0-26392 GCA_031406075.1 Betaproteobacteria bacterium
AAGGAACTCTCGCCGGTCGAGCACGCCTTGTTGCTGCTGGCCGCCTGCGAGCTGCGGGACCATCTGGAAACGCCTTACAAAGTCGTGATCAACGAGGCGATCGAACTGGCCAAGACGTTCGGCGGTACCGACGGGCACAAGTACGTCAACGGGGTGCTCGACAAGCTCGCCGCCGAACTTCGGCCCGATGAGGTCCGCGCACGGCTTGCGCAGAACAGCTAAATTCATTTGCCACAGAGGACACAGAGATCACAGAGGAAAAACAAAAACGAGAAAAACGAACGTGGGATAAAAAGGGTGACTGTTCGCGAACCTGTGTCGCTACCTTTCACTGCGATGGATCATCAGCGAATGAACGGTTCTAACCCTCGCATCTTTTTTCCTCTTGATGTTCCTCTGTGATCTCTGTGTCCTCTGTGGCTAAATAGATTTTTCTGGATATACAAAGATGGGGGAGAGAAACATGGCGGAAGCAGCGGCACCGAAGAAACTCACGATTTTCGATCTGCATGCCAAGGTAGACCGGGGCGAGAAGGTGTTCCAGGTCACCGCCGTGGATTTTCCGACGGCGCAACTGGTGGACCGTTCCGGGGTGGACTGCATCCTGATTGGGGACTCGCTGGGCATGACCGCGCTGGGTTATTCCGGCACCGTGCCGGTGACGATGGACGAGATGATCCATCACGCCAAGGCGATCTCGCGCGCCGCGAAGCGGGCAATTGTGGTGGGGGATCTGCCGCTGGGTGCGTATCACGCTTGCGCGGCCGATGCGATCAACAACGCCATGCGTATGCTCAAGGAAGGTGGCGCCGATGTCGTGAAGCTCGAGGGCGGGGAAGATTTCGCGCCGATGGCCGAAGCGGTGGTGAAGGCCGGCGTGCCGGTCATGGCCCACATCGGCCTGACACCGCAACTGGTGTCCAAGCTCGGCGGCTTCAAGGTGCAGGGCAAGAGCGCGGAAACCGGCGTGCAATTATTGAAAGACGCGTTGGCGATGGAAAAGGCCGGGTGTTTCGCCATCGTGCTCGAAGCGATCCCCGATCGCGTCGCGCAAGTCATCACCGAACGGCTGTCCATCCCCACCATCGGCATCGGTGCGGGCCCGCATTGCGACGGCCAGAATCTGGTTCTGCACGACATGGTGGGACTGTTCGATCGCTTCACGCCGAAGTTCGTGAAGCGCTACGCCAACTGCTGGGAAATTATCGGCAAGGCGCTCGCCGATTTTCAGGAAGACGTGCAAAAGGGGCGATTTCCGTTGCCTGAGCACAGCTTTACGATGAAGGAAGACGAGTACCAGGCCTTCATGCAAAAGCTGAAACCCCTTTAACCGCAAAGGCGCAAAGGCGCAAAGGGAACGCAAAGGGGACACGGTACAAAGTATCTTGTTGCCACGGCGGCAATAGTACGGTATGGGCTCGACGTGGCGCCGGAGTAAAAAAGCACCAGGCGATGCACCATACATTTACGAAGCTCGCGGTTACGAAATCCGGCATATCAAACAGACAGCGAGCCTTTACCCCAACGGCACTACCTTAAGCGGCTCCTCGCCTCGTAAACTCCTTCCCCCGCTCGCGGGGGAAGGTTGGGATGGGGGCATGCTTGCCGTGCCTGTGCAAAATTCACCCCCACCCTAACCCTCCCCCGCAAGCGAGGGAGGGAACAGAACTTCGTAAGTTAGTGCCATCGAGCCTTTACCCTCTTTTTTTTGCTTTTCTTCGCGTTCCCTTTGCGCCTTTGCGACTTTGCGGTGAAGGTTTAGAGTGGTAGAGGCCGCGAAGGTAGCGGACAATCGCCGGCCGAAGCAATAAAATCGGAACGATGTTTTCCCGAGGTGGCGCAACATCTGACACAGGTGCCAGGCAAGCCATGCTGTCCGAGTTCGATCTCATCACCAAATTTTTCAATCGCCCGGCGCGGCATACGCTGCTCGGGGTGGGGGATGACGCGGCATTGCTTGCGCCAACGCCCGGGAACGAACTCGCCGTTTCGACCGACACATTGGTCGAAGGCGTGCATTTCTTCCCCGACGTGGAGCCCGACTCGCTCGGCTACAAGGCGCTCGCGGTTAATCTGTCCGACCTCGCGGCGATGGGCGCAACGCCGAGGTGGGCGATGCTGGCGCTGACGATCCCGAAAGCCAACGAAGATTGGCTCGAAGGTTTTGCGCATGGGTTCTTCGCGCTTGCCGCGGAACACGACGTGGACCTGATCGGCGGCGATACCGCGCGCGGGCCGAGGAACATCTGCGTTCAGGTAATGGGTGAAGTCCAGAACGGCCGCGCGTTGCGGCGCGACGGCGCCAGAATGGGCGACGATGTTTGGGTTTCCGGACATGTCGGAGATGCCGCCGCCGCCGTTGCCCACATCAAGGGCGACCTCAGGCTGCGCGGTTCGTTATTAGCGCACTGTCTGTCGCGGCTGGACCGGCCGGCGCCGCGGGTAGCACTGGGCCGGATGCTGGTCGGCGTCGCGAACAGCGCGATCGACATTTCCGACGGACTGGTAGCCGACCTCGGACACATCTGCGAGCGCTCCGGGATCGGTGCGGAAATCGAGTTCGCGAGGGTTCCGTGCTCTGCCGAGCTGATGCCGCTGCGGGGTCAGGCGTTGGTGACGCGGGCGATCCTGACCGGCGGCGATGATTACGAACTGTGCTTCACCGCGCTCGCGGGACGCAGATCCGAGATCGAGGCATTGTCGGGTCGGGCGGGGCTGGCATTGACCCGTATAGGGAAAGTTGTTGCTGGCAAAGATGTGGTGGTCGTAGATCAGGCCGGAAAGCCGATAAGCGTAAAAGGTGGAGGTTTCGATCACTTCCGCTGATGTTTACACGCGGCCGTCATTGCGATTCGTGATGTCGCACCCGGCGCATTTCATCGCGTTCGGATTCGGTGTCGGCCTGTCCCCGTTCGCGCCCGGTACTTTGGGCACAATGCTGGCGCTGCCGATGTATGTGTGGCTGGCGCCGCGCCTCGGCAATCAGGCATTTTTGTTGCTGCTTGCCGGCATGTTCATCGTCGGCGCGTGGGCGTGCGATGTCAGCGGCCGGAGACTGGGCGTGCATGACCACGGTGGCATGGTGTGGGACGAAGTTACCGCTTTTCTGGCGGTGCTGTTCTTCACGCCGGCGACGCCTCTGTGGCAGGGATTCGCGTTTGTGCTGTTTCGGCTGTTCGACATTGTCAAGCCGATGCCGATACGCTACATCGATCGCAACATTCGCAACGGTCTGGGTGTCATGTTCGACGATTTGCTGGCAGCCTTCTACACGCTGCTGTGCGTGGCCAGCTGGAAATTTCTTTTCGGATAATCAATGGACGCAGAGCTTTACGCACTGGCGGGAAAAGTCGGCGATGCGCTGAAGGCACGCAAACTGATGCTGGCCACGGCGGAATCCTGCACCGGGGGCTGGGTCGGGCAGGTCGTCACCATGGTGCCGGGTAGCTCGCAGTGGTTCGATCGCGGGTTCGTCACGTACACCAACGACGCCAAGCGCGAGATGCTGGGTGTGCGCCGCGAGACGCTGAAAAAATTCGGCGCCGTGTCGGAGCAGACGGTGCGCGAGATGATCGAAGGCACGCTATCGCACAGCAAGGCCCACCTGGCGCTGGCGGTCAGCGGCATCGCCGGTCCGGATGGCGGGGCGCCCGGAAGGCCGGTCGGGACGGTGTGCCTGGCCTGGGGCAAGAAAAAGGGCGCGCCTCCGCACAGCGTGATCCGTCATTACGCCGGTGACCGCGACGCTGTGCGCAGGCAGTCCGTCATCGATGCGCTGGAAGGTGTGCTGGTGTTGCTCGAAGTGACCTGAATTCGATCGCAGGTATTTGAAAACGGGGAAAAATTCTGCCTTCTGACGGCGCTGTGCCTTATGCCATAATGGCCGCTTCAAAAAAAGAGGTGAAACGCATGGATGAAAACAGAAGCAAGGCGCTGGCGGCCGCCTTGTCGCAAATCGAAAAACAGTTTGGCAAGGGCTCGATCATGCGCCTTGGCGAGAAGGATGTTGCCAAGGACCTGGACGTGGTGTCCACCGGCTCACTGGGGCTGGATCTGGCGCTGGGCATCGGCGGTCTGCCGCGCGGGCGTGTGGTCGAAATCTATGGACCGGAGTCCTCGGGCAAGACAACTTTGACGCTGTCGGTGATTGCGCAGATGCAGAAGATCGGCGGCACCGCCGCGTTCAGCGACGCCGAACACGCGCTCGATCCGCAATATGCGCAAAAACTCGGCTGCAACGTTTCCGAATTACTGATCTCGCAGCCGGACAACGGCGAGCAGGCGCTCGAAATCACCGACATGCTGGTGCGCTCCGGTTCGGTGGATGTCGTGGTAGTGGACTCGGTGGCAGCGCTGACGCCGAAAGCCGAGATCGAAGGCGAGATGGGCGAACCGCAGATGGGGCTGCAGGCACGGCTGATGTCGCAGGCGCTCAGAAAGCTCACCGCCAACATCAAGCGCTCCAACACGCTGGTGATTTTCATCAACCAGATCCGCATGAAGATCGGCGTCATGTTCGGTAACCCGGAGACCACCACCGGTGGCAACGCGCTCAAGTTCTACGCCTCGGTGCGCATAGACATCCGCCGCATCGGCTCCATCAAGAAGGGCGAGGAGGTGATCGGCAACGAGACTCGCGCCAAAGTGGTAAAGAACAAAGTGGCGCCACCGTTCCGCCAGGCCGAATTCGACATTCTTTACGGCGAAGGCATTTCGCGCGAAGGCGAGATCGTCGAACTGGGTGTGCTCTACAAGCTGATCGAGAAATCCGGCGCGTGGTACAGCTACGGCAAGGACCGCATCGGCCAGGGCAAGGACAACACCCGCGACTTTCTCAAGAACAATCCCGAGATGGCAAAAGAGATCGAGGCGAAGATCCGCGCCCATGTGGCCGAGAAGCCGCTGGCGCAGGTGGCCGTCGCCGGGGAGTAGCGCGCCAACTTGGCTATAGTTTCCAGCCTGCGCGCCCGGGCACTGAAGGCGCTGGGGCGGCGCGAACATTCGCGTCAGGAACTGCAGGCCAAGCTCCAACCCTTTGCAGAAGATCCCGACGCGCTGGACGCGCTGCTCGACGAGCTGGAAAAGCGCGGCTGGCTCTCGGAGGCCCGTTTCGTCGAGCAGTTGACGACCACACGGCGGCGCAAGTTCGGCGCCGCGCGCATCGTCCACGAGCTGCGCGAAAAGGGCGTGTCGGATGACGCGATCTCTTCAGCGCAAGCGCAGTTAAAGGCGGGCGAAGTGGAAGCGGCACGGGCGGTGTGGAACAAGAAATTCGGCAAGATGCCGCGGTCGCTCCAGGAGCGCGGCAAGCAGGCGCGCTTCCTGGCCAGCCGGGGTTTTTCCGCCGAGGTCGTGCACCAGGTCCTTAAAGGCACCGACGAGCGGGAATGACGCCGCTGCGGCGGCGGGGAATGCAATAGAATCCGGAACAATTTGACGGCCGCTTCATGGCGGCCGAATTTCGAGATCCGACGGTTATGCAGTCCATGACAAGCAACGAAATCCGCAGGCGCTTCCTCGACTATTTCAAGCGTCAGGGGCACAGCATCGTCCCTACCAGCCCGCTGGTCCCGGGCAACGATCCGACGCTGCTGTTCACCAATGCCGGGATGGTGCAGTTCAAGGACGTGTTCCTCGGCAAGGAAAAGCGGCCATTTGTTCGCGCAACCACGTCGCAACGCTGCGTTCGCGCTGGTGGCAAGCACAACGACCTGGAGAACGTCGGCTACACCGCGCGACACCACACATTCTTCGAGATGCTGGGAAATTTCAGCTTCGGCGACTACTTCAAGCGCGACGCCATCCGCTTTGCCTGGGAACTGCTGACCAAGGAATTCGGACTCGATCCCGCCCGTCTATGGGTCACGGTGTATCAGACCGACGACGAGGCCTACGACCTGTGGGCCAAGGATATCAAGGTGCCCAAGGCGCGCATCGCGCGCGTCGGTGACAAGCCCGGCGGAAGCAAATTCCAGAGCGACAACTTCTGGCAGATGGGCGATACCGGTCCATGCGGACCGTGCACCGAAGTCTTCTACGACCATGGTCCGGGAATTCCCGGCGGCCCGCCCGGCACACCGGATGCCGACGGCGATCGCTACATCGAGATCTGGAACCTGGTTTTCATGCAGTTCAACCGCGACGAATCGGGGACGATGCACCCGCTGCCCAAGCCCTCGGTGGACACGGGCATGGGACTGGAGCGCATCGCTGCCGTGCTACAGGGCGTGCACAGCAATTACGAGATCGACATTTTCCGGGACCTGATCGCCGCCGCGGCCAGGGTCACCGGCACGAAGGACCTTTCTTCGAGTTCGCTCAACGTCATCGCCGACCATATCCGCGCCTGCGCTTTTCTGATCACCGACGGCGTGATTCCCGGCAATGAAGGCCGTGGCTACGTGCTGCGCCGGATCGTCCGCCGCGCCATCCGTCACGGCTACAAACTCGGCCAGACCAAGCCGTTCTTCCACAAGCTGGTTGGCGATCTGTCACGGGTGATGGGCGAAGCGTTTCCGGAATTGCCGGCCGCGCAGCACCGGGTGAGCGACGTGCTGAAGCAGGAAGAGGAGCGCTTCGCCGAGACCCTCGAGCACGGCATGAAGGTACTTGAGAATGCGCTTCACCGAGAGGACCGGATGCTCGACGGCGAGACCGTGTTCCAGCTCTACGACACCTTCGGATTCCCGGTCGACCTCACCGCCGACATTGCCCGCGAACGCGGCCTGATGATCGACCACGCCGGTTTCGAAGCTGCGATGGAAAGACAGCGCGAGCGCGCCCGTGCCGCATCCAAGTTCACCATGCAGGCAGGAATGGATTACAGCGGACAGGCCACCGAGTTTCACGGCTACGACACGCTGCACCTGGACGGCAAGATCGTGGCGCTCTACAAGGGCGGCACGCCGGTGCAGAACGTCGAAGCGGGCGAGGAGGCGGTGATCGTGCTCGACCGCACGCCGTTTTACGCGGAGTCCGGCGGCCAGGTCGGCGATCAGGGCGAGATCACTTCCGGCAACGGCAGCTTCACCGTGAACGATACGCAGAAGATCCAGGCGGAGGTGTTCGGCCACAAGGGCGTACTCAAGGCCGGACGCTTTGCGCTCGGCGATGCGGTCAGCGCGCAGGTCAACCCGGCGACGCGCTCGCGCGCCGCATACAATCATTCGGCCACTCACCTGATGCACGCGGCATTGCGCAAGGTACTCGGTCCGCATGTCACGCAGAAGGGCTCGTTGGTGGATGCCAACCGCACGCGTTTCGACTTTTCCCACCACACGCCAATGACCCCTGAGCAGATCGCCCAGGTCGAGGAATTGGTAAATCGCCAGATCCGCAGCAACCATGCGGTGGAAACCCGGCGCATGAAGTACGACGAGGCGATCAAGGCCGGGGCGATGGCACTGTTCGGGGAGAAATACGGTGACGAAGTGCGGGTGCTGCGCATGGGCGATTTTTCGACCGAGTTGTGCGGCGGCACTCATGTGCGGCGCACCGGTGACATCGGTTTCTTCAAGGTCGTTTCCGAATCCGGGGTCGCGGCGGGCGTCCGCCGGGTGGAAGCAGTGACCGCGGAGGGCGCACTGGCCTGGGTGAAGGAGCAGGAGGCCAGACTTGGCGATGCAGCGCAGGTGCTGAAAGTCCAGCCGCAGGAAATCCTGCCCAAACTTGCCCAGTTGCTCGACAACGTAAAATCTCTGGAGAAGGAACTGGCGCGGCTCAAATCAAGGCTCGCCAGTTCGCAGGGCGACGACCTCGCGGAGCAGGCCGTGGCGATCGGCCCGGTGCGGGTGCTGGCGGTGCAACTCGAAGGGGCGGATGTTCGGACGCTGCGCGAAGCCATGGACAAGCTCAAGGACAAACTCAAGTCAGCGGCCATCGTGCTGGGCGCGGTCGAGGGCGACAAGGTCACCCTGATTGCCGGCGTGACCCAGGACCTGACGGCCAAAGTCAAGGCGGGCGAACTGGTGAACTACGTTGCGCAGCAGGTCGGCGGCAAAGGCGGCGGTCGAGCAGACATGGCGCAAGCGGGCGGAACGCAGCCGGCGAAACTTTCCGGCGCGCTGGCCAGCGTTGCCGATTGGGTGAAGCAACGGGTAGCGTAGGACTGGCGTCGCCCAGGATAAAAGGGGAGGCGGACATGAAAAAAGTTGTGGCACTGCTGATGGCCTTGATGGCGGCGCTGTGGGCGGAAGGGGCAGTTGCAGACGCCAAGGATCTCGAGATCTTTCACAGCATCGCGATCGATGCGCCCGCCGATGTGGTTTGGGCAATGGCGGGCGATTTCGGCGGCATCCAGCGCTGGTCTCCGGGGGTGGAAACCAGCCGTCTGATTCTTCATGATCGTAACGAGACCGGCGCCATCAGGCTGCTCCGCCGCCGCAGCGACGGCACCCAGGTGACCGAAAAGCTGCTCGACTACGATCCGTATAACCGTCGCATGGCGTACACCTACGTCGATGGCGTGGTGAGGGCTGCCGATTACTACTCCGAGTTGATGGTAAAAGACGCCGGTAACGGCCGGTCGGTCGTGGAGTGGCGCGGCCGCTTCAAGCGGCTGGCCTATTGGACCGACGATCCGCCCGCGGGTCAGGATGACAAGGCAGTGCTCGAGTTCCTCAAAGGCGCCTACAAGAGCGGACTCGAGAATCTCAAGAAGACGCTCGAAGCGAAGAACCGTTAACAGGCTGCTGAAATACTCGATGGCCGAACCAATGCTAACCACCAAGACACAAAGGCACCAAGAAAAACTGACATAGGTTCCAGGTTCTCATTTGCATTCCTTGGCGCCTTGGTGGTTAATTTTTCGGATTCTCTCTCTCTACTTTCGGCGTTCTCTGCAATTTCGACAATCTGCCAGTGCTGCTGTGCGTTAGAAGGGAAGCTGCGCGTTGGGGGCGGACTCGTGCAAAACACGCCGGAAGTCTGCCTGGATTCGTTTTAGAGCGGTTTCGTCGTCGGCTTCGAAGCGCAGCACCACCACCGGGGTGGTGTTCGAAGAGCGCGCCAGGCCGAAACCGTCCGTGTATTCCACCCGCAGCCCGTCGATGGTGATCACCTCGCGGGCATCGGGAAATCGCGCGGTCTTCTGCAACTTCTCGATGAGCGCATAGTTCTCGCCTTCCTTGAGCTTGATCTGCAGCTCCGGCGTATTGACCGAGTCGGGCAGTTCGTTGAGCGCAGCGCTGATGTCGGCTACGCCACTCAGGAACTCGAGCAGGCGCGCGCCGGCGTAGAGGCCGTCGTCGAAGCCGTACCAGCGTTCCTTGAAAAAAATGTGCCCGCTCATTTCACCGGCCAGCAGGGCACCGGTCTCCTTCATTTTTGCCTTGATCAGCGAATGGCCGGTCTTCCACATGGTCGGCCTGCCGCCGTGCTTGCGGATCCATGGCGCGAGATTGCGGGTGCACTTCACGTCGAACAGGATCTCGGCGCCGGGGTTGCGTTTGAGCACGTCCGCGGCGAACAGCATCAACTGGCGATCCGGGAAGATCACCTTGCCTGCTTTGGTAACCACGCCAAGGCGATCGCCGTCGCCGTCGAAAGCCAGGCCGATCTCGGCGTCCCCTTTTTCCAGTGCCGCGATCAGGTCTTTCAGATTCTCCGGTTGCGAGGGATCGGGGTGATGGTTGGGGAAAGTGCCGTCCACCTCGCAGAACAGTTCTTCGACTTCGCAGCCGAGCTTGCGGTACAGCGCCGGCGCAAAGGCGCCGGGTATGCCGTTGCCGCAGTCCACCGCGACGCGCATTTTGCGCTTCAGCTTGATATCGCCGGTCACACGCTCGAGGTAGGCATTGCCGACGTCCTGGCTGCGAAGGCTTCCGGCGCCTTTCTTCAGGTCCCCGGTCTCCAGCCGCCGGCGCAGTTTCTGGATGTCGTTCCCGGAAAGTGTTTCACCGGCCAGCATCATTTTCAGACCGTTGTAGTCGGGAGGATTGTGGCTGCCGGTGACCATCACGCCGCTGCCCGTGTCGAGGTGGTGCGCCGCGAAGTAGAGGATCGGGGTGGTGACGCGGCCGACGTCGATCACGTCCACGCCGCTTTTCTGCAGCCCGCGAGCGAGTGCTTGCGCCAGCGCCGGTCCCGACAGGCGTCCGTCGCGGCCGATGCAGACGGCGCGCTGGCCGCGCGCCTGCGCCTCCGAGCCGATGGCCTGCCCGATTGACTCGACCGCCTCGACGGTGAGCGTGCGCTCGACGATGCCGCGGATGTCGTAGGCCTTGAAAATTTCCGGTGCGGGCAAAGTAGACATGGTGATGGATTGTTCCGGTGAGTGCGACGCGTTCTGCTAATTTTCAGTGGAGGCTAATGCGGCCATGCCCCGTTGCGCCGGAATTAGAGACCCCGGGCGCAGGGAAGTTCACGCAGGCGAGAATAGCAAAGGTCCGACGCGAAAGCATCACGCACCGACAGACTGCGCTCGCTCGCGCTCCGGATCGCGGGTGCCGATTTGCTGCTCGAAGAAGCTGATCACGCGCCTTGGCATCCAGTCGAGGTTTCCGGGAAAGGGGCCCGAGGCAAATCCGACGTGGCCTCCTTCGCCCGGAAATTCCAGGCGCACGCTTGCCGATACCTGGTGCGGCATTGGCAGGAAGCGCCCGGGCAGGAACGGGTCATTGCGGGCGTGCACGATCAGTGTTGGCGCGCAGATGTGAGCCAGGTCGGGCTTGCTGCTCGCGCGCGTCCAGTAATCGTCGGTGTCCCTGAAGCCATGCAGTGGCGCGGTGACCAGATTATCGAATTCGCGCAGCGTGCGCGTGCGCCTCACGGCCTCCCGGTCGTACAGACCGGGATGGCGCGTCAACTTGCCGAGGCTTTTCTTCTTCAGCCGCGCGAGGAAATGGCTGCCGTAGTTGCGCGACAGGCCGCTGCCGAGGCGATCCCCGGCAGTCATCAGGTCCATGGGCGCGGATACGGCGGCCGCCGCATCCACGATCGCAGCGGCTTTTGCGCGCTCGCGGCCGAGCCATTTGAGCAGGGCGTTGCCGCCGAGCGAGACGCCGACGGGCAACAACGCAACGTGTTCCGGTTGGGCGCGCAGCCGGCGCATGATCCAGTCGATCTCGTCGGCATCGCCGGAATGGTAGGCTCGCGGCAGACGATTGGGCTCGCCGCCGCAACCGCGGAAGTGCACCACCACGCCACGCCAGCCGCGCTTTGCCACGGCGCGCATTAACGCCGCAGCGTAGTGGCTGGCCGAGCAACCTTCGAGCCCATGGAACAGCACCACCAGCGGCGCCGGTAGCTGCGCATCCACCCAATCCATGTCGATGAAATCGCCGTCCGGCGTGTCCCAGCGGCTGCGCCGGTAGGGCGGCGGGCGGCGGGTCAGAACGAAATAGGGGTAGATAGTCTGCAGATGCCCGCCGGGCAGCCACCATGGTGCGCGGTAGTCCTTCATCAGTGAAGGACGGAGGGCGGGTTTTCCTGGGGCGCCGATTCGGCCGCAAGCGACGAACCGTGGTGCATCAACATGCGCCAGCCCCGGTTGGCGAGCAGGTAAATGTTGGTGGCGAGCACTGGATTCGCCGGCCGCGGGTCACCGGCCACCGAAACCTGTTCGTAAACGCTGTGGACCGAGAGCATGCGTCCGGAGAACACGCGGCTGTCTGTCAGCCGAAAGCGCAGGCGCGGGCCCTGCGCGAATATCTGCCGCCAGGATTCGCGCACCTCGACAACGCCTGTTCGGCGCGGGCCGCCCGGGTGTACGCAGACGATATCGTCTTCTTCCGCCCATACCGCCATCATCGCGGCGAGGTCGGCGCGCTCGAAGGCCTGGTAAAAGGCGTGCTCGGCGTCCTGGGCGGTGGCGAAGATCTCGGTGATCACATCGGGAAATGACGGTGAATGTCGTCGAGCACCCGGCTCGGGGCAAGTTTCATCATACAGTCGAAGTGCTTGAGCGGGCAGACGCGCTGAAAGCAGGGGCTGCAAGGAACCTCATGCTTTACGATGTACGCCCGGTTGGAAAGCGGCGGGGTAAAAGACGGGGAACTCGAGCCATACAGAGCGATCATCTGCCGATCGAGCGCAGCGGCGACGTGCATCAGTCCGGAATCGTTGCTCACGACCAGGTCGGCACAGGACAGCAACACCACCGCGTCGTCGAGCGTGGTGCGCCCGCAAAGATTCACCGTGTTGACGTTGTTCCCCATGATGGCGTCGCCGATGTCGCGCTCTTTCGCCGATCCCACCAGCCACACGGTATAGCCCTCCGCGCCCAGGCTTCGCGCCAATTCGCCGAAGTACTGCGGCGGCCAGCGTTTTGCCGGGCCGTACTCGGCACCGGGACAGAAACAGGCGACACGATCGGCCGCCGTAAGTCCGAGGCGCTGGCGCAGTTGGACGCGTTCGGCTTCGCTGACCCGCAGATGTGGTCTCGGCAGCGCATGTTTCTGGACGGCATCCACCACGTCGGCCAGGCAGGCAAAGCGCTCCACCATCAGCGGCAGCGCCTTTTCGTCGAGACGGCGCGCGTCGGTCAGGAGCCAATGGCGCAATTCACCGATGAAGCCGATGCGATTCGGAATGCCGGCGAACATCGGTACCAGCGCCGACTTGAATGAGTTGGGAAGCACATAGGCTCGGTCGTAGCGGTTGCCGCGCAGGCTGCGGGCGAGGCGCCAGCGTTTGCCAAGCGCCAGTTCGCCGTGCGCAAACGGGCTTTCCAGTGTCTCGTCGACTTCCGCCATGCGGCGGAAGATCGGCAGCGCCCAGCCGGGCGCGAGAACGTCTATGCGTGACCGGGGGTCCTGTTGCTTCAGGCGCGTGAGCAGGGGTTGCGACAACAGTGCATCCCCGACCCACGATGGCGCGACCACAAGGATTCTAAGACCAGCACTCACCGCAAAGACGCTAAGGACGCGAAGGGGGGATCAAAACAGAATACATTAATAGCAAAGGAAGCTAGCCATGCAACGCAACACGCGACGCTTTCCCGATTTTCTTGGTGTCTCTGCATATATCCGAGAGAAATCCCGCCGTCGTTCTTCCTTCGCGTCCTTTGCGTCTTTGCGGTGAATGTATTTAGTGTGCCGGTTTGACCGATCCGCGCAGGACGTAGCGGGTGCCGCAGTAAGGGCACAACACGTCACCGGTATTCTCAATCGGCAGAAAAACGCGCGGATGCGAACTCCAAAGCTTCTGCGACGGCAGAGGGCAGTGCAGCGGCAAATCCGCCGCTGTCACCTCGACCCGGCGCTCCCTGTCTGCGCTCTTGAGCGGATCCATGCCTGGCAAGCCGCGGCGCTCAGACGTAATGCAGCCAATGGCCGTACTTTTCCGACCGGCCGTTGACAACGTCGAAGAACATAGCCTGAAGTTTCTCGGTCAGCGGCCCACGTTTTCCCGCGCCGACGGTACGGCCATCGACTTCGCGGATTGGCGTAACTTCGGCGGCCGTACCGGTAAAGAACACCTCGTCGGCGATGTACAGGTCGTCACGGGTAATGCGCTTTGCACCGATCGTGTAGCCGATATCGGCGGCGAGCTGGATCACCGAATCACGGGTGATGCCAATCAGGGCGGAGTTCAGTTCCGGTTCAACGATCTTGTCATTCTTGATCATGAACAGGTTCTCGCCCGCACCTTCGGCCACGAAACCGTCCACATCCAGCAACAAACCCTCGTCGTAACCGTGTTCGGTGGCCTCCATGTTGGCGAGAATCGAGTTGGCGTAGGTACCGGAATACTTGGCCCGGCACATCGACACGTTGACGTGGTGGCGGGCGTACGACGAGGTCTTCACGCGGATGCCCTTTTCCAGGCCCTCACTGCCCAGGTAGGCGCCCCACGGCCAGGCTGCTATGGCCACGTGAACTCTTGCGCCCTTGGGAGATACACCCATTTTTTCCGAACCGTAGAAGGCGATCGGCCGCACGTAACAGGATTCCAGATTGTTGGCGCGCACCACATCCTTCTGCGCCGCAATCAGCGTTTCCCTGTCGTAAGGAATTTTCATCATGTAGATGTGCGCCGAATTGAACAGACGTTCGGTGTGCTCCTTCAGACGGAAGATGGCGGTGCCTTTGACGGTCTTGTAGGCGCGCAATCCCTCGAATACCGCGAGTCCGTAGTGCAGCGAATGGGTGAGCACGTGCGTGGTCGCCTCGCGCCAGGGCACCATTTTGCCGTCATACCAGATCAGACCGTCGCGGTCGGCCATCGACAAGTTGCATACCCCCTTGAAAAAGCATTGATTCTAGCGCAGACACCGGACTTTGCAGAGTCTGACCGGTTCGCCTTGCGGGAACGCGCTCGCATGCTTTACTCTTCGGCTCATTCGAAGCGGCTGCCGCCAAGAAAAACAACCTAATCCGAAGAATCCGAACCAATTTCATGGCCGAACCTGTCAAATCTGCCGTAATCGCCGGACGCGGGCTGATATCGCGCCTGGGCGATGCAGCGGTCGATGTGAACGACAGCGAGGAAGTCAAGCTGCGCAAGACGCTGCTTATTTTTGCCAGCGGCCTGATGAACCTCGCCGCCGTCCTCTGGCTGGCGCTTTACTGGTGGATGGGGCTGAAGCTGCCCACCTCGATCCCGCTGGGTTTCCAGATTCTATCGGCGCTGGTGGTGCTGATCTACCTGCGAACCCGCAATTTTGATTTTTTCCGTGTGGCGCAACTGTCGCTGTTCCTGTTCTTTCCCTTCGTCATCCAGTGGTCGATAGGCAGCTTTGTAAGCTCCTCGGGCATTGCTTTGCTGGCGATCCTGGCGCCGATCGGGGCCATGGTCTGTTACGGCCCGCGCCAGTCGATCCCCTGGTTTTTTGCCTATGTGGTGCTGACCATTCTCTCGGGGGTGTTCGATTTTTTTCTCGCCAGAGGCGAGAACTACGGCATCCCGATGAAGACCGTGGCGGTTTTTTTCGTGATGAACTTCACCATCATTTCCACGATGGTGTACCTGCTGCTGCGCTATTTCGTCCAGGAGCGCAACCGCTACGAGAAACAACTCGCCGAGCAGCACGAACTGGTGCGGATCGAGCGCGAGAAGTCGGAACGGCTGCTGGTCAGCATCCTGCCCACCCACATCGCCGAACGGCTAAAGCTCCAGCCCGGCACGATCGCCGATGGCTTTGCCGACGTCTCGGTGATGTTCGCCGACGTGGTGGACTTCACCCGCATGGCCGAGGAGCTGACGCCGAACCAGGTGGTGTCCTTCCTCGACGACGTGTTCACCCGCTTCGACAGGCTGACCACAAAATACGGCCTCGACAAGATCAAGACCATCGGTGATGCCTACATGGTGGTGGGAGGTCTGGCGGGAGAACGGCTGAATTACGTGGACCATGTCGCCGACATGGCGCTGGAAATCATGGAACTGACCCAATCCGATCCGCAACTGCGGCGGCTGTCAGTGCAGCTTCATATCGGGATCGCGACCGGCCCGGCGATCGCGGGCGTCATTGGCGCCACGCGCTTCATCTACGACTTGTGGGGCGACACCGTCAATCTATCCAGCCGGCTCACTTCCGAGGCGGCCGGCGGCATGATCCTGGTCGACAAGACCACCTATCGCCGGCTTGGCCACCGCTATTCCTTCGACGAGCCGCGCACGATCGCGATCAAGGGCAAGGGCGAGACCACGGTTTACCGCCTCTCCGGCAAGCTATATTCCGGCTAGCGCCGTCTGTAAGACGAACCCGAATACCTTTTGCCACAGAGGACACAGAGCGCACAGAGTAGAAACAAAAAAACTGGCGTCATGACAACAATCAGCCCCTGACGGCAAAGACAACTGTTCCCGATTTTCCTTCGAGTGTCCATACGTTTTCCTTTCATCTCCCTTCTTGCTAATTATATTTGCAGTTCTCTGTGTTCTCTGTGTTCTCTGTGTCCTCTGTGGCTCAAATGTTGTCTTTTTTGAAGCCCGGTTGTTCCGAGAAGACCTTATCCCATAGCTTGACCACTGCTTGTGCGTGCCCGGCCACGGTCGCCGGTTCGACGCGCGCGTAGCGCTCGCCTTGCAGGCGCAACTGGTGCTGCAGGCGCCGGAACTCGCGGTAGGCCGCATGGGCAGCCGCAGCCATGTCTTCCGCTATCAGCCCGAGCCGGGCGGCGAGCTTGAGCAAAGCCAGGTTGCCGATGTTGCCCGTCAGTTCGCTATGGCGATGCGCTTCGCCTAGCACGAGGAACTGGACAATGAATTCGACGTCGACGATGCCGCCGCGGTCGTGTTTCAGATCGAAGAGCCGGGTGTCGTTGGGATGGCTCTGGCGCATCTTGTCGCGCATCGCGCCGATCTCCTGCCTGAGCGAAGCCAGGTCGCGCGGCCGGCGCAGCAACTCGATCCTGATGGCTTCGAAGCGGGCGCCGATCTGCCGATCTCCAGCGACTGCGCGAGCGCGCGTCAGGGCCTGGTGTTCCCAGTTCCAGGCGTCCTTGAACTGGTAATCGCGGAACGCGTCGAAATTGCTTACCAGCAGACCGGCCGCGCCGTTTGGCCGCAGCCGCAGGTCGGTCTCGTAGAGCACGCCGGCGGAGGTGGTGCTGGTGAGCAGGGTATTGATGCGCTGCGCGAGCCTGGCGTAGATTTCCGGTGCGCTTTCGTGCGCATCGTCGTAGAGAAAGATGATGTCGAGGTCCGACTCGTATCCCAGTTCCTTGCCGCCCAGCTTTCCGTATCCGACGATGGCGAAGCGCGGCTCATCTCGGTGGCGCACCCTCAGGCCGTCCCAGGCCAGCCGCAGAACTTCTTCCAGTACCACGCCGGCCAGATCGCTGAGGTGGTCGGACAGCGTTTCCAGCGGCAGGTCCCCGGCAAGGTCGAGCGCAAGCACGCGCAGTGTCTGCGTCTGCTTGAAATGTCGCAGGATATCCATCTGCCGTTCGGTATTGCCGGCGTGCTCGTCGAGGCTGGCGCGTAGCGCCGTGCGCAACTGCGGCCAGTCCGTGGCCTGTCCGCGTTGGGGCGTGATCAGCTCATCGAGCAGTATCGGGTGCTGTGCCATGTACCCGGCTGCCCAGGGGCTTGCGGAAGCCAGACGGGCGAGGCGCTCAAGCGCCAGCGGATACTCGAGAAGCAGTGCCAGGTAAGATTCGCGCCGGCCGATGCTTTCAACTACCTGCAGCACGCGCTCGAATGTCGCATCGGCGCCGGGGAGAGTGGTAGCGAGCTGCAGCAATTTCGGCATCAGCTGGTCCAATCGTGCCTGGCCGGAGGCCGCCATGCGGCGAAAACGGCCACTGGACCGGATTTCCGAAAGCAGCCGAAAAATGCGCGCCGGGTCGGCGTAACCCAGCGCGGCAATGCGGGCCAGCGCATCCTCCTCGGGCAACTGTTGCAGCCAGAGTTCGACGCAGGGATCCGCCGTCGCTTCCTCGGCCTGCCCGGCAAAGATCGCTTCGAAATGCCGGGACACCACGCCCCGATGTCCCGCCAGTTCGCGGTTGAGTTCGGAAAAGTCTGTATAGCCCATCATCTCGGCGACCAGCCGCCGGTCTTCCGCGCCAGCGGGCAGCATCTGCGTCTGCTGGTCGTCGAGGTACTGCAAGCGGTGCTCGAGGTTGCGCAAATACACGTACGCGGCTTGTAATTCCCCGACCGCGGCCGCCGGCAGCAACTGCTTCTCTCCCAGCAGGGCCAGCGCTTTCAGCGTCGGCCGCAGGCGCAACTGCGGTTCGCGCCCGCCGCGAATGATCTGAAATACCTGCACCAGAAACTCGATCTCGCGGATGCCGCCGGGGCCTGTCTTGATGTTGTCGGCGATCTCGCGCCGCTGCACTTCCTGGCGGATCTGCGCATGCAACTCGCGCAGGCTGGCCAACGCGCTGAAGTCGAGGTGGCGCCGGTACACGAACGGGGCGACCATGGCCTCGAGCTGGGCACCGCGGTCGCCGCTGACGGTTCGGCCCTTCACCCAGGCGTAGCGTTCCCATTCGCGGCCCTGGGTCGCGAGGTAGTCTTCCAGCATGTCGAAGCTCACCACCAGTGGCCCGCCGTCGCCGTAGGGCCGAAGCCGCGTGTCGACGCGGAACACGAAACCGTCCGCGGTAACTTCGCCGAGCGCGGCGATCAGTTTGCGTGCCAGACGCGTGAAATATTCGTTGTTGGCGATCGGGCGCGGCCCGTCGGTTTGCCCGTCTTCGGGATAGGCAAAGATGAGATCGATGTCCGAGGACACGTTGAGCTCGGCGCCGCCGAGCTTGCCCATTCCGATCACGTGCAATTCCTGTATTTCTCCCGATGCCGCGCCGATGGGCCGCCCAAAGTCGCGCGCCAGCCATTGCGCGTGGCTTGCAGCCGCTGTGCGCAGGGCTTCTTCCGCAAGCGCCGTTGCAGTCGCGACCACCTCGGCAAGATCGGCGCGTCCGCCGAGATCGCGGGCTATCAGACGCAGCATGACCGCCTGACGCAGCCGGCGCAGGCCGGTCTTGAGCGCGTCCTCGTCGCCGAAGCCGGCGCCGGCAAGGCGGGCGCGCATCTCGCCGGGCGCAAACGGCGAATCCGACGCAGCGTCGGCAGCGAGCGCGGGGTTGGCTGACAGCAGATGACGCGCGTAGCGCGACAGGCGCGCCGCGCGCGCGATGCTTTCGGATTGCGTGCCGTTCGAAACAGCGGGGGAAGACATGCGCGGGTAGTCTAAAATCCGGAAATCCTGAGAGCAGGATACCCGAATCGGGGCTAACACCCGGCCGATGTCAACGCATCGGCGTCTCGCGCGTCAACTGTGTGCCGGATGGCCGGACAGGCCACGTTAGGGCGCAGGCAGGGCATCCGGGGAATCTTATTGCTGTCTGTGTATCTTAACTGACGACAGTTTTATCTTTGCCCTGACAACGTCACACCGTGGTTCTCAAACACAGCCTCTTCATTCTCAAGCACGGTTCACTCTGGACTTATCGCCTCGCGACTTACGCGGTGCTGGTCGCCGGCATCGCATTCGTTGCGCTGGTGATCGGACTGCGTTATGTGGTCCTGCCGAACGTCAACGATTACCGCCATGCAATCGCACAGGCGATCAGCCGGGCGGCGGGACAGCGGGTCTCGATCGGGGCGATCACGGGCAGTTGGCAGGGCTACCGGCCGCAACTTAGTTTTCAGGATGTGCGCGTCTTCGATTCGCGGGACCAGCAGGCGCTTGGCCTGGGGCGGGTCGAGGCGGTACTGTCGTGGTTGTCGCTGCTCAATGCCGAGGTACGGTTCGACGCGCTCGAGATCGTCGAACCGGAGCTGGAGGTCAGACGCGACGCCGCCGGCGTGCTGTGGATCGCCGGCATGGCGGTCGAGCGCGGCCAGGAGGGCGACGGCGGGCTCGCGGGCTGGCTGCTGACGCAGCGCCAGGTGGTGGTGCGCAATGCGCTGATCGTATGGCGCGACGAGGCCCGCGCAGCGCCGGATTTGATGCTCACCAAGGTAAATTTTCGTCTCGACAGCGACGGCGAAAGCCATCGCTTTGGACTGAATGCGTTGCCCCCTGCGGAAGTCGCCTCTGAGATCGTGGCTCGCGGCGACCTGCGAGGCCGCAGCGCTCACGATCTGCGGGCTTGGCGCGGCCGGGTGTACCTGGAGTTCGGTTACGCTGATCTGGCGCAGGCGCAGATCTGGATTGCGGTGCCGCTGGACGTTGCGCGCGGGCTCGGTACGCTGCGGGTCTGGATGGATCTGGAAGGCCCTCGGGTTGTTGCGGCGACCGCCGACCTGCGTCTGGTCAACGTGCAGGCCCGCCTCGCGCCCGATCTTCCTGAGCTTTCGCTCGCCAATCTGCGCGGGCGGGTCGCTTGGAACAGCCGGGGGGGGCGCACGCAGATTTCCGCGCAGGCGCTCAGTTTTACCACCGCCGACGGATTGACACTGGCGCCCATGCAATTTTCCTTTACCCGCACGGCGACCGGCGATGGCGGCGGCCGCTCGGAGCTGCGACTGGAAAAGCTCGATCTTGCGCCGGTGGTGGAACTGGCCGAGTACCTTCCCCTCGACACGTCGCTGCGCGGCCGGCTGGCGCGCTCCTTACCGAGCGGAATGATCGACGACGCCCTGTTTTCCTGGGATGGCGAATGGAACGCCGGCCGCCCTTACCGTGCCCGTGCGCGGTTCTCGGGCCTGACGCTCAAGCCGGATGAGGCTTTCCCCGGGTTTCGCGGCATCAGTGGCCAGTTCGACGCCAATCAGGGCGGCGGGGCGGTGTCGCTCAGCGCCCGCGATGCTCACGTCGAACTGCCACGTGTGTTCAGCGGGGAATTGAAGCTGGACTTTCTAACCGCAGAGGCGGACTGGAAGTTCCAGGAAGGGCACACATTGGTTACGTTCAAGGGCGTGACGTTTACCAATGAGCACCTGGCCGGCAACGTTTACGGTTGGTACCGCACCGACCCCGAGGGTGGCCGCGGCAGCGCCGACCTGGCCGGATCGCTGGTTCGCGCCGATGCGCGCGAGCTGTGGCGCTATATCCCCGTGTTCGCCCCGGTGACGCAGGCGTGGGTCAAGCGGGCGTTGCTGGCGGGGGAGTCGCGCGACGTGCGTATCCGACTCCGGGGTCCGCTCAAGGAATTTCCGTTCGAGAACGAGAAGACCGGATTGTTCGAAGTGAAATCCCGGGTGACGGGTGTGACACTTGACTATGCCGACGGCTGGCCGCCGCTGACGAACGCCGTCGCGGAGCTGGTATTTCGCGGGCGGCGAATGGAAGTGCGTCCCCAGGCGGGTTCGATCCTGGGGCTGCGATTATCAAATGTGACGGCTTTCGTCCCCGAACTCGGCAAGGGTAACGAGCATTTGCAGGTGAAAGGCGCGGCCGAAGGGCCGACCGCAGAGTTTCTGCGCTTCGTCGAATCCAGCCCGGTGGCGCGCAATATTGGTCGATTAACTGAAAACATGAAGGCGAGCGGCGATGGGCGGCTCGATCTCGAAGCCGACCTGCCGTTGCGGCAGATCACCGACTCTGTGATCTCGGGTGTCCTGGTACTGCGCAACAATCAAGTCACTGTTGACCCGCGCCTGCCGCCGCTGGAAGGTTTTGGCGCGCGCATCGCCTTTACAAGAAAAACCGTGAGCATCACCGGCGGCCACGCCAAGCTGGCGGGCAATCCGATTTCCTTTGAAAGCTCGAACCAGAAGGACGGCGGCCTGGCGCTTAACGTGGCGGGCACGATGGACGCGGGCCGGTTGCGCAGCGTATCGAATCATCCGGCGCTGCAGTTTGTGGAAGGGCAGACCCAGTGGCGGGGCAACATCGGTGTACGCGACAAATTGGCCAGCTTCACGTTTGATTCGGATCTGGTGGGCATCGGCTCGGCGCTGCCCGCGCCATTCGACAAGGCCGCGGGCGCCAGCCTGCCGCTGCGTTTGGAGATGCGCGAGGGTCGCGGGCGCCAGCGCCTGCTCATGATCGACCTCGGCAAGGTGGCCTCGGCGCGGCTGCTGCTGGACTCGTCGAAACCGGACGGCATTAACCGCGGCATGGTAAGCCTGGGTGCGACTGCTTCGCTACCGACGGCCGATGGATTGTGGGTGAACGGTAATGTGGATGTGGTGGACGTGGATAGCTGGCGTCCCATTTTCGCGGGCGGTTCTGGCGCCACTTCGATCGAACTTGCAGGCGCAGAACTGCAGATAGGCATCCTCGATGCCCACCGGAGGCGATTTCACGACCTGAGGATCAGTGCGACAAGGCAGGATTCCGCGTGGCTTGCCGTGATTTCGGGGCGTGAAATCGCCGGTCAGTTGTCGTGGGCGCCGGCTGGCGACGGACGCCTGTCTGCGCGTCTGGCGCGGCTCACGCTGCCACCGCTGACCACCACTCTGGTGGCCAGCGCGCCGGAAAGTTTGCCCAGCGAACGCCTGCCTCAGGTCGATCTTGTCGCCGAAAGTTTTACATTCGAGGGCAAGGAACTCGGGCGGCTTACCGTGCTTGCCGATCCCGAGCCGGCCGGTTGGCGCATGCAGCGTCTGGAAATCATAAATCCGGAGAGCAAGTTGAGCATTAACGGGCGGTGGGTGCTTGGGGAGGTATCACGCACCGACGTGGCGGTGCGGCTGGAAGTGAGCGACATCGGCAAATTCTTTTCGCGGGTCGGCTGGCACGAGGGGGTCAAGGGAGGTTCGGCGCTGCTGGAGGGGCCGGTCGCGTGGACGGGCAGCCCATATCGGCTCGACATTCCATCGCTTTCGGGACGGCTCAGGCTTGATGCCAAGAATGGCCGATTCCGCCAGATCGAGCCGGGCGTGGCAAAACTGCTGGGCATTCTCAGCCTGCAGGCACTGCCACGCCGTGCGTCGCTGGATTTCCAGGACGTGTTCAGCAAAGGCTTCACCTTCAATAGCATCGGCGCCAATCTGAGCATTGCCAACGGCGCGGCGCATACCGAAGACTTCAAGATGGAGGGCTCGGCCGCGCGCGTGGGCATGCGCGGCCAGGTGGACCTCGCGGCCGAGACGCAGAATCTGATCGTGCGCGTCACGCCTTTGTTGTCGGGAAGCATTGCGGTGGCCGGCGCGATCGTGAACCCGGCGGTGGGCGTGGCTGCTTACCTTGCCCAGAAAGCGTTCAAGGATCCGTTGAGCGAGGCTGCGTCGTTCGAGTACTCGGTAACCGGTACCTGGGCCGAGCCGGTGGTAGCGCGCATCAATAAACCTGCCGAGACTGCTTCGCCCAGGCGCTAAGAAAAAGCTTGGGGCAGGTTACAATTCGCGCTCATTTCGACGATTCAGAGCAGACATGGCAACCTTCAACGGATCGGGATTCGGCCGCCCCAAGGTGCGCGGCCAGCGCGATCATTCTTCCGCGGGCGGGTCAAAAAACCAGCCGCACGGTTTTCGCATAGCCGGGGTGCAGATGGCCTCGGGACCGAACGTGTCCGCCAACCTCAATGAAGCCGGAAGGCTGATCGAGATGGCGGTAGCGGAGGGCGCGAAGCTGGTGGCGCTGCCGGAATATTTCGCCATCATGGGTATGCGCCCGTCGGACAAGGTGAAGATCCGCGAGAAAGACGGCGCTGGACCGATCCAGGCCTTTCTTGCCGAGACCGCGGCCAGGCTCAGGATATGGTTGGTGGGCTGTTCCGTGCCGATGGAAACGCCGGTCGAAGACAAGATCTACAATTCCTGCCAGCTCTACGACGACACCGGAAAAATGGTGGCGCGCTATGACAAGATCCATTTGTTCAGCCTGGACCTGGGCAAGGAGAAGTTCGCCGAACAGGGAACGATCGAACCGGGCAAGCATGTCAAGGTCGTGGACTCGCCGTTCGGCCGCATCGGCCTTTCGGTGTGCTATGACCTGCGTTTTCCCGAGCTGTATCGTGCCATGAAGGACGTGGACATCATCGTGGTTCCATCCGCGTTCACCGAGACCACCGGCCGTGCCCACTGGGAAGCACTGGTCCGGGCACGAGCGATCGAAAATTTGTCTTACGTTTTGGCGCCGGCACAGGGAGGCTATCACCTGAGCGGACGCGAAACGCACGGAGATTCGATGATTGTTGACCCATGGGGTGCCATATTGGACCGCCTGCCGCGTGGTTCCGGGGTGGTCAGCGCCTGGGTCAATCCCGCATATCAAGCCAGCCTGCGCAAGAGCCTGCCGGCGTTGACGCATAGGGCAATACACAAAATATGAGGGGCGAGGGGCGAAGCAAGAGGCGTGAGGCGCGAGGCGCGAGGCGAATGAACCTCGCCCAACCCGATTAGTCTTTTCCCTGGCCTCCAATCCCCGATCCCCAAGCCCTATCGCCTAAACCCGCATGCCCAACGATCCCACAAACAACCACGAACTGCTGTTCGCCACTGCCGACAGCACGCTGCTTGCTCCTTATGGACTTGACGCCGGCGGGCTGGCGCGTGTGTTTGGCCAGATCATGAGCCACAGCGTCGACTACGCCGACCTGTATTTTCAGTATTCGCGCTCCGAGGGCTGGAGCCTGGAAGAGGGCATGGTCAAGTCCGGCAGCTTCAACATCGATCAGGGCGTGGGCGTACGCGCGGTGAGTGGCGAAAAGACCGCATTCGCATACTCGGATGACATCAGTTTGCCGGCACTCGAATCGGCGGCCTTCGCCACGCGCGCCATCGCGCGCCAGGGGGGTGCGGGAACGACCCGGGTCGCGAAACGAACCCAGGGCCGCGAGTTGTACCTGCCGCAGGATCCGCTGGGGAGCCTCTCCGACCGGGACAAGGTGAAACTGCTGGAAAAGCTGGAGCACTACGCCCGCGCGCTGGATAGCCGGGTGGTGCAGGTAATGGCCACGCTGGCCGGAGAATACGAGGTGATCCTGGTCGCGCGCTCCGACGGCATCCTGGCCGCCGACGTGCGGCCGCTGACGCGTGTTTCGCTGCAGGTGATCATCGAAGAAGACGGCCGCCGCGAACAGGGCAGTGCCGGCGGTGGCGGGCGCTTCGACTACGCTTACTTCAGCGACGACATTCTCAGGGAATACGCCGACAAGGCCGTGCACCAGGCGGCGACAAACCTGTCGGCGAGGCCGGCACCGGCCGGCACCATGACCGTCGTACTTGGGCCGGGCTGGCCCGGCGTGTTGCTGCACGAGGCGATCGGCCACGGCCTCGAAGGCGATTTCAACCGCAAGGGCAGTTCGGCGTTTGCCGGACGCATCGGTGAGCGCGTGGCCGCAGCCGGGGTCACCGTGGTGGATGATGGGACCATCACCAGGCGGCGCGGATCGCTCAACGTGGATGACGAGGGCATTCCGACGCAACGCACCGTGCTGATCGAGGACGGTGTCCTCAAAGGTTACATGCAGGACACGCTCAACGCGCGACTCATGGGCGCCTCCCCGACAGGCAACGGCCGCCGTGAATCCTATGCGCACATCACCATGCCGCGCATGACCAATACCTACATGCTCAACGGCGACAAGGACCCGCAGGAGATCATCGCCTCGGTGAAACACGGCCTGTATGCGGTCAACTTCGGCGGCGGACAGGTGGACATCGTCAGCGGAAAATTCGTGTTCTCCGCCGCCGAGGCCTACATGATCGAGGATGGGAAAGTGACTTACCCTGTCAAGGGCGCCACATTGATCGGCAACGGCCCGGACGTACTTACACGCGTGTCGATGATCGGCAACGACATGAGCCTCGATTCCGGCATCGGCACCTGCGGCAAGGAAGGGCAGAGCGTGCCGGTGGGTGTGGGGCAACCGACGCTGCGCATCGATGGGTTGACCGTCGGCGGTACGGCGTGAGAAAAAAGGAGAGAGGGACGAGGTGCGAGGATCGAGGATTGAGGATTGAGTCACCCCTCACCCCTCACCCCTCGTCTCTCGTCCCCACACAATGATCCTCATCCTTAACGACAGCGCCGATCCGCAAAACCCGGACTATGAGCAATTGATGCGGGCGCTTGCACTATTGCCGAACATCAAGACGCGGATACACCGAATCCAGGGTACCGAGCGCTCGGTCACCGAGGTCTATCTGCTAGGCGACACCAAGGCACTCGCCATCGAAGACATGGAGAGCCTGCCCTGCGTCGAGCGGGCAATCAGGGTGTCGGAGGAATACCGCGTCCTCGGACGACACTCCGGCGATAGCCGGCCCACCCATTTCGACTACCAGGGCCTGCGTTTCGGCCAGGACACGCTGCACGTGTTCGCCGGCCTGTGCGCGGTGGACGGCCGCGAGCACGCCGAAATCATGATGCGCGCGCTCAAGGACAACGCTCAGCAGTGCACGCGCATGGGTGCATACAAGCCGCGCACCAGCCCATATGCCTTTCAGGGCCACGGCAAGGCCTGCCTGCCCTATGTGTTCGAGCTCGCCGGCAAATACGGCATCAAAGTGATTGCAATGGAGGTAAGCCACGAATCGCATGTGGAAGAGATTCGCCAGGCGTTGCGCGACACCGGCAATCCGACCGGGGTCATGCTGCAGATCGGAACGCGCAATACCCAGAACTTCGAACTTTTGAAGATCGTCGGGCGCCAGAAGGAATTCCCGGTGCTGATCAAACGCGGTTTCGGCATCACGCTCGACGAGTCGTTGAACGCCGCCGAATACCTTGCCAGCGAGGGCAATCACAAAGTGGTGTTCGGCCTGCGCGGCATGAAGACCAATCTCGGCGACCCGCATCGCAACTTCGTTGATTTTTCCCATGTGCCGACGGTCAAGAGGCTCACCCGCATGCCGGTATGCATTGATCCCAGCCATTCGGTGGGCTCGCGCATGTCCGGCCCCGACGGCATCCTCGACGTCATGCACGTTACCGCCCAGGGTGTGCTCGCCGGTGCGAACATGGTGCTGGTGGATTTTCATCCCAATCCGGCCAAGGCGCTGGTGGATGGACCGCAGGCGCTGCGGCTGGATGAACTTCCCCACTTCCTGGCCGACGTCGCGATCGCCCGCGAGGCCTGCCTCAAGCGTGCCGAGCTGGCTCGGCGTTACCGGAATACGGCGGCCTCCTGAATCCGCCCCCGGGGGCGGGACCGGATCG
>JANOGP010000212.1:0-1857 GCA_031406075.1 Betaproteobacteria bacterium
GCCGCCATTCTTGCGCTGGAAAACATCAGCAAGAGCTTCGGCGCGCTCAAAGTGGCCGACAGCATCACGCTGTCGGTCGCCGAGGGCGAGACGCTGGGCATTCTCGGACCCAACGGCGCCGGCAAGACGACGCTGTTCAACCTGATAAGCGGCGACCTTCGCGCCGATTCCGGCCGGGTCGTGTTCGGCGCGGAAGACGTGACCCTCCATCCGCCGCACCGCCGCTGCCGTCTCGGCATTGGTCGCTCCTATCAGATCCCGCAACCCTTCGGTGCGATGACGGTGTTCGAGAACCTGGTCGCAGCTGCATCCTTCGGCGCCGGACGGGCGGAAAAGGATACTTACGGGCAGGCCGTGGAAATCTTGCGCGAGACTGGATTGCTGTCCAAGGCGAACCGGCTCGCCGCCAGCCTGACGATGCTGGACCGCAAGCGGCTGGAGTTGGCGCGCGCGCTGGCCACACAGCCGAAAGTACTGCTCCTCGATGAGATCGCTGCTGGCCTGACGGAGCACGAAGCCAGGGAACTCGTGGAGGAAATCATGCGCATCAAATCGCAGGGAGTCACCATGATCTGGATCGAGCACGTGGTGCACGCGCTGCTGGCGGTCGCCGACCGCCTGTTCGTGATCAACTCCGGGCAGAAGCTCGCCGAGGGCGTGCCCGCGGCTGTGATGAACGATCCCGAGGTCAAGCGTGTTTACATGGGCCTTGAAGCCTGATGCAAGGTCAAAATCTTCAACGCAGAGGAAGAGAAATATGAATGTAGTCGGAGCCTCGTCTTCTTTAATAGAGAATTCGGAGTTCAACTATCCACGGCTGTCTGACCTAGCGAGGAATTTACTTCCGCTATCGCCTTTCTCTGTGTCCTCTGCGTTCTCTGCGCCTCTGCGTTGGGTTTGGAATTAGACCCATGGCGCTGCTGAAGTCGACAAAACTTGAGGCCCGTTACGGCGACTTTCAGGCGCTGTTCGGGATCGACTTCGAAATAGATCCGGGCGAAATTGTCGCGGTGATCGGCGCCAACGGCGCGGGCAAGCCCACGTTTCTGAAGACGGTGTGTGGTCTGCTCAAGGCCGATCGCAATGCCGTGGAGTTCGACGGCGTGCCAATCGGCGGGCTGCGGCCTGGCCGCATCGTACGGCAGGGCATCACGATGGTGCCGGAAGGGCGCCGGCTGTTTCCCAGCCTGTCGGTGGAAGACAACCTGCTGATGGGTGCGTACGCCAAGCGGCCGGGCCCGTGGAATCTCGACACGATCTACAAGCTGTTCCCGCTGCTGAAGGATAAGCGCCGCAACCCCGGCACGGCGCTGTCCGGCGGCCAGCAGCAGATCGTGGCGATCGGCCGCGCACTGATGAGCAATCCGAAGCTTCTGATCTGCGACGAGATCTCGCTGGGACTGGCGCCTATCGTCGTGAAGGAAATCTACGATGCGCTGCCGAGCATCTGTGCCGGCGGACTTACGGCGGTCATCGTCGAGCAGGACGTTGGCGTTGCGCAGCAGGTCTCGAGCCGCTTGTACTGCCTGCAGGAGGGCCGGGTGACGCTGACCGGCGCGTCGAATCAACTCACCCGCGAGCAGATATCGCAGGCGTATTTTGGCGTGTAGCCGGCCTATGGCCGGCGATAAGAGCGTTGACGCAGAGGGCGCAAAGGAACGCAAAGGACGCAGAGAAAAACGAATGAATAGGCATAGGGTATTCCGAGGTGCTGAGGATCAATCGTTACCGTCAGACCGCCATGTCGGGAAGCTGCCAAGGGTTCATCTCTCCCTCTCCGCCTGGTGGGGGGGAGATTCCGTGGACTCGGCGTTGGCGGAGCCATCCGGGGCGGGAAACGGAATAATGGCGCGCTAC
>JANOGP010000219.1:0-3290 GCA_031406075.1 Betaproteobacteria bacterium
TTCCACTAGCTGTGCAATCCGACCCGTTTGCCACAGAGAACACAGAGGACAAAGAGGAAAAATAAAAAGGCTGTAACGTATCGCAGACCACGATCCCGATTCATGACCCTACTTGCAAGGGGCGACAAGGCAATCACGCTAGAATTGCACTCATGACTTCTTTTTGTATTTCTCTGTGCCCTCTGTGACCTCTGTGGCAAAGACGCCCTTCGACTTCGACACGCCGATAGACCGCCGAGGCACGGCCAGCATCAAGTGGGACAAATATACGGGCCCGGACGTGATTCCGCTGTGGGTCGCGGACATGGACTTCGCCTGCGCGCCGGCAGTGGTCGACGCATTGCGCCACCGGGTGGAGCATCCGATTTACGGGTACTCCGATCCGCCCGCGGAACTGGCCGGCACCGTAGTCGATTATCTGGAACGCGAATACCGCTGGAACATCGAACCCGACTGGATCGTCTGGTTGCCGGGACTGGTGGTCGGACTTAATGTGGTGTGCCGCGCCTTCGGCGAATCCGGCGATGACGTCCTTACGGCCACGCCGGTCTATCCGCCATTCCTGTCCGCGCCGCTCAATTCTGCGCGTAACGCGGTGCGCGTGCCCATGACGGAACAGAACGGCGTCTGGCGCTGGGACATCGCGGCGCTCGAGCGCGCTGTCACACCCAGGTCACGGCTGCTGCTGCTCTGCAATCCGCACAATCCGGTCGGCCGCGTATTCTCGCGCGAGGAACTGCAGGCAATCGCCGGCGTGTGCGAACGCCATGACCTCACTCTCTGTTCCGACGAAATCCACTGCGGCCTGATCCTCGATCCGGACAAGCCCCATGTTCCCGTCGCGTCGCTGAGCGAAAACATCGCTAACCGCACGGTGACGCTGATGTCGGCGAGCAAGACCTTCAACCTGCCCGCGCTCGGCTGCGCGTACGCGATTGCGTCGAACCCGGAGGTGCGCAACAAGATCAGGAAAGCGATGGCGGGCATCGTCCATCACGTTGGCATGATGGGATATGTCGCGACGCTGGCCGCTTACCGCGATGGCAAGGAATGGCAGCTCGCGCTGCTCGATTACCTGCGCGGCAACCGCGACCTGGTGGAGCGGGAAATCGGTAGCATTCCGGCACTGCGCGTCTGGCACGCGGAGGCGACCTACCTGTCGTGGATCGATGCGCGCGCACTGCCGATCAACGGCGCACAGGAGTTTCTGGTGGAAGCCGGCGTCGGACTTTACGACGGCGCGCTGTTTGGCGCGCCGGGCTTTCTGCGGCTGAATTTTGCCTGCCCGCGCTCCTTGCTCGAGCAGGCGCTCGAGCGTATTTCTCGCGCACTGGCCCATCTTTGATCCTGATTCCAAACCGCAACGCAAAGGTTCTTTTTTGTACCCCCTTGAGGGGTACGCAAAGGAACGCAAAGACACCCGTCAAGAGTCCGAATTTGGGAACGTGCCCGCGGTACACAAATCAGCCGCCGTAATCGCGCGCCTTCTCCCCAACGAATATTTTTGTCAGGCTTCCTTTGCGCCCTCTCTTGCTTTTCCTCTGCGCCCTTTGCGTCAACGCTTTTAAAATGAGAGCTGTCAAAAACAACCGCGTTTCCTGCTTTTTTTCGGTAACATCTCGGGACTTCTTACGCCAGGAAGCCGCAACGGATCGATTCACGATTTCGCTGAACGAAGATCTGGCAGGCCGGAATCCTGTGCGCCCGATTCTCCCTTCGAAAGGAAACTGAATGGCACCAAGACCACATCTGTTCACGCCGATTTCGTTGCGCGGGGTGACGCTCAAGAACCGCGTAGTTATCTCGCCGATGTGCCAGTACTCGGCCAGCGACGGACTCGCCAATGATTGGCACTTTGCCCACCTCGCCAAGTTCGCAATCGGCGGCGCGGGGCTCGTTTTCACCGAGGCGGCTGCCGTTGAAGCCAACGGCCGGATAACCTACGGCGATCTCGGCATCTGGTCGGACGCTCATATCGCGCCGCTCAAACGCATCGCCGATTTCATCAAATCGCAAAATTCCGTGCCCGCGATACAGATCGCCCATGCCGGTCGCAAGGCTTCGATGCAACGCCCCTGGGACGGCAACGGCCCGATCGACGATAACGACCGCGCGCGCGGTGAAGACGTATGGCAGGTGGTCGCGCCCAGCCCCATACCGATGGACAGCGGCTGGCTTACTCCGCATGAGCTGACGGTGAGTGAGATTCGCCAGGCGCAGGATTCCTGGAAGAAGGCGGCCTTGCGCGCAGTATCTGCGGGATTCGAAGTGCTCGAAATGCATTCCGCCCACGGGTATCTCGGTCACGAGTTCCTTTCCCCGCTTTCCAACAAGCGCAACGATCAGTATGGCGGCGACCTCAGGGGCCGCATGCGCTTCTCGCTGGAGTTGGCGGAAATCCTGCGCGCCGCCTGGCCACAGGACAAGCCGCTGTTCGTGCGCGTATCCTCGGTGGACGGCGTCGACGGCGGCTGGACGCTGGATGACACGGTATTACTCGCGAAAGAACTCAAGGCGCGTGGCGTCGATGTTCTCGACTGCTCCTCGGGCGGCTTGATGGGTTCGGCTACCGCGGCGCGCATCAAGCGTAGCGCTGGATTCCAGGTGCCATTCGCGGAACGCGTAAGGAAAGATGCCGGCATGACGACAATGGCGGTAGGACTGATACTTGATCCGCATCAGGCGGAGCAGGTCCTGCAATCGGGCCAGGCCGATCTGATCGCAGTGGGCCGCCAGGCCTTGTACAACCCGAACTGGGCACTGCACGCCGAAGTCGCGCTGGGCGTGCAGGGAGAATACGAATCGTGGCCGGAGCAGTATGGCTGGTGGCTGGGAAAGCGGCAGCACATACTCGCGCCTGAGGCAAAGGAAAAGGCGACGGCGTAAAAGCCGTGACGGCGTAACGGCGTCACGGGCAAAACCGGGACAAGGACTGTAACAGTTGTGACGGGAATCCCATGCTGGCGTGCTGTGGAATAACCAAGGTGCAACGCTTGAGAAATTCCAGAAACCATTTAATGTCGCTCTTCCCAGCCTTTACGTCGTCACGCCGTCACGTCGTCACGATCGTCACGGCCTTCTCATGGAGCTCCCATGGCCATTGACGGAATGAATCACTTTACGGTGCTCACCGATAACATCGATGCCACCCGCAATTTCTACATCGGCATTCTCGGGTTGAAGGAAGGATATCGGCCGCCGCTTGGATTTCCGGGTACCTGGCTTTACGCCGGCAGCCAGCCGGTATTGCATGTCGTTGCCGGAAGGCCGCTGCCGCCGGATCCCGCCGG
>JANOGP010000272.1:0-3299 GCA_031406075.1 Betaproteobacteria bacterium
GATTTTTTCCATCCGGGTCCGGCAAACCGGCCCGAGTGTGCTTTTGACTATGCCGGCGCGCCGAGCCGGGCTGCGAAGCGCGGGTAAGTCTGGGCGATGTCGCTGCGGACGGTGCCGCGGATTGCCGACAGCGTGCCGGCATCGGGTGGCGCCGTCACTGGAACGCGCTCCGGGCAATCGAATTCAAAGCCGGTGTTGTCGCGGATTTCTTCCACGCTGCGACCGGGATGCACGCTGTCGAGCCTGAAGCGGCGTCGCTCGCGGTTGAAGGAAAACAATCCCAGTTCGGTCAGCATCGCATACGGGCCGCCCTGGCGATGAACGCCGGGCTCGCTCACGCCCGGTGCGCTGATGAAGTCCACTTTCGGCACCATGACCCGGCGGCTGTGCTCTTCGCGGAAGAGAATCACGCGCGGCACCAGAAAGTACAGATAGGACGAGCCGAAGCAGCCGGGCCAGCGCACTTCGCTGTTTGGATACTCGCCGGTGCCGATCAGGTTGATGTTGGCCTGACCATCGATCTGGCCGCCGCCGAGAAAGAACGCGTCGATGCGGCCCTGTGCGGCCATGTCGAACAACTCGACGCCGCCGCTGGTGAAGTCTTCGTGGCGCAGCGACCCGAGCACGGTGACCCGCATTGGCTCGCGCGCCTGTGTTCGCGCCAGCAGCGCGCCGGCGCCGGGGATGGGGGAGGAGGCGCCAACCGCGACGTGGCGGCAGCCGCGCAACAGCCGCGCGATCACCGTGATCAGCAATTCGGTGCGGCTGAATTCGCTCATGCAACCGCGCGGCGGGTGTCGAGCCAGGAATCGAGAAACTGCGTGAACCCTGCGGTCGTGCCAGCGGCCGCGACATAATTCGCTAGCGCAGCTTCGTCATCCGGATACAGATCCCAGAATGCCAGCGGCCAGGCTCCGCGCTTGGCCGCTGCAACCCGTGTGACATAGATTGCAGGCAACACCCCGGCAGCGCGTTGCGGATCGTTCAGGAGATCGTCGTCGGTGATCTCCTCGACGGTCACCAGGGTCTGCCTGGCGGCGTGGGCCATCAGCATCAGTTCGCGCCTGGCGCCGACGAACACGTTACCGTGACGATCGGCCAGGGGCGCGTGAAAAAGCGCGACATCCGGGCGGATCCCGGGCAGCGCAACGATCCGGTCCTGCTCGGCGAACGGATTGTCGATCACTTTCCAGTCCTGCCTGTGACGCAGCAGGTCCGTGCCGATCATGCCGCGCAGCGGCATGAACGGAATGCCTTTCTCGCCCGCCTGCAGCGCCGCATAGATCGCCGGGCAGGTGGCGTCGAGCACGCGGATTGCGCCTTCGCGAAGCGCTGCGGTGAAGCGCGGCGCGCTGCCGAACTCCCCCAGCGTTACCGCGGAGGTTTCGATGGTCGCGACCGCGCCGGCGCCGATCAGAATATCAGCCTGCAGCCCGCCCACCGGGACACACACCAGGTGCAAGTCGCGCACGCCGCGGCGCACCAGTTCGCGCGTCGCGGCCATGGCGACACCCGACGAATCCTTGGGCACGGCCAATAGTGCGCCGTCGGGTATGGCGGCGGCGAGCGCTTCGAGCGACGAGACAACGTCTGATTTCAAGTTCAACTCCTGCGGCTCCCGGGACATCGCAACTGCGTCAATCGTTATCGACTGGGCATTATGACGCGGAAGCGGCCCATGCGTCTAAGGTCGCGGCCTGGCCGGGGCAGCGTTGTTGCGGGTACGGTGGGCTCATCGTCAGCGTCGAGGTGCCGGCGCTTTCAAAGTCGCAGGAACGAGTTCGACGACCTGATCCTTGTCGGAAATCCACATCTGTCCCTCCTGAATGGTGAATTGCAGCTGCATGTTGCGAAGCGCCAGCTTCGCCAACGCCTGGGTTGAGGCCGCAGGCAGGCTGGTCACCGACAGATTCCCCGCCTGCCCGAGATTCGTGTTGACCTGATTCCACCACAGTTCTGCGCCGCGTCCACCGTAACTGTAAACGAATACCTCACGGGCGCGACCGCAGGCCCTGCGAACGCGTTTTTCATCGGGCAGGCCGACGTCGATCCAGATATCGATGGCACCGGTCAGATCTTTCTGCCAGACGTCGGGTTCGTCATCGCTGCTCAATCGCCGGCCAAACGACAGAGCCTCATGTGCGTGGAGCGCGAACGCCACCAGCCGCACCATCATGCGCTCGTCGGTCTCCGACGGATGGCGGGCGATGGTCAGCGTGTGATCACCGTAGTAGCGACGGTCCATGTCGGCGATCTGCAGATCCGCCTTGAAGATTGTTGCCTTGAGGGCCATGGGGTCGGGGATGCCTTTGCGAAAAGTTGGCGTTGCGGCCGATTCCCGGAGTCTTGCCGTGGCCAATTGATGGAGCAAGCCGGGAAGGACGGGTCCGCGTGCGTATTTCGTGTGCTTGCATTGTCACCCCGGTACGTGAAATAGTTGAAATAATCGACTTGGCTTGGGGACGACATGCGCTCGACGATACGCATCCTGCTCACGATCACCCTGTCACTCGTGATTGCGCCCATCGAAGTGTGCGGCCAAGAGCCCGGCGCAACGTCATCGCCGCAACTCGCGAAACTGCGCAAGGAAATCACCGCCCTGATCGGGCCTGCGCGCTGCATGAATCTGGTGCAATGCCGGGTCGCGGCAATCGGAATCGATTCCTGCGGCGGGCCGGCCGAGTACCTGGTGTATTCGTGGCTCTCGACCGACCAGGGCGCGCTCGAGACCAAGATCGCCGAGTACAACTTCCTGCAGGAGGACCTGCAGAATAAGCAACAGCCGGCAGCAAGCTGTGCGGCGCTTCCCGAGCCGACCGCTGCGTGCGTCAACGGCCGCTGCGTGCTTCCCGGCAGGCGCTAGCGCGATATTTGGTGCTTATCAGAATCCCGAAACCCGCGGGTGGCCTGCGCCATCTGGGATTCCCAGGTTGCAGAAAAGAAAGCTCCGGTGCGTTTACAGCACCGGCACCAGCAGCAGCGCGACGATGTTGATGATCTTGATCAGCGGGTTCACCGCCGGCCCGGCGGTATCCTTGTAGGGATCGCCGACGGTGTCGCCGGTCACCGCCGCCTTGTGCGCGTCGGAACCCTTGCCGCCGTAATGTCCGTCTTCGATGTACTTCTTGGCGTTGTCCCATGCACCGCCGCCGGTGGTCATCGAGATCGCCACGAACAATCCGGTGACGATGGTACCGATCAGAAGTCCGCCGAGCGCCTTGACGCCCGCGCCCGGGCCCACCAGCCATTTCATGCCGACGGCAACGACCACCGGAACCAGTACCGGGAGCAGTGAGGGC
>JANOGP010000276.1:0-2487 GCA_031406075.1 Betaproteobacteria bacterium
GGACGCAGGCGAGGCGCACAGTACGACGGCGGCCAGTGCCGTCAAAAGACAGCTACCACTCAATCCAAGTTTGCGGTACGACATGGCTATCCCCCTCTTGTGATTTTTCGACCTACCCTGCAGCGAATACTTTGTAGTCCGCGGCGGCCGCGACGGCCGCGCCCACCGGAATGCCCCGGCGAACGGAACCGATTGTAGCATCGAAAAATCCGCGGAAAGGGGCGTTAGATTCGCGACGCCGGCGCGGCTGCGGCGCCGGCGCGGTCAGTCGCCGAATCGGTATTGGGCGCTGAAGAAGACACTTCGCTCGGCCGCGGGATAGGCGTTGTAGGAGTCCCCGGCGTTGTTGCGTATGCCGTAGCTGAAGTACTCCTCGGCGAACAGGTTATTGACTTCCGCGCTGAGCCGCCATTTGCCGATCGCGCGCGTGGCCTTGAGGTCGACCAGCGTGTAGGCCGGTATCTTGCCGGGGAAAGTGTTGCTCTGGTCGTTGTCGAAACGCTGCTCGCCGACATAGCGCACCGCCCCGGTCAGGTTCCAGCGTTCCGTCGGTTGCCATGCCAGCAGCAACGACGCCAAGCGTTCCGGAACCAGGGGGACTTCGTTGCCGCTCACGTCGACCCCGCTAAACACCCCTTCGCGGAAGCGCGCACGAAGATACTCGTAGCGGGCCTGAAGCTGCAGGGTGGATGCCAGATGCAACCCCCCTTCGAGCTCGATGCCTTCGTGGCGGGTCGGTGGCAGGTTTACATTCGAACCGAACAGCCCGAAGGATCCGCCGGGAATGAACATGAAATGGATCTCGTTGGCGACGTCAAGGCGATAGGCCGACAGTCGCAGGTTGCGTCTGGCATCGCCGTACTCGAGGGCGATCTCACGGTCGCGCGATGTCTGTGGCTCCAGCGGCGTGGTCTGGCCCCGATTTTCATCCACTGTTGCCAGACGGAAGCTGTTTCCCGCTTTGAGGTAGAGGTCCAGTCCCGCGGTCAACGCCCGCCGCAGTGCAACCTCGTAGGCGTTGGGATGGACCGTCTTAGTCGTCGTTGACGCGGGAGTGAACGTATCACGCTCCTGGATTTCGGTGCGGCTGCGTTGCGTCCGACCGCCAATGGTGACCGCGGTGCGGCTGCCCAGGCCGAACGTATCCTGGACAAAAAACGCCGAGTTCTCCTGGACCGAGGTTGCGTCCGAATCGAATCCGGGAAACACCACCAATGAATCGTAATCCCAGTCCTCCCAGTCGCCGCCGATCACGAGTGAGTTTCGCTGGCCGAAGATGGTTGCGTTGATTTTTGCCCGTGGCGAGAATAACAGTGTGCGGCCTGTTGCGGCGTTGCGCCCGCCTGCGACGACGCCGGAAAGTTCTCGTTCCCGGTAGGATCCGTCGGCGCTGAGTTCGACGTTTTCCAGCGTACGGATCCAGGCGAGCGACGCAAATCCGGTGTCAAGGGAGGCGTTGTCATCCGGGAAAACCGTCCCGCGGCGGTTCGCGGTGATCTGCGCCGCGGAAAGTGCGCCGGAGAGCCGGGTGTCCTGCGCGTCGGCTCCGAAACCCAGCGTTACCCGGTCGCGCTCGCCGGTAAGACGGACGCTGCCGACCACCGTGTCCTGGCGCAGTGCGTTGTTGTCCCGGTAATTCTCGGTGTCGTAGCGGCGCGCGCTGACGTCGAATCCCAGTGCCTCGCCCGCAATTCCCAACGCCGCCTCTACGGTATAGGCGTCGTAGCTGCCCCCGCCTAGAAGCACGCGTCCGGAGCGGTTGCCGGGATCCTGGATGCGAGTGATAACGTTGATGGTTCCACCGGTGGCACCGCCGCCATAGAGCACCGCGCCGCCGCCGCGAAGGATCTCGATACGTTCCACGGAGGCAAGCGGAATCGCCGCGATGTTCGCGGGCTGCAGTTCGTTTTCACTGATGCGCTGCCCGTTGACCAGCACCAGCGTGTTCTGGTCGCCGCTGACGCCGAAGCCGCGCAAGTCGAGCTGCGGATTGGGCTGCCCGCTGCTGTCGCGGACATGAACACCACCCATCGAGGTAAGAACGTCGCCAATGCTGCGGGCGTTGCTGGCTTCGATCTGGTCTCGGGTGATCACCGTCACGCCGATCGGCTGGTCGATGCGTTTTTCCTCGAATCGCGAAGCCGTCACCACCACTTCATCGGTAACGATGTCCTCGGTAGTCAACTCCGAAGGCTGTTGCGAAAAGACGGGAAATACAGCGGCTACTCCAGCCGCAAGGGCCAGCAATCGGACTTTCATGATGAACCCCCTGCCTGGTGTGCGCCCACCGCGCGCACGTATCCGACGGGGAATTTCCGGAGCAGGGGGTTGCAGGAATGAACTTCAAAACCTGAATACCCGCCCCGCGCGGAAACTCCGTTCGCGCTCCAGGGCCGGTATCCGGGCTTGCGAACCAGGCGTGCCGCCTTCCCATGGGGATTCCGGCTTCGAGACGGCCGGCATCGTCCACAGTGGCGTCGTGGCACG
>JANOGP010000292.1:0-3662 GCA_031406075.1 Betaproteobacteria bacterium
CTGCGATACATGGATCTCGCCGGAAGCGATCATATCGCCCACGTTACGCTGCGGCGGCATGACGGTATAGGTCGGTTCGAAGCCTTCGCGCGCCAGAAACCCACCCGCGATAGCGCTCAGGATCGGGCTGTAGAACGCGGAGTGACGGTAGACCATCAGGTTGAGGGTCGTCATGGCGCAGGATTACTGAGATATACGGGCTTGTGTATCAAAATCGAGCGCTGACGCTGAAGCCGAAGAAGCTGGTATCGGGAACTTCGACATTGGCGCCTGAGCCGTCGTCCAACCGATAGCGCAGATCGGTATCGAACCGGCGGCCGATGCGCACGTCGAGGGCGAGCGCATCCACGGGCTGCCAGCGCGCAATCCAAACCAGCTCCCACGCGCGTAGTTGCACGTCGGAATGCTGTGCAAGTTCCTCATCGCGCACTCGCCATTTGCCGCCGTCCGGCGCAACGATGAGTTCCGATTGCAACCGCTCCGACAAGCGCCAGCGCCACGACGAATCGGGAAATCCCAGGCGCAATTCGTGGCCGTTCGTTGAAACCACTTTTGCGTACAGTCCGGGATAGAAGCGCATGTCACCAAAGCGATCGTCCGCGTACAGCGCGAGCCACCAGGCCCTTGAGGTATCACCGGCGATGCGTTGTTCGATCGCGGCCGATAGACTGAGATCTTGCACCTCCAGATCCTTGGGGTGGCGCAGCGCGTTTGACGACACCGCGAGCCGGGGTTCGACTCGAATGCTCCGCGCGGCCGACACTTTGCGCCACGTAGGCCCGAGCCGGTGCACATGACCATTGGTTTCCGCAGCAACGCCATTGACTGCGGGCAAATCGAGAATCCGGTATTCGTGCTGCCAGCCTGCGCTTGCGCCGTCGTCGAGCTCGCGATCAATCGCAATCGCTTGCGTGCTCGGCTGGTAGGGCTGGTCGAGCACCGATCGCTCCGCGTAGTTCTCGATGGAAAGTTGCAGGCGCCAGCGCGCTTCTTGCGCCGCGCTGGCGAAAGAGATCAGCAGACAAGCAAGTGCGGCGAGCCTGATTGCAGTCGCTCCCGATCATAAGAAGGTGGGCTAAGCTTCGCCGCGAATTTATCGCTAACAGGCGAGTGGGTCAATTGCAATCGATCGCACAAGTGCGGGCCGAACCGTATCGTCGGCTCGGTTGTTAAATCGCTATTGGTCGTCATGGCGCAGGATTATGAGTCCTTTGGTGTACATTTGCTTTCTGCACCCTCGATCCTTGCCATGTCATCAACACTAAGGTTGGCGCCACAAATTGCGGCGCATACAACGGGAGTTCACGGTGGTGAAGGACAGAAGAAAGAGAAGGGGAATTTTTGCGATCATCCGCAGCCGCGGCGATGCGCTTCATGTAGTTGCAGACGCGGCGATCGCGTTCCTTGCGGCTGCCACGGTGCTGGTCGCGACGGCTCTCTCGCAAGGATGGCAGGATCTGGCCGACGCGACTCTCTACGTCGTGCTCGGGTTTCTCATGTGGCGGTTCCGGAGCCCTGCCGCCGCGTTCGCGCTGCTGCTGGTCGCCATGATGCGATTCTTCGTCACCGTGGGGCAGGCGATCGAAACCGGCGCGGTGAACTGGACTTATGTCGTCATCACGATCGTCGTCCTGTTCGCATCGATCCGCGCGATTGAAGCCACGCTCAAGCTGATCGGGCGATTTGCAGAAGACAGGTGAAAGTTGAAAAATGAAAGGTGAAAGCAAAAACCTGCGACTCATCGGGGCCCTATCCCGGCACTCGGCATGCGATATTTGCCGTTACTTTCCCCTTTAACCTTTTGCCTTTCGGCTGCGCTGTTAACTCCTCGCGTTAACGAGCCTGATCCCCGCCCCGACCATGGCCACCGCACCGATGAAAGCAGGCGTGATCGGTTCGGACAGTACGACCACGCCGGCGATGACGCCGAACAGCGGCGTCAGGAAGGAAAATACCGAAAGCCGAGCGGCGTAATACCGGGTCAGCAGCCAGAACCAGACTAGGTAACTGGCAAACGCCACGACCACGCCCTGGTAGAAATGACTGGCGATGACGACCGGCGTGATTGCGACGATGCCGGGTTCCCCCAGAAGGACCGAGGCGGCCGGCAGCGTCAGTGCGGCAATCGCGAGCTGGTAGAACAGCGTCTTGCTGGCACTGGCATAACTGAGGCTGGTGGCGCGGATGACGACTGTGGTTGCGGCCCACAGCACCGCGGCAATCACGCCGAACGCATCTCCCAGCAGCGAGCTGCGCGATGCCGCGAACCCGTCACCGAACGCAAGGGCGATCCCGCCGAATGCGCACAGCACGCCCGCCCATTGCAGCGGACGCAGCCGTTCGCTGGGCACGAACCAGTGCAGCCCCAAAGCGGCCAGGCAGGGCGCAAGATAGATGAACACCACCATCCGCGCCGCGCCGGTGTAGGCCAGCCCGGCGAAAATGAACAGGAACTCGCCGGCGAACAACGCGCCGGCGACGAGGCCCGGCCGGAACGTGCCGTCGCGCTGGAACAGCGGGATGCCGCGTATTCGCGCCCACACCAGCACGCAGGCGGCCGCAATGGCCGAACGGACCCCGCCCTGCATCACCAGCGACATGTCCGGCGCCGCCAGCTTGGCCGCGACGTGATTGAAGCCCCAGATGAAGCAGCACATCACCATGAGGGAAAGCGCGGTGCTGTCTACGGGTTTGCGATCCATGACAGACAAGGATGACACCCCTCCGGGTGCATGTGAGGCTGAAGGATGATCCCCTCCGGGGACAAGTGAGGATGAGGAAACGGCAAAGAGCCTGACGGGGGACTGGGAAAAACAGGACTCGGGACTCAGGACTCAGTGAAACTCACTACTGCTTACCATAGGCCAGCTGGTTCTCACGCGCCAAACTTGCGCCCCGCGCAGCATAATGTATCGCGCGCTGCCGTGCATGGCCGTATCCATCCTTGGTGGTGCATGCGCGTGAGAAGGAGAACACAAAAAACTGAAGGCCGCATTGCTGATAATCTTGGCATTACAGGTCCGGACATTTGTGCGGCGGGGGGCCGGAAACAGGCGACGATCCGAATTGCTGCGAGCTGTTGCCGTATTCGGGCGCGGCAGGAACTGAAACGGAGGACTACCAAGCATGGCGGACATTGCGGGTTATCGGCGTCCCACGCATGGAACGCAGCCCGAGTATCTCTATCCCCCGTATGTGTCGACGCAGAAGCGCGCGCCCACCCGGCCGCTGGTGCTACTGCCGCACACGCTGTCGGAAGCGACCGGCCCGGTATTCGGCTACGACGAGGTCGGGGCGGACGACGCCGATCTCACCAGCCAGCATGCCGGCGCGCCGCTGGGCGAGCGCATCATCGTGGGCGGGCGGGTGCTGGACGAAAACGGCCGGCCGGTTCCGCAGGCGCTGATCGAACTGTGGCAGTGCAACTCCGCCGGGCGCTACCGGCACCGCAACGACAATCACGATGCGCCGCTCGATCCCAACTTCAGCGGCTGCGGGCGCATGCTCACCGACCAGGACGGACGCTACAACTTTGTCACCATCAAGCCGGGAGCCTATCCCTGGCGCAATCATCACAACGCCTGGCGTCCCTCGCACATCCACTTCTCGGTGTTCGGGCGTGCATTCCTGACGCGCCTGGTTACGCAGATGTATTTTCCGGG
>JANOGP010000138.1:0-11152 GCA_031406075.1 Betaproteobacteria bacterium
ACTGAGCACTGAGCACTGAGCACTGAGCACTGAGCACTGAGCACTGAGCACTGAGCACTGAGCACTGAGCACTGAGCACTGAGCACTGAGCACTTAGTGCTCAACTCTTAGTACCGGTTCTCCCATTTCAGCATTGCCATCGTGCGTTCGGTTGCGCCGCGATGCTTTTCAGCGAAGCGCCTGCCTGCCTCTGCCATTGCTTCGCGCCGGCCGGGATCGCGAAACAGTGAAGCTACGGCCCCGGCCAGTGCCGGCGCGTCAGCAACCCGCAGTGCCGAGCCGGCCTCGATTGCGCCTTCGGTAGCCTCCTCGAAATTGAATGTGTGCGGTCCGACGATGACGGGGCGCCCGACCGTGCAGGCTTCAAGCAGGTTCTGCCCGCCCAGTGGCAGAAGGCTGCCGCCGACGAATGCCACGTCGCTCGCGCAGTAATAGGCAAACATTTCCCCCATCGAATCGCCGAGCACCACACGGACGTCCGCGCCGACCGGCCGGTTCTCGCTGCGGCGCACGAAGGCGTGGCCGCGCTGCCTGAGCAGGGCGCCGACTTCGTCGAAACGCTGCGGATGCCGTGGCACGATGACGATGAGCAGTTCCGCCACGTCCGTGCCGGCGAGCGCGTCGAGGATCATTGCCTCTTCTCCTTCGCGGGTGCTGGCTGCGAGGAGCACCTTGCGGTTGCCAAACAGCTCACGAAACCGCGTTCCCAGTGCCACCATTTCCGGTGGCGCCGTGCGGTCAAACTTGATGTTACCGGTGACCGCGACTGCTCGGGCGCCGAGTTCGGTGAGCCGCGCTGCGTCGCGTTCGCTCTGGGCACCAATCCCGTCGAGCTTGCGCAGCGCTACTCCGGCCAGACTGCGAAAACGCGCATAGCTGCGCGCGGATTTGTCCGACATCCTGGCGTTGACCAGATAGACCGGGATGCCGTTACGATGGCAATGCTCGAACAGGTTCGGCCAGATCTCGGTTTCCATCACGATGCCGACTTGCGGCCGGAAATGGCGCAGAAAGCGCTTTACGGCGAAGGGAAAGTCGTAGGGCAGATAACAACGGCTGACGTCGTCGCCGAACAACTCAACGCCGGTCTTGCGGCCGGTCGGCGTGGTGTGGGTGAGCAGGATGCGGTGCGCGGGATTGCGCTGACGCAGCGCCTTGATCAGGGGTTCCGCGGCGCGGGTCTCGCCGACGGAAACCGCGTGTACCCAGATCAGCGGAGGGCCCGCGTGCTCATCGGAGAACCCGAAGCGCTCGGCAATATGCTCCAGATACGCCGGCTGGCGTCGTGCGCGGAGCCACAAGTGCAGCAATGCCCAGGGGAGCAACAGAAACAGCGCGAGGGTATAGAGCAGCCGCATCAGATCGAGATCCCGGTGACCTCGCTGATCGCCTCCGTCACCTCGGTAACGGTCGGCGGCGAGCCGATTTTGCCGCGATAGGCGGTCGGGCCGGGGCCCACGGGGAAGGCGTCGACCGGATTCGAGTCGCAGAAAATGCCGACTACCGGACGCGACAGCGCCGCCGCGAGATGCATCAGCCCGGTATCGACACCTACGACAAATTCGGCTCCCGCTATCAGCGCAGCCATGTCATCGAGCGCAAGCCGCGGCGGGACGATTGCAGCGGTGTTCGCCGCCGCGATCCTGTCGCTGCGCTCGCGCTCGTCATCGCCGCCCCACGGCAGGATGCAGGCGTAACCTGCTTTCTCGAGGCGACGGACCAGTTCAGTCCAGTTTTCCTCTCGCCAGAGTTTTGCCGCCCGCGCGGTGGCATGGAACGCGAGGCAGTAGCGTCCCGAAGCGATTTGAGGTGGGGGCACGCGCGGCGCGATCCCATAATCGATCTCCGGCGCAACGGCATAGCCGATGGCCTGAGCTGCCACGGTGCGGTAGCGAAAAATCTTGTGCGCCTCCGGCGGAAACTCGACAGTTTCGTCATAAAGCCTCGAAGCGAGCGGCTCGCGCGCCGTGCCGCGTCCGAATCCGTGTATCGGTCCGCGCGCCATTTTTGCGACGAGAGCGCTCTTCAACAACCCCTGCGTTTCGATGATCGCGTCGTACTCACGGCTGCGCAACGACTTTCGAAACGCATCAAACTCGCGCCATGTTGCCGCGGAGAGCAGCGAACGTCGCCACCGGCGCAATGCGATCGGAATGACGCGGTCAACCGCCGGGTGCATCGCCACCAGCGGGGTGTATTGTTCCTCGACCACCCAATCGATGGTCGCGTCGGGGCGTTGGCGGCGAATGTCGGAGGCAACCGGAAGGTTGTGGATGACGTCGCCGAGCGAGGACATTTTTATCAGCAGGATGCGTGGCATTCTCGACGCCGCTAGTTCGACTGGATGCGGGATTATCCCTAGAATGAAGCCCTTTAGACAGACACCGCAATTCGCACCCGTGACGAGCCCTTGCGGCGGCGCCGATTCGCCTCGCGCTGCTTGCTGAACATGTCACCGACGTATGCGAGAGGACCCGAACGATGATTCTCGTTACCGGAGGCTTTGGTTTTAGTTCCGACATAACGCGCCCCGCAGGCGCATTAGTCTTCACTGAGACCGGCGCAACAGGAGGCTGCGAGTGATTCTTGTGACGGGCGGCGCAGGTTTTATCGGTTCGAACTTCATTCTCGGCTGGCTCGCCGGCACGAACGCGGGGGTCATGAATCTCGACAAGCTTACTTACGCCGGCAATCGCGACAACTTGCGCGCGCTCGAGGCGGACCCGCGTTATGTCTTCGTCCAGGGCGATATCGGCGATCTCGAGCTCGTGTCGGGCATGCTTGCCGGGTACAAGCCCTCGGCAGTGGTCAATTTCGCCGCCGAGAGCCACGTCGACCGATCGATACACGGCCCCGCGGAATTCGTCCAGACCAATATCGTCAGCACTTTCCGGTTGCTCGAAGCGGTGCGTGCCTACTGGGGCGGCCTCGCGGGCGAAGAGCGCAGCCGCTTCAGATTCCTGCATGTCTCCACAGACGAGGTCTACGGATCGCTGGAACCACAAGAGGCCGCGTTTCAGGAGAAGTCAGCCTATGCTCCGAACAGCCCCTACGCGGCGTCGAAAGCCGCCTCGGATCACCTGGTGCGCGCATACCATCGCACCTACGGCCTGCCGATGCTGACCACGAACTGCTCGAACAATTACGGTCCGTACCAGTTTCCAGAGAAGCTGATTCCCCTGGTGATCCGCAACGCACTGGCGGGCAAACCGCTGCCAATCTATGGCGACGGACAGAACGTGCGCGACTTGATTTACGTCGGCGACCACTGCGCTGCAGTCCGGCAGGTTCTGGAACGCGGCAGGATCGGCGAGACCTACAATATCGGCGGCAACAGCGGAAGGACAAACATCGACGTGGTGCGTGCGATCTGCAGGATTCTGGACGAGCTGCGTCCGCACCCGGGTGGACACGCTTACCAATCGCTGATCACCCACATCTCCGATCGTCCGGGGCATGACCGGCGCTACGCCATCGACTCCTCCAAGATCGGCACGGAACTGGGCTGGAAGCCAGCGGAGACGTTCGAGTCCGGCCTGCGCAAGACCGTGCATTGGTATCTGCGAAATGGTGACTGGGTCGCAGCGGTAAGCAGCGGCGAGTATCTCCGCTGGCTCGACAAGAACTACGCCCGGCGGGACGCAACATGAAAGGGATCATTCTTGCCGGTGGTTCAGGCACCCGGCTTTACCCCGTGACTCAGGTGGTATCCAAGCAACTGCTGCCGGTCTATGACAAACCGATGGTCTACTACCCGCTTTCGATCCTGATGCTGGCCGGCATCCGTGAAGTACTGGTGATTTCGACGCCCGAGGACACTCCGCGCTTCCGGCAATTGCTCGGCGACGGTGCCCGCTGGGGGCTGAATCTTTCCTATGCCGTGCAGCCATCTCCGGACGGAATTGCCCAGGCGTTCCTGATCGGCAGGGAATTCGTCGGCGTGGAGTCCTGCGCGCTGGTCCTCGGCGACAACATTTTCTACGGCCATGATCTGTCCGCAACCCTGCAGCGTGCGGCGGGCGGCGTGTCCGGCGCGACGGTGTTCGCTTATCCGGTGAAGGATCCGCAGCGCTACGGAGTAATCGAGTTCGATCACTCTGGCCGCGCGATAAGCATCGAGGAAAAACCGCGGCAGCCGAAATCCCGCTACGCCATGACCGGCCTGTACTTCTACGACAACGAAGTCGTGGAAATTGCCGCGTCGCTGAAACCGTCGGCGCGCGGCGAACTGGAGATCACCGACGTCAACCGGCACTATCTCGAGCGCGGCCGATTGGAGGTGATCTTGATGGGCCGCGGGCATGCCTGGCTCGACACCGGCACGCACGAGAGCTTGCTGGAGGCCGCGCACTTCGTCGAGACCATTGAGCGCAGACAGGGACTGAAAATCGCATGTCCGGAGGAGATTGCATATCGCATGGGTTTCATCGGTGCCGATGCGCTACGGAAACTGGCCGAACCGATGGGAGACAGCACATATGGTCGTTATCTGCTGCAAGTACTGGAGGATCGGGTGTTCTGATGCGCGTAACGGCCAGCGCGATTGCGGAGGTGCTCGTCATCGAACCGGAGGTATTCGGCGACGAACGCGGATTCTTCTTCGAGAGCTACAATCAACGCAACTTCAGCCGGGAAACCGGCGTCGAGGCCGTTTTCGTCCAGGAAAATCACTCGCGTTCCTCGAGGAATGTGCTGCGAGGCCTGCATTACCAGATCCGCCAGTCACAGGGGAAGCTGGTCAGGGTGGTGGTGGGGGAAGTCTTCGATGTCGCGGTAGACCTGCGCAAGTCCTCGAGGACATTCGGCCGCTGGGTGAGCCAGGCCCTGTCGGCCGATAACAAGCGGATTCTCTGGATTCCGCCGGGATTCGCTCATGGATTCCTGACACTGTCGGACTGCGCCGAAGTGCTGTACATGTCCACCGACTATTACGCGCCTGAGCATGAACGCTGTATCGCCTGGAATGACTCCGATATCGGGATCGCCTGGCCGCGCGCGGGAGCGCCGGTGCTGTCCGAGAAGGACAAGCGCGGCGTCTCGCTGCGCTCCGCGGAGATTTTTCCCTGATGCGCATCTTGATAACGGGTGGCGCGGGGCAGGTGGGATGGGAACTTTGCCGCGCGCTTGCAGTTCATGGCGAAATATTCGCGCCCACGAGGAGCGAACTGGACCTGGCGGCGGCCGATTCAATTGTTTCCGCGGTGCGGGCCTTCGGTCCGGAATTGATCGTCAATGCTGCAGCCTACAATTCGGTCGACAACGCCGAGTCGGAGACCGAACTGGCGGCAAAAGTGAACGGCGATGCGCCGCGAATTCTGGCGGAGGAAGCGGCCCGGCTTGGCGCCGGCATGGTTCACTATTCGACCGACTACGTGTTCGACGGCGCCAAGATCAATGCTTATGTCGAAGACGACGAAACCGCGCCGGTTAACGTCTATGGAAGAACCAAGCTAGCCGGCGAGCGGGGCGTGGCCGGAGCGAATCGCGCGCATCTCATATTACGAACCAGCTGGGTGTACGGTCCCCGGGGACGGAATTTCCTGCTGACCGTATTGCGGCTGGCGCGCGAACGCAAGGAACTCAAGGTGGTCAATGACCAGTATGGGGCGCCCACGTCCGCGAGGCTGATCGCCGAGGCGACTGCGTGCATCGTCGCCCGTCTTACCCGGAATGCGCACCGTGACGCGGACCGTCTCGAGGACATAGGCGGGCTGTATCACCTGACTTCGGCCGGACGTACGTCCTGGTACGATTTTGCGCAGGAAGTTCTGCGTGGAAGCCGGGCTTCACTCAAGGTCATCCCGATCGCGACAGCGGAATATCCCTCCCCGGCGCGGCGCCCGCACAACTCCGTGCTCGACAACGGCAAATTCAGGCAGGCATTCGGGATCGAACTTCCCGAATGGATAACCGGGTTGAAGCTGTGCCTGGAAGAATTGGAAGAGCGAGGTTGATCCCCTCCGGGGACAAGTGAGGGGCAAGGATGAAGGCGGAAGGATGAGGGATGAATAGAACCGACCCTATTTCTTGTTCGTTGAAGTTCCTTTTGCAGATTTCGCGATGGTTACAAAGATTGCAAGTAATTCCCCGGTCTCAGACTTCAACGGGATAACTGATGCGCGATCGGCCAATCCGGATTCTTCCAACAGTTCCAGCCAATACAGCGATTCGTCAAGCTCCTGAAGACCGCCTTCGATTTTGCTGATGAAATCCCGGATCGATTTTGCGCGTTGCGCTTCCCGATAGTGTGCCCCGGCAGAGGTTGCGGATCTCAGTAGCTGCCTGCCAAGCACCTGACAAACCGTGTTGCTCGGTAATTTTGAGTATAAATGGATCACGTTTAGAGAAAATTGCTTCGTTCGGGCCAGCAATTTGGCGGGATCTCTAGGTGTTTCGCCCTTGGTTTTCCCTTCCGCCTTCATCCTTGCCTGTTGTAGTCGTCTTCAAAGCGCACGATATCGTCTTCACCCAGATAGGTTCCCGACTGCACTTCGATGAGGTGCAGCGGCATCTTGCCCACGTTCTCCAACCGGTGCTTCGTGCCGAGCGGGATGTAGGTCGATTCGTTCTCCGACAGCAACAGCGTTTCGTCGCCGCAGATGACTTTTGCGGTTCCCGACACCACCACCCAGTGTTCGGCGCGATGATGATGCATTTGCAGCGATAATTTCGATCCTGGTTTGACCATGATGCGCTTGACCTGGAAGCGCTCGCCGGTATCCAGCCCTTCGTAATAGCCCCACGGCCGGTAAACGCGCTTGTGCACCAGGTATTCGTCGCGCTGCTTGGATTTTAGCGATTCGACGACTTTCTTGACGTCCTGCGAGCAGTCCTTGTGGGTGACGAGAACTGCGTCCGCAGTCTCGACGATAATCAAGTTCTCGACCCCGACCGCCGCCACCAGCCGGTCTTCCGCCCGAACATAGCAATTGCGTGCATTGTCGGTGTGAACGTCGCCGAGTGTCACGTTGCCGCCTGCATCCGGCAATCCCGCCTGCCAGAGCGCAGTCCACGATCCTATGTCGTTCCAGCCGATGTCGGCCTCGACCACGGCGGCGTCCCGGGTCTTCTCCATCACTGCGTAATCGATCGATTCCGCGGGCGAGGCCAGAAACGCCGTTTCGTCCAGCCGGATGAAATCGAGATCGCGGGTGCTCCTGCTCCAAGCCAGTGTCGCGGCCTTCAGGATGTCTGGGCGGTACTTGCCGAGCTCCTCGAGGTAGCGCGATGCGGTGAAAACGAACATGCCGCTGTTCCAGTAGAAGCGGCCCGAGGCGATGAATTCGCGTGCGTGCGATGCATCCGGTTTTTCGACGAACCGCGCAACCTGGTATGCATTTATCTGGCCGGGGATGGCATCGCCGCGCTCGATATAGCCATAACCGATCTCCGGCTCGCGCGCGACGATGCCGAAGGTGACCAGGCGGCCCGTGCCGGCGAGCTTCGCCGCCTTCCCTGCTGCCTCGTGGAACCCGCCGATGTCGCGGATCAGGTGGTCGGCCGGCAATACCATCATTACGCCGTGTGGGTCCGAATCGGCGATGCATAGCGCGGCAACCGCCACGGCCGGTGCAGTGTTGCGGCCTGCGGGCTCGAGGATCTGCGCCATCGAGGTTACGGCGATTTCGCGCAACTGCTCGGCGGCGAGAAAACGATGGTCGTTGCTGCACACCACCAGCGGCGCCTGCAGTTGGGCCATTCCGTCCAGGCGCAACAGCGTTTCCTGCAACATCGTCTTGCTCGTCACCAGAGGCAGGAACTGTTTGGGCAGCAGCGTTCGTGAAAGTGGCCACAGACGCGTACCGGAACCGCCGCAGAGAACGACAGGAAAAATCATGCTCGTTTCGTGAAGAGTGGTTACCCCGGGGTATTCTTTCCGGCGAGTTGCAAATCGCTTAGAATCGCTGCCGTGATTAATACCATTTCTGCTTCAATCTTTCGCTCTGCGCCGTTTGGATCACGGTCGTCGCCGAATACCGGTTTCAATGACCCGCATGAGTATACAGATGTGCCCGTCACCGCAGAATGAGTAAAGTCGCGCTCATCACCGGCATTACGGGCCAGGATGGCGCGTATCTCGCCGAATTCCTGCTTGGCAAGGGCTATGAGGTGCACGGCATCAAGCGCCGCACCTCCCTGTTCAATACCGACCGCATAGACCATCTTTACCAGGACCCGCACGTAAGCAATCGCAATTTCATTCTGCACTACGGAGACATGACCGATTCCAGCAGCCTGGTGAGAATCATCCAGCAGGTGCAGCCGGACGAAATCTACAACCTCGCGGCACAGAGTCATGTCGCGGTCTCCTTCGAAGAACCCGAGTACACCGCCAATTCGGACGCTCTTGGCGCACTGCGCATGCTGGAAGCGATCCGCATACTGGGGCTGGAAAAGAAGAGCCGCTTCTACCAGGCCTCGACGTCCGAGTTGTACGGCCTGGTACGCGAAATTCCGCAAAAGGAAACCACGCCGTTCTATCCGCGCTCGCCATATGGCGTGGCCAAGCTCTACGCATACTGGATCACGGTCAATTACCGCGAAGCCTATGGAATGTTCGCCTGCAACGGCATACTTTTCAATCATGAAAGCCCCATCCGCGGGGAAACCTTTGTCACCCGCAAGATCACGCGGGCTCTGGCCCGCATCAAGCTGGGGTTGCAGGACTGCCTGTATCTCGGCAATCTCGACGCCAGGCGGGACTGGGGACATGCCAGGGATTACGTCGAGGCGCAGTGGTTGATGCTCCAACAGTCGCATCCCGAGGATTTTGTAATTGCCAGCGGCATCCAGCACAGCGTGCGAGATTTCGTCGATCTCGCATCGCGAAAGCTCGGTGTCAAACTGAAATGGTCCGGCAAGGGCCTGGACGAGAAGGCCGCTGACGAGGGCGGCCGCGTGCGGGTTGCGGTAGATCCGCGCTACTTCCGCCCGGCCGAAGTCGAAACGCTGCTGGGCGATCCGTCGAAGGCGAAGAGCAAACTCGGCTGGTCCGTCAAGATCAGTTTCGAACAACTGGTCGAGGAAATGGCGAGCGAGGACCTGAAGGCGGCGGAACGCGATGAACTGGTCAAACGCCACGGCCATCGTCCCTACGACTTCCACGAGTGAGGCGGGATTTGGCGATTAACAGGTTGTTGAAATTGCCAAAGAACGCCGAGAGTACAGAGAGAGAAACCGGACAATTGACCACCAAGGCACCAAGGAATGAAAATGGGAACCTGGAAACCTTGTCAGATTTTCTTGGTGCCTTTGTGTCTTGGTGGTAAGAATTGATTCGGCCATTTATCGCCGAATTACTGAATCGCCAAATCGCAAAGTGAAACTGGACTCGAAAATTTATATTGCGGGCCATCGGGGCCTGGTAGGCTCGGCGATCATGCGGCGACTGCAGGCCGCGGGATATCGCAATCTGCTTACGCGTACCCACGCCGAGCTCGAGCTAACTGAACAGTCGGCGGTACGAGAGTTCTTCGAGCGCGAACGGCCTGATCACGTCGTTCTTGCGGCGGCCAGGGTCGGCGGCATCATCGCCAACGACACCTTTCCCGCCGAATTCCTCCGCGAGAATCTCGACATCCAGGACAACGTAATTCACGAAGCCTGGCGCGCGGGCGTGAAGCGCCTGCTGTTCCTGGGTTCTTCGTGCATCTATCCGCGCGATTGTCCACAACCGATCAAGGAGGAATACCTGCTTACCGGTCCGCTCGAGGCGACCAATCGCGCGTACGCCATCGCCAAGATCGCCGGTGTTGAAATGTGCTGGAGTTACAACCGCCAGCACGGCTGCCGTTATCTCGCCGCCATGCCGACCAACCTGTACGGGCCGGGCGACAATTACGATTTGAATTCATCGCACGTGATCCCCGCGCTGATTCGCAAGATGCACGAAGCCCGTACGAAAGGCAGCGGCGAAGTCGTCGTCTGGGGAACGGGTTCGCCGAAGCGCGAGTTCCTGTACTCGGAAGATGCGGCGGACGCCTGTCTGTACCTCCTCGGCATGGCGGAGGAAAGCTACCGGCATCTGTGCGAAAGCCGCTCCCGTCCGCCGCTTGTCAACATCGGTTCGGGCGAGGACCTCACCATACGTGAACTCGCACAGACCATTGCCAAAGTGGCCGGCTTCGAAGGAAGGCTGGTATTCGACGCTTCCAAACCCGACGGTACGCCGCGCAAGCTGATGGACGTTTCGCTGCTGGCGGGTCTGGGTTGGAAATACAAGACACGGTTCGAAGACGGCCTGAAGCTCGCCTATGCCGACTTTCTCAGCCGGTATGCCGTGGCAACAGCGTGAGCGTGGTTGACGCGGTGCTGGTGACCGGTGGGGCCGGCTACATCGGTCCCCACACCGTCCGGCGGCTGATTGCCGAAGGGCAGCGGGTAGTCGTGCTGGACGATTTTTCCACCGGCCATCGCTGGGCCGTACCGCCGGAAGCGGTTGTCGTGGCCGGTGACGCTGGCGACCAGGCGCTGGTCGGCGCGCTGATCGAGCAACATGCGGTTGGCGCCGTGGTTCACTTCGCCGGCAGCATCGTCGTTCCCGAATCGGTGAGCGATCCGCTCAAGTACTACCGGAACAATGCCGCGGCATCCCGAAACCTGATAGAAGTTTGCGTCCGCAAAGGGGTGGAGAAATTCATCTTTTCCTCATCGGCTGCGGTTTACGGAATTCCCGACCGGCAGCCGGTTCCCGAGTCGGCGCCGCTGCGGCCGATCAATCCCTATGGCACCACCAAGCTCATAACCGAATGGATGCTCCGGGACGTCGTTATCAGCCTTAAGCAGCAGGGCGCCGCGAAGGACGCGAGTTTTCGCTACATAGCCTTGCGCTACTTCAACGTGGCGGGCGCCAGCCTCGACGGCACCCTCGGACAGGCCACGCCCGCCGCAACACACCTGATCAAAGTGGCATGCGAAGCGGCATGCGGGATGCGCGACAAGGTTACCGTGTTCGGCACCGACTATCCGACCCCGGATGGCACCTGCATACGCGACTACATTCATGTGGAAGACCTGGCGCGCGCGCACCTCGACGCGCTCGCCTACCTGGACGGAGGTGGGGTGTCGGACACGTTCAACTGCGGCTACGGTCGCGGCTTCAGCGTGCGCGAGGTGCTGCATGCCGTGCAGAAGGCGTCCGGGGTCAAGCTTC
>JANOGP010000332.1:0-6887 GCA_031406075.1 Betaproteobacteria bacterium
CAACTGCTTGACCACTCGGGCGGGAACCCGGTGTTGTTTCAGCACCTGTTCTGGTTCTTCGGCCCTCCCGAGGTCTACATCGTCGTGCTGCCGGCCTTCGGTATTGTCTCCGACCTGATCAGTGTTCATGCAAGAAAAAACATCTTCGGCTACCGGATGATGGTGTGGGCGATCGTGGCCATCGGCGGTCTCAGCTTCGTTGTGTGGGCGCACCACATGTACGTGAGCGGGATGAACCCGTACTTCGGCTTCTTTTTCGCCACCACCACGCTGATCATCGCCGTCCCCACCGCACTGAAGGTATACAACTGGGTGCTCACGTTGTGGCGGGGCAACATCCACTTCACCGTGCCCATGCTGTTTGCCATCGCCTTTGTCTTCACATTCATCAACGGCGGGCTGACGGGCCTGTTCCTGGGTAACGTGACCGTGGACCTCCCGCTTTCCGACACCATGTTCGTGGTCGCCCATTTCCATATGGTGATGGCCGTGTCGCCAGTCCTGGCCATGTTCGGGGCGATCTACCACTGGTACCCCAAGGTCACCGGGCGAATGACGGACGATACTCTGGGCAAAGTTCACTTCTGGTTCACCTTTCTCGGGACCTATGCGATTTACTATCCCATGCATTACCTGGGCATTCTGGGCGTGCCGCGACGTTATTACGCCGTTGAAAACATCGACTTTATCCCCCAATCGGCGCACTCCTTGAACGCCGGCATCACTATCGCGGCATTGATCGTGGGCGCGGCCCAACTGGTGTTTGTGTACAACGTGATTTGGAGCTATTTCAAAGGCAAGCCATCCGGTGGCAACCCCTGGGGGGCGACCACGCTCGAGTGGCAGACCTCCGACACCCCGCCGAAGCACGGCAACTTCGGCCCGACGTTACCGGTGGTCTATCGCTGGGCTTACGATTACAGCGTGCCCGGCGTCGAACAGGACTTCATCCCGCAGAACGTTGCGCCGGACAAGGTAGTCACCGGTTCCGGGACCAAGGCTTAGGCGCCCAGGGAGTCGAGATGAGTCTCGTGCTGGTATTTTCGGCGGTATTGATGGCCGTGGCCGTGTGGTGGCTGGTAAAGCAGTCCGTCAACGTCCAGCCCTGGGTTGCGCAGGGTTCCATCGAAGACGTTGACGATGGCGTGATGTCCCGGCCTCCGGCGGAGATCGCGCTGTTCGTGTTTCTTGCCGTGGTCGCAATGCTTTTCATGCTGTTGATTGCCGCCTATGCGGGTCGGATGGCGTACGAGATCTGGCGACCTGTACCTCAATTAAGGCTGCTATGGGCGAATACGTTCGTACTGATAATGACCAGCGTCGCCTTGCAATGGGCGCTGGTTTCATTGCGTCGTGGGCGGATGGACAGCATGCGCGTCGGCCTGCTTGCCGGCGGTGTCTTGACGGTTATTTTTCTGCTCGGACAGATCGTGGCGTGGCGGCAACTGGCGACGATGGATTATTTCGAAGTCACGAACCCCGCGATCGCGTTCTTTTATCTGATCACGGGATTGCACGGACTGCATCTGTTGGGCGGTTTGGTGGCCTGGGGCAGGACCGCCGCCAGGGTATGGGGCGATTTCAACGTGGCGAAAGTAAGACAGAGCGTGGAACTGTGCACCGTCTACTGGCACTTCCTGCTTCTGGTTTGGTTGGTGCTCTTTGGCCTGCTGTTTGCAGGAAACAATTTGGACCTCTTGTTGACAATTTGCGGGATCAGATAAACAAGCCCAACGCATATGACTCAAACAACTCAGGCAAGTACGACACAAGCGCTCCCGCTGGCTGACGGCCTGCAAGGCGTCGTTGCCGACTGGTCCTCGGACCAGGTCGCGTTCAAGAAGGTCCCCTGGGGCAAGGCCATGATGTGGATCTTCCTCCTGAGCGACACCTTCATCTTCGCCTCCTTCCTGATCTCGTACATGACGGTGCGAATGTCCACAACGGACACTTGGCCCAACCCCAGCGAAGTTTTCGCCTTGACGCTCTGGGGACACAAGATCCCCATGATCCTGATCGCGATCATGACCTTCGTGCTGATCAGCAGCAGCGGGACGATGGCCATGGCCGTCAAATTCGGTTATGAAAAAAATAAAAAGATGACCTTTATCTTGTTGCTGATCACCGCGGCATTGGGCGCAGCCTTCGTCGGCATGCAGGCTTTCGAATGGACCAAGCTGATCGAAGAAGGGGTGCGTCCGTGGAGCAACCCCATGGGCGCGGCCCAGTTTGGCTCGAGCTTTTTCATGATCACGGGTTTCCATGGCACGCACGTGTCGATCGGCGTGATTTTCCTGATCATCGTGGCAATAAAGGTCTTGCGCGGAGATTTGGATAATGAGAGACCCGGGTTTTTGACGGGCAGGAAAGGAAACTACGAGATCGTCGAAACCATGGGCCTGTACTGGCACTTCGTCGATCTGGTGTGGGTGTTTATCTTCGCATTTTTCTATCTTTGGTGAGGGCAATCATGGCTCACGCACGGGGGCAACAGCATCCGATCGGCATCTATCTCAAGATCTGGGCGTTACTCTTCATTCTCAGTGCCGCGTCCTATGCCGTTGACTACTTTCACGTTCAGGGCTACCTCCGCTGGTTTTTGATCGTTACGTTCATGCTGTTGAAGGCTGGGCTGATCGTCGCCGTCTTCATGCACATGGTCTGGGAGCGGCTCGCCTTGATGTATGCCATCCTGGTTCCGCCGCTGTTGTTGATGGTTCTTTTGGCCATCGGGGCGCTTGAAGCGGACTACACGTTCTTTACGCGCGGCACATTCTTCGGAGCCGGAACCGGGGTGACGGCAGAACATCGTTAGTCGCCAACTGCGAGATTTCAGGTGTGGTGCATGCCTGAGGGTTCCGTAAATTTGGCAATGACTCTCCAGAGTCACGAATGGCGAACCAACCCCACCTTCCGCTGCAAAGCGATAAGCCAGTGCGGAGCGGATGACCCCGTTCCTGCCAACTCCACCTGCGGGTGAAATTTCAGCACCTTCTCCAATACCGCCTCCTGATTCGGCTCGAGATCCACAAAAAAGATATGCTTGCCGTCCTTTAGGGCCTGTTCAAAACGGGCGAAGTTGTGGTTGGGTTTTTGGATTCCAAGCAATCCACCCTCCCAAGTGCAAAAACCGAGCAGCACCACCGCGAGAAAAATAAAAGGCCACCAGCCCACAGCGGATTCCGTCCACCCTGCAAAATAAGCGACGGAGAGAACCAGCACGAATGCGCAAAGCCCGACCAAGGCGCCCAGCTCCGTCGAGTGGATAATGTCATTTTTCATGAATGACTGGACCTCATGGAGATGATGGTGACGCTCCAACTCCGCGTCGTTCCGGCTTAGTACGTGGATCTGCGGCGTGGAAACGCCGGCGGTTTCCAGTTGCTCTTCAAAGACCTCCAGGTCATCCAGGCTGGTGCTGATAAAGTAATGCCTTAGCATGTTCACTATATTCTTCCCCCTTGGTTTATTACTCTGGCATGCTCGATTCGGATCCAGACCCGTTATTGTAGCCCGGCGGCTTCATTCGGTATCTTCGTATCTCGGCCTTCACGCGAATGTGATTGTGCACTGAAAATCCACATTGGTGCGTTCGAGCATCCGGAATCGTAGCTCTTTTGAGACAGTCACCTCGATAGAGATCGGATCGCAACGCCGCAACGATTCCGGCGCGGAAATTATCGAACGGCAACCGAGCGAAGAGCATAGCCAGATACTCACTCGAATACGTACAGTCTTCCGCGTGAGCACGTCGCTGGAAATAATTCCCGCCATCGTGGTTTACTCCGGAGCTGGTGGCGCGGCCGCGCACGACATGGTTCAGTTTCATCAGGCACGCGATGCCGGACCGTATCCGACGACAAGACGCACGGCGCAAACGCCTCTCAACGAAGACCGTTTTCCAGCAGCCGCAAATTTAGCCAAGGCGGCTCCGCCTCAGTAGGCCTGACCGCGAACGGGACGATGCCCAGCAACGGCGCGTCGAGCCGTTTGCACAGCGTCTGCACGTTCTGCTCGACAGCGGGTGTGGTGGCATCGAGCCGATTCGCCACCCATCCGGCGAATTTTAAACCTCGGCGCTGCACCGCCTCGGCGGTAAGCAGCGCGTGATTCAGGCACCCCAGGCGCAAGCCCACCACCAGCAGCACCGGTAGTTCAAGTAAACGCGCCAAGTCCGCAAAGTCCTCGCGTTCATTGAGCGGAACCAGGAAGCCGCCGGCGCCCTCAACGACCACCCGGTCGGCGCGAGCCGCGAGCGCAACGTAGGCATCGCGGATTCGTTGCAAGGAGATTGTCTCGCCAGCCTGTTTGGCGGCGAGGTGCGGCGCAATCGCGGGTTCAAAGCGGTAGGGATTGATCAAATCGACCGGCGCTGCTACGGTCGATGCCGCCGTGAGTGCCATCACGTCTTCGTTGACCAGAACGCCGTCAGCCCGCTCACAACCCGCCGCTACCGGTTTCATTCCCACCACACGCAGCCCTCGACTGGCGAATGCCCGCAACAGCGCGGTCGCGATACGCGTCTTTCCCACACCGGTGTCGGTGCCGGTGATGAAAATGCCGTGAGGGGTGAGGGGTGAGTGGTGAGGGATCAAATCAAATCCCTCAACGCGATTTGATATCGATGACCGGGCGGCCGGCGGGGCTCAAGCGTGGCTCAGGCTTCCAGGCATGCCCGTATACCACTTCAAAGGTCGCCGGCAGCCGGCCATCGCGCCGCAGTTCCTCGTAACGCCGTCTCAGGTCATCGAGCGCGCGCCGGCCGGTGAGCCCACGGCTGCGTCCCGCCGCGACATTGTGCGCGCCGATCGCCTTCAGCTCGCGCATCAGCGTCTCCACGTCGGCATAGGTGAGCGTGACCTGTTCCATGTCCATCACCGGATCGGCGAATCCGGCGTGCGCCAGCATGTCGCCGATGTCGTGCATGTCGTAAAAGCGATTGACATGGACGCGCCCGCCATCGCCGGCAAAAGCCTGGCGCAGTTCCTTGAGGGTGTCGGGCCCGAAGGTTGTGAAAGTGAGCAGTCCTCCGGGTTGCAGTACGCGCTGGCATTCCGAAAATACCCGCGGCAGGTCGTTCGCCCATTGAAAAGCGAGGTTCGACCAGAACATGCCCACGGCTCCGGCACGGATCGGCAACTGCTCGTTATCGCCGCAGACGAACAATTCGCGCCGCCGGCCAATCCATTTTTTCCAGCGCGGCAGGCGCGCGCGCGCGGTTTGCAGCATCCCCGCGGCAATGTCGAACTCGACCACCGTTGCGCCCGGATAACGGCGTGCCAGCGCCTGTGCCGCAAATCCGGTACCGCTGCCGGCATCGAGAATCACATCGGGAGCAATTCTCACCAGGTCGAGCCGCTCCAGCGCCCGTCCGCATATTTCCCGCTGCAGCACTGCGGCGCGGTCGTATGTCGATGCGGCGCGCTCGAACGAACGAACGCCGCAACTGGCGCTTATCCAGCGTGAACGCGGCGCTCACGGCGACGCCTGCTCCGCCCGCATCAACGCATCCACCAGGCGGTCCACGTCTTCTTCGGTGTGGGCAGCGGACAGGGAGATGCGCAGCCGCGCCGTGCCCGCAGGCACGGTCGGCGGACGGATCGCCGGAACCAGGATGCCTTCGTTCGCCAGCGCGTCGCTGGCCGCCACCGCCTCGCGATTGCCGCCGATGATCAGCGGTTGGATCGGGGTCTGCGAGCGCGCCAACTGCCAGCGCCGCGGCCGCAGATCGCGTACAAGTTTCTTTTCCAGCACTTCGAGGCGCTGGCGCCGCCAGGATTCAGATTCGATCAACTCCAGACTCTTCGTGAGCGCCCAGGCCAACGCCGGCGGGCTGGCAGTGGTGTAGATGTAACTGCGAGCGCGCTGGATCAGCATCTCGATCAAGTCAACACCCCCCGCCACGAAAGCGCCGCACACGCCGGCTGCCTTGCCCAGCGTACCAACATAGGCGATACGCGGCGAGGCAAGCCCAAAGTGTTCGAGCACGCCGCGGCCTTCCCTGCCGAGAACGCCGAAACCGTGGGCGTCATCCACCACCAGCGCCGCATCGAACTGCTCACAAAGCGCCAGTATCGCCTCCAGAGGCGCGATGTCCCCGTCCATGCTGAATACTGCGTCGGTGACCACCAGTTTGTCGGCGGATCCGGAGCGCGCCATTCTCTCCGCAAGCGCGGTAACGTCGCAATGCGGATAACGCGTGAAGCGCGCACGCGACAACGCCATCGCGTCGTTGAGCGAGGCATGATTCAGCTTGTCGGCGAAAACCTCGCCGAAGCGTCCGGCCAGTGTCGTGACCACGGCCAGGTTGGCGAGATACCCGGAAGAGAATAGCAGGGCCCGCGGCAGGCGCACGAAGCTGGCGAGCCGTTGTTCCAGTTCTTCGTGGGCGCGATGGTGGCCGATCACCAGATGCGAAGCGCCGGCGCCTGCGCCATGACGCTGCGCGCCTTCGCAAAGCGCCGCGATGACGCGCGGATCGGCGGCAAGCCCGAGATAGTCGTTGCTGCAGAACGAGAGATGCTCGCGTCCGTCAACGCGAATGCGCGCGCCCTGGGCGCCTTCGTTGACGCGGCGACGGCGGCGCAATCCCTGCGACTCGAGCCCGGCCAGCTCAGTGGAAAAGTCGCGCATCGGATACGGCTTGCAAGCGCTGAGGCGTCGAAGCGAAGGCGCGAACCGCCATTGCGGCCGCGTTCAACTCAGTCCGGAGTCCCCGCTAACGAGTTGTGCTTGCACGCAATTTCCATCGGTTTCAGGCCGAGCTTGCCGAATAACTCACGATCGCGTTCGGCTTCTGGATTTCCGGTGGTAAGAAGTTTGTCGCCATAGAAAATCGAGTTGGCGCCGGCAAGGAAGCACAGCGCCTGCAACTCCGGCGACATTTC
>JANOGP010000339.1:0-1806 GCA_031406075.1 Betaproteobacteria bacterium
CGCGTCCGGCGCCGCCGGCGGATGCGATGCCGAAGGCGTTGAAGCCGGCGCCGACGTAGAAGCCGCTGACTTCCGGCGCCTCGCCGAGGATGAAGTTGCCGTCCGGCGTGAACGACTCCGGCCCATTGATGAGCTGCTTGACGCCCGCGTTCTCCAGGGCGGGCACCCGCGCCAGCGCCTGCGTCATGTGCTGTTCGAAGTGATCCCAGTTCTCTCCCAGAAGCTGGAACTCGAAACCCTCGGGAATGCCCTGCTCGGCCCAGGGAATCGGGTCCGGTTCATAGCCTCCCATGACCAACCCGCCGACTTCTTCCTTGAAATAGATCAGCCGGTCAGGGTCGCGCAGCGTGGGAAGATTTCTGGGGATGCCGGCAATGGTCTCGGTCACGATGTACTGATGCTGCACCGAGATCAGCGGTACGTTCACGCCGGCGAATCCCCCGATCTGCCTGGCCCACTGTCCCGCGCAATTGACCACGATCTCGGTCTGGATCGCACCGTGTGATGTCGCCACACCGGATACGCGACCGTTGTTCAGCCTGATCCCGATGACCGGGCAATCCTCGATGATTTTAACGCCGTGCATGCGCGCGCCCTTGGCGAGCGCCTGCGCAATGTCGGAAGGATTGGCCTGGCCGTCGGTAGGCAGAAACGCGGCGCCTACGACATCGGAGCTGTCCATGATCGGCCACAGCGCCTTCGCCTCCGCCGCGGACAGCACATGCATCTCCAACCCGAAGCTGTGGGCGGTGGTCGCCTGGCGCTTGATCTCCGTGAGCCGCTCCTGATTGCAGGCGAGGCGCAGGCCGCCGTTGCGTTTCCATCCGGTCGCCTGGCCGGTCTCCTTCTCCAGCTTGTCGTACAGCTCGACGCTGTACTTGAGAAGCTGCGTCACGTTCGCAGACGTGCGCAGTTGACCGACCAGGCCCGCGGCATGCCACGTTGAGCCACTGGTGAGTTTTGCTCGCTCCAGCAGGACGATATCCTTGAAGCCCAGGCGCGCCAGATGGTAAGCGGTGCTGCAACCGACGATCCCGCCGCCGATGATGACGGCCTGGGCGGCCGAAGGAATCGAATTCATTGCGTGAATTCCTCGTAGGCGCGTCCGAAGCGCGCCAGGTAGTCGCCGGTGTAAGCCTTGTAGTCGAACTGGATTTTCGAGTAAGTCTCGGACACCATGCTCCACATCGCTTCGCGCAGAAGCGAAGCGCATTTCATCGCCGCAAATCTGCGCTCCAGTCCGGGGTCCACTTTGCCGAAGTATCGCTCCAGCACGAACCGGGCTTGATCCGCGTCAAGGTCGCTGTTGGAAACGAGTCCGCCGAGGTCGAACAGCGGACTGTTGAAGCCGGCGTAGTCCCAATCGATCAACCACAGCCGTGTGCCGTCGTCGATGAAGTTGGCCGCAAGTAGATCGTTGTGGCCGAACACGATGGACACCGGACCGACCTCGCGCTCGAGCCGCTCGGCGCGCTCGATGAGCCGGGGAATCAACCCGGCATGCGGGCTTGCGCAGGCCTGAAGCTCGGTTGCGTAGCCGCGGATGACCTGGAACACCCAGAACATCAGTGCCGGTCCGCGCAGATATTGGGGCACTTGTTCATGGCAACGCTTGACCAGATCCACCACGCGTGGAAGCAGTGCGGCGTCGCGCACCAACTCGGGGGACAGCGCACGCCCTTCGATGTAGTGCAGCACCAGGACCCCCGGTTCGGCGTAGATGACCTCGTGCGAGATGCCGGCAGCGAACGCTGCGCGGCTGGCGGCCAACTCGTTGAAGCGCATCACGCCGTGAACGGGAATGTC
>JANOGP010000340.1:0-6936 GCA_031406075.1 Betaproteobacteria bacterium
ACCGCCGCGCGATGCGTTGAAGCTGTTCGCGACCGCGGTCGTGGCGCTCGAAAATGGGGGCGTGCGCGATGCCGGCGCGCGTCTGGCGATGATCCGCAACTGGAACACCGCGACGCTGATCGCGAAAAACGGCGAGCTGACGCCGCAGGACGTAGCGCGCCTGCGCGAGTTCTGCCGCAGCCGCGGCTTTGATCTCGTGTGGCATCCCGGAATGCGCGCCGGGGACGCCGACACCTTCAACCGGCTGCAACAGCCTTACTTCCACGAGGGCGCGGTGGCGCTGCTCGGCGGGCAACGCGCGGACTTTATCGAGCGCTACAAATTCAACATCGCGCCCGCGACCGACGACCGCCCCTATTACTTCCATTTTTTCCGCTGGAAAGCGCTGCCCGAACTGCTGCAATTGCGGGACCGCGGCGGCCTGCCTTTGCTGGATTGGGGATATCCGTTGCTGATCGCCACGCTGGTGCAGGCGCTGGTGCTGGGCGCGGCACTGATCCTGCTGCCGCTAGCCCGACTGCGCAGCCCCGGTGCGCGCATTGGCGCGGGAGTGCGATGGCGCACGGCTGCCTACTTCGCCGCTCTCGGCACCGGATTCATGTTCGTCGAGATTGCGTTCATCCAGAAATTCATTCTTTTTCTCAGCCACCCGCTGTATGCCGTGGCGGTGGTGCTGTTCGCGTTCATGCTGTGCGCGGGCCTGGGCAGCCTGCTGTCACAGCATCTGGCAAAGGAGGTCGCGCCGGGCAGGGTGTTGCTCGTGCCGCCGATTGCGGCGATCGCGCTGTTGTGCGGGGTCTATCTGATCTGGCTGCCCGAGGTAATCAATGCGCTGATAGCGTTACCGGACGCGGCCAGAATCGCAATCACCGTGCTGCTGATCCTGCCACTCGGCCTGAGCATGGGCATGCCGTTTCCGCTGGGACTGGAGGCGCTGGGCGCGCGAACGCCGGCATTGGTGCCGTGGGCGTGGGGAATCAATGCCTGCGCCGCGGTGGCCGGTGCGGTGCTGGCTTCGGTGCTGGCGATCCACGCCGGCTTCAACGCGGTACTGATCGTCGCGGTCGTGCTGTACGCATCGACACTGGCGAGCTTTCCTGCGACTGCGGTGAAGCGGCAATGACGGCCCCGCTGCGGGCACACGGCGTTACTGTGCGCGCAGCAAAGGCAAGACGTACTCAGCGAAGTAGTGCGGCGTCTTCGAGCCCCTGGTCTTGCTACGCAACACCCCGTCGCGGTCGATGACGAATGCGGTCGGCGTCGGATACCTGCGCTCGAATCCGCTTTCCGAAAGATCGTCCGCCATCACACCCTGCAAACCATACAGGCCCACCATGCGCTCGACGCGGTGACGGTCCTCGAGCGGATCGACGCCGACGACGATGACTTCGAAGCCTTGAGCGCGATGGCTCTCATAGAAGGTCTCGAGATTGCCGATTTCGTAGGCGCAGTGCTTGCAATAGCTGGAGTAGAAGTTCACCAGCACCACCTTGCCGCGCATTTCCCTCAGGTCGAAAGGCCGGCCGGAGAAGAACGTGCCCTTGAGTGCGGGTGCGGGCTGGTCGACTTCGGGCACTGCCCATACCGCCGTGGCGGCAAGCAGCAGCAGGACGAGGAGATTTCTTGCACGGTTCATCGAACAGGTTCCGCACGGCTTGAAGTCATGAAAGACGAATGCAGGTCTGGGTCGGGCAAGTATACTTTGCCGCACAGACATGCAGAACGGGGGGCGACCGGAAATGGCGGAAAACAACAGAGAGATCACGGCGGACTCGCAGGTCGCCAGGATTTTCGAGTGGCGGCGCGGATTCAACACCATTCACCTCATCGACGTCGGCGTGCACCTGGGCCTGTTCCAAGCGCTGGTCGAGAAACCGGGGATGACCGGCAGGGAACTGGCCGAGCGGCTGGGCCTGCATGCACCGTATGTCGAGGTCTGGTGCAAGACGGCGTACGGCCTGGAGATTCTGGACGCCGACGATGCCGGCAAGTACAGACTCGCCCCTTACTTCGACCTCATTCTTGCCAGTCCGACCCATCCCCGCTATCTGGGCGGCTACGTCCGGCTCGGCACCGAAGTCGCGGCGGAGGATTTTAATCGCTGCCGCGAGGCGTTCCGGACCGGCAGCGTCAAGCCGTTCCAGGGCAGGGGCGATCACTTCAACCAGGCGATCGCCGAGTCCACCCAGGGTCTGCAGGTGGTGACTGCAAAGAAGATTCTTCCGGGTCTCGCGGGACTCGCCGACAAGCTCGCGGCGGGCGGCGCCATTTTGGAGATCGGCTGCGGCACCGGCAACTTTCTGCTGCAGGCTGCCAAGGCGTTTCCCAAAGCGCGCTGTGCGGGCGTGGACATAGACGACGACAGTTTGGCGCAGGCGCGGCAAAAGGTGCAGAAGGCCGGGCTGGGCGAGCGCATCGCGATTCACAAGGAGAAGGTTGACGACGCCACGGGGGCGTTCGACGCCTGCGTGATGATCGAGGTACTGCACGAGATCGCGCCCGCAGTGCGGCCAGCGGTGGTGAGCGCCGCCGCGCGCACCCTCCGGGCCGGCGGGTGGATGGTCATCGTGGACGAGACCTATCCGTCGACACTGGAGGAAATGCGCCGGCCCGAGTTCAGATTTCCGTTGCAGACCGGTTTCGAGGAACTGCTGTGGGGCAACGTCATTCCGACCCGCGAAGAGCAGGAAAAGCTGCTTCGGGATGCTGGGCTCAAAGGGCCGATCAACCGCGAACTGATCGGCGAAGGGTTTACCGTGTTGACAGTACAGAGGTAGTGGCGTCACGACAAAAGCCTTACCACGGGGAGCACGGGGACTACGGAGGTAAATGAAAACATTTGACTATCAAGGCCAATGACATTTGGCGGGAACGGAAATGAGTCTTCGCATTGCCGGCCCGCCAGTCAGTCGTTACCGCATCAAATGTCGCGTTTCCTCCCCGTGTCCCCCGTGGTGATACGTCGGTGCTTCTAAGCGCCTAACAGCGCGCGTTCGACGAAGAGAAACAAGCCGACGGTGAGCACGATTGCAGAGATGGTCGCGACCAGCTTCGGCTCCCACGGTTTGCTGTGCATCAGCGCCAGGATCGGCACGATCAGCAGTACCACGAAGGCCAGTCCCGCTTCGATGCCAAGATTGAAGTTGAGCATTGAGGCTGCCGCATGCTCGCGCGGCAGGCCGATCTCGCGCAGCGCTTGGGCAAAGGAAAAGCCAACCAGCAAGCCGAAGACAAGACTCACGGCCCAGCGCCGCGTGATCGCATATTTTGGAAACAGGTTTTCCGCCGCAATGTAGGCGATCGATGCCGCGATCAACGACGCGGCCAGCCGGTCCGAAATAGTTAATAGGCCGAACGCGGCCAGGGCAAGTGCCGCGCTGTGCGCAGCCGTGAATGCCGCGATGATCCCAAGCTGCCGAACCCACCCGCCGCCCCGCAGCATCAGGACCAGCAGAAAGAGCAGAAGGTCGTAGCCGCCGAGAACGTACGCGAAGCCGAGCGGAAAATAGCTTCCGGCGGCGCGCACGGCGCGGGCTTTTTGTCCTGGCGTCCAGATCATCTCGCGCATTGCGGCTTCGAACGTGAACTGATCGCTGCCTTCCGGTGCAACAAGCAGGGTAAGAGTATGGTGGGAGGCCCCCAGCATGTCCGCCATGTCGTCGCGGATGCCCAGCTCCCGCACTTCTGCGGCGCAGGTGAAGACCACGGTTCCGGTAATGCTGATCGAGGCCGCGGAAGGCGCAAGGAGTTGTTCCCCGGAGGGCGCGCAGGCCACGTCGCCGTTGGTGAACCGGATTTTCTCGCGGATGGCTTGGAGAAGCGGCTGGTAGTCCGGCGTGATGCCGGGTTGGCCAAAGCGCATTTGCTCGGCGAGCGGGCCTGGCGGGATGTCGTGCAGGGTCAGGCTGTAGCGTACCGTGTGGCCGGTTACTGCGACGCTGGCAAGACTTGTGGTGCCGCCGGAGTGGGCGCCGGTGACTGCAGACCAGATAAGAAGAAGGAAGATCGCGAACCCGCCGCGATTCATTTCTTCGAAGTTCCCTGTCCGGGTTCTTCCCCTACCGCCTGGATGAGGTTCAGCAGGTTGTCGATCTGGTAGTTGGCGATGGTTACGACGTAATTACCGCCGACCGGCAGCACGTAACGGCTCAAGCCGTCGGGTGCGACATCGCCGACCGCGAATTGCGCCATCGGCAAAGGATTGCCCTTGCCATAGACCAGAATGATCATCTGCGGCGAAGATAGGCCGTAGTTGCCGGATTGTGTGTCGAGCTTGAACTGCCTCTCCATCCGGGTTCGGCCGAGTGCCGCGAAGGCCTTTGCGATGGTTTCGGCCTGCACCAGGTCGGTCTGATGTTCGTGGATCTGCTGCGGTCCGGCATGGATGCCGTGATAGAACCAGACACCCGACAAATCGCGCTCGAACCGGTGCAGCATTCCGGCGTGGCCAAGTTCGATTGCGGCGAGTTCCTCGACCGGTGCCGGCATGAGCATGCGCGAGTCGGGTGCGCCGTGAATTTGTTCGATTTGTCCCTCGGGCGCGCGGGAGCGCTCGGCGATCTGGATAGCCGCAATGCCTGCGACCAGCGCTGCAAGCACCAGCCAGACGACGATGGTGCGGCGGCTCATCGCTGCTTCCACCACACGGCCAATCCGACCACTGCAAACAGTGCCGGGATGAGAATGACCGCGAGGAAGAAAGTGCCCTTCATCTGCCGGTTGGTGAGGTTCACCCGCGGCAGATCGCTGCTGCGGGGTTCGAGGCCGATCAGGTTTTCCTTTGAAGCCAGGTAATTCACCGTGTTCAGGAACAGCTTCCCGTTGCCCATGATGTGGAAGAACGAGTTGGTAGCGAAGTCCGAGTCACCAATCACGGCGATGCGCGAGTGGCCGGTGACTGGTACCGATGCCATCTGACTGACGTTCTTGGCCTTTTTCTCCGTGTCCAGGTTGCGGTAAAGCGCATCGTTGGCCGGGGCGGGACGGCGCGTAGCCACAGCCATGATCGTGACCGGGCCAGGCATGTCCTTGCCCTTTTCGAAGCGCGCGCGGGTGGGATCGGTTTCGCCGAAGCTCTGCTTGGAGGAATTCGCCAGCGGGATCACGTCCGTTCCCGGAATACGCTGCGGCGAGGGCGACAGAGAACGGGCGCCGGGAAAAAATGTCAGCGGTAGGTCGCGGGCGATCTGGTGGTAGTTGTAGTCCGTGACCGCGGGCGAGGATGGATCGGCCCAGAAGTGGCTGGCTTCATCGATCACGATGTCGTCGTCCAGAACGATGCTGTACTCCCGCAGCACCGGCTCCAGCCCGGTAGTTACGAAAGGGTCGAGCAGGAAGAAGCCGTTCCCGCCGGCGGCGAGGAAACGCTGGATCGTCGAGACTTCCGCCGGCTGCAGGGAAAGCTTCGGGCCGGCCACCACGATCAGCGCACAGCCCGAAAGCGCATCTGCCGACTTGCTGCGCGAAAGAGAGATTTTCTCGACCGTGTAATTCAGCGTTTCAAGCGCGTTGCGGGCCTTGGCCATGCCGTGCTGCTCGTGCAGGACATACTGCACGCCGAGCCCGTGCGAATGGCCGGCGCCTTCCATGTGATCGTGGGATTCGATGCTGAACGGGTCGGGTTCCCGGTGGCCGTCGAGGAAGCAGGCCCGTTGCGTCACGCCAAGCGAAACCCGCAGGATGGCGTTGGCGATGTCGGTTTCGCTGGAGCCGCTGATCTGCATCTTGCGTCCTTCGCTTTCGAGAATGGACGTGCCGGCGAATTGCACGCCGCGCAGCCGCGCGGCCGCCGGATTGAGCATCGGATCGAACAGCTCCAGCGTGAGCTTGTCGGTCTGCCGGGCCATGAGTTCGTAGAGTTCCACGGTCTCGCGCATGAGCGGATCGTGGAAGAAGGTGATGTGCACCGGCTTTTTGAGGCGCGTGAGCATGGTCAAGGTCTGCTCGGAGAGCGAGTATTTGCCTTCTTCGGTCATGTCCAGGCGCGCAGGGAACTGGACCGACAGGTAGGCAATCGCGACCATCACGCCAATGACGCCGGCCGCGTAGAGCACGATTTCGCCGCGACGCTGCCGGAACATCGCGCCGAGGTGCGCGCGCAACGCATAGCCGCCCCAGGCGGTGAGCGCGAGACCCGCCACGGCGATCAACGTCGTCCAGAGGGTCACTTCAAGAAGGATCGCATGGATGGCGCCCGCGAGCGCCAGCAGCGCGATGCCCGCAAGCAGAATCAGGCCGGATCGGAAAAATTGGTCCATGTCAGCGTCGCCACTGCAGGTAGCTGGCGTTCAGGGTCAGCGCGATGGCGCTGACGATCAGGTAGAACAGCACTGCCTCGCTGCGGATCAGCCCCTGCACGAAATCCGCGAAATGCAGGGCGAACGACAAGTAGCCGAACAGGCTGCGAAGGGCGTAGGAAGCCTGGAAATTCTGCAGATGCCCGATGAACCAGAAACTGAGCAGGACCGGCACCGTGATGAGCGCGGCAACGATCTGGTTCTGCGTCAGGGCGGAGAAGAACTGGCCCACCGCGAGGCAGGCCATACCCAGCAGGATGAAGCCGATGTAGCCGGCGATGATCGTGGTGGTCTGCGGATTGCCGAACAGGTACAGCGGTACGAGGTCGATTAAGGTGCCGGCCGTCATCAGAAGCAGAATCGTCACGGCGCCAAGAAACTTGCCGAGGACAACCTCCCAGGTGTTGAGGGGCAGCGTCATCAACAGCTCCATGGTACGTCCGCTGTATTCGCCCGAAAACAGCCGCATCGACACCAGAGGAAGCAGCGTCAGGATCAGGATACCCATGTTCCGGAACGTCTCGTCCATCGAGGCACTGCCGGTGAGAAACATGTTGTAGGAGAAGAAGTACCCAGTTCCCACGAGGAACACGGCGACGACGAAATAGGCGATCGGCGATCGGAAATAGGTCAGCAGTTC
>JANOGP010000341.1:0-10022 GCA_031406075.1 Betaproteobacteria bacterium
CGCTGCGGCTGGATGAACTTCCCCACTTCCTGGCCGACGTCGCGATCGCCCGCGAGGCCTGCCTCAAGCGTGCCGAGCTGGCTCGGCGTTACCGGAATACGGCGGCCTCCTGAATCCGCCCCCGGGGGCGGGACCGGATCGGGCTTTACCGCCCGCGGGAGCTCACGCATAATGGATCGGCTTTGTTCCGGCCGAGAGAAAAACGGCGATGCCGGAGCGATAGACTCGGACCCTGACTTCCAATGATCGTGGCTGATACCGACCTCGAGGAGCCGCAGAACATGCTTCTTAATACCCTCGAACACCTGGGAGAGGGGACTGCGCTCGCGCAGCAGATCTTCGACATGATCGGCCACTCGAAATTCTTCGCGGATTTCACCCGCGAGGACGTGCAGAGGCTCACCGGTTTCATGCAGATCTACCGTACAGAAGCAGCGCAGATGATGATCCGCGAGGGCGACATCGACGATTACATGCTGCTCATTATTCAGGGCCGGGTGGAAATCGTGAAGACCGATTCGCACGGACATCTTCAGCCGATGACAACCGTCGGGCCCGGTGCAACGCTGGGCGAGATGTCGATGATCGACGGTGAGCCGCGCTTTGCCACCTGCATGGCGCTGGAGCCCACCACATTTGCTGTACTGTCGCGCGACAGCATGGTGCAGATCATCCTCGAGGAGCCAAGCCTCGGGGCCAAGGTCCTGGTCAAGCTGGTGACCCTGCTGTCGCAGCGCCTGCGCCACACCAGTTCCAACCTGCTCCACTACATGGAGCGCTGAGCACTTGCGCTGCCAATGCGGCGCCTGTTTTTTTTCCTAGTCCTGGCTTTCCAGTTTTTCGCGGTAACCGCCACGGCGGCTGTCGAGGTCACCGATGACCGGGGCATCGTTCTTCGTCGCGATGCGCCGGCGCAGCGGGTCATCGCGCTGGCACCGCATCTCACCGAACTGGTTTTCGCCGCCGGCGCCGGCAATAATCTGGTTGGAAAAGTGCGGGGCAGCGATTTCCCGCCCGGGGCGCTGACCCTCGCGGAAGTCGGCGATGCTGCGGGACTCGATTTCGAGCGCATCCTGGCATTGCGACCGGACTTGGTGCTGGCGTGGGGCAGCGGCAATCGCGTCGCGGATGTGGAACGTCTGGAGAGGCTCGGATTCGCCGTGCTGGTGCTGGAGCCGCGGCGGCTCGAGGACATTCCGCGTCACATACGGATGTTGGGCGTTTTGCTGGGTACCGGTGCACGCGCGCAGGCTGTCGCACTGGCCTTTGAGTCGCGCGCAAACCGGTTACGCGAGCGCTATCGAGGAAAGCCTGCGGTGAGCGTGCTTTTTGAAGCGTGGAATCATCCGCTGATAACCATCAACGGCGAGCATCTGATCAGCGACGTATTGCGGCTCTGCGGCGCGCGCAATGCCTTTGCCGATCTGAGGCAACTGGCCGCAGTCGTTTCGCCGGAACAGGTGCTGGCCGCGGACCCGGATGCCGTCATCATAGGTTCCGAAGCCGCGGACGCCCGCGCACAAGGCTGGCAACGTTTCCCACACCTCAAGTCAGTGCGTACAAGGGCGATTTTCAACGTCTCCGCCGACCTCATCACCCGGCAAACGCCGCGCGTTCTCGATGCCGCGGAAACAATCTGCGGCGATCTCGACTCGGTCAGGGCAAGACCTTAACTCTCACCACCAAGACACCAAGGCACCAAGAAAACCAAAATACTCGGTATGAATTCTAGAATCCTTCAGGTGCACCAACACGTCTTCCAAGAAATCCAGCGTCTCGCCGAAACCTGAGAACGGCCCCTGCTTTTCTTGGTGTCTTGGTGCCTTGGTGGTTTGTTCTTGATTTCTGGGAGCGTCGGGCTCACGTCTTGACGCACTCGCCTGCGTAAAGCACCGGACCGGAAGGCAATCCGGTCGGCGAGCCGCCGGCGGGCTCGACACTCATGGCAAGGCCCTTGGCCGCATCCAGCCTGGCCGAATGACCCTTGGGTATTAGCACGGCCTGGGTCTCGTGCGTCGTGATCAGTCCCAGCGAGACCGGCTTTTCGTCGCCGGCCGGCAGCATCCACAGCTCCCAGGCGGTGTTCGGCGCCATTTCCGCATGGCCGATGACCCGGATGCGGATCATGCGGGCGCGGCTTTCGCCCGGAAGTCCCGATTCCCATGTGGCAGTCATGGCGGTCTTCTTGGTCTGCAGGTCGGACATGACCACAACCATGCGTCCTGTGGGTTCGGCGGGAATTTCCTGGCGTGGAACCGCAACGAACACCAGCAGTGCCAGGGCCAGCATGCCGGACGCGATCGCCGAAAAACGCCAGAAGGCAACCTTTTCCCAGAATCCCGGTTTTTCGCGCCGGCCTGGTCTCAGGCGTGCCTGCACCGCCTGCCATACGCGTGCCGGCGGTTCGATTTCCGGCAGCGCAAAGGCCAATGGCGTCAGACGTTTTTCCCACTCGGCCACCGCGCGCCGCAGCGCCGGGTGTTCCGTCAGATTGACTTCGAAGCGCCGGCGGGCGTGCGCGGACATGGTGCCGAGTACGTACTCGGCGGCCAGTTTGTTGCGCAGCCCTTCGTTCGCGAATTTCATTTTCTCGATCCGATTTACCGGATTGTCAGCAAGAATGCGTCATATGCCCTGCGCGTCGAGGCAGCTTTTCAGGCGTTCGAGCCCGCGGCGAATCCAGGTCTTGACTGTGCCGAGCGGCTTCTGTGTGTGCCGCGCAAGTTCGCTGTGGGAAAGTCCGTTGAAGAAAGCCAGCACAATGCACCTCTGTTGCTCGCCGGTGAGCTGCTTCATGCATTCCGCCAGCGCGCCGGCCTCCATGGACTGCTTGAGCAGTTCCTCGGGGCCCGGGGATTCATCCGGGATCGATGCAATCAGGTCCTCGTGTCCCTCGTCGATTTCGACTTCCCGCGGCCGGCGCAGCAGATCCAGCGCGCGATTGCGCACAATGGCGGTCATCCAGGTCATTGGTGCGCTTTTCGCCGCGTTGTAAACCGATGCATGCTTCCAGATTCTGATGAAGCTCTCCTGCAGCACTTCTTCGGCCCAGTCCCTTCTACGGGTTATACGTACGGCAACGGCAAACAGTTTCGGCGAACTATGCTGATAAAGCGTCCTGAAGGCTTGCTGGTCGCTCAGGGCGCAGCGGGAAAGCAGGTCGGAGAGTTGTTCCGCGTCCATGGTCGTCATGCGGGCTCGCCGCGGTTCTTGCCCTTTTGCCAGTACACGTCGGTTACGCCGGCGCCGCGGTTGAGCACCCGGGAAAGCACGAACAGCAAATCCGAGAGCCGGTTGAGATAACGCTGCAAAGCCGGGGACAAGTGTTCGGCGGCGGCAAGTGCAACGACCCGGCGTTCGGCGCGGCGGCAGACGGTGCGCGCCACATGACACAGCGCGGCGGCGCGCGAACCGCCAGGCAGGATGAATTCCTTGAGCGCGGGCAGATCGGCGTTGAACCGGTCAAGCAGGCCCTCCAGCCTGACTACATGCGTATCCCCGATGCTGGCGTATCCCGGGATGCTGAGTTCGCCGCCCAAATCGAACAAGTCGTGCTGCACGTCGTGCAGGCTTCGATGCACGGTGTCCGCCAAGGTTTCGGCAAGCAAGACCCCGATGGCGCTGTTCAATTCGTCCACCGCGCCGATTGCCTCGATGCGCAGACTGCCCTTGGATACGCGCGAACCGTCGCCGAGTCCGGTGGTGCCGGTGTCGCCGGTTCGGGTGTAGATTTTTGTCAGACGATGACCCATGAGATCGAAGGAGGACGGACGTTCGCCGCATTATAGAGGATCGATACGTTGCGCCCCGGAATCCGGATTCGGAATCCCGGGTATTTCAGCGTTGCGGCAGTGCCGTCGAGCGGGGATCGCCGCCGAGTTCTTCGATCTCCAGTTGGAGGTAGCGATGCAGTGCGTTTTGCCGGTGGGTGGCCGGATACATGCCCCAGGCTTCATAGGCCGGAAGCGCCGAATTATCCACCGATTCGAGCAGGCTCGAGCTCGTCGCGTACAGCGCCTTGATCTTCTCATCCAGAACGCGCAGGTAGTCAGCTGTGGCGCGGATCGCATCCGGCCCGGACACGGGGCCGTGCCCGGGAACGACGTGTTTTAACGGCAGTTCACGGAGCGAGTCGAGCGCGCGTGTCCAGCCTTCGAAATCGCAATCGCGGATCTCGGGAATGCGATTTGCCACGACCAGGCCCCCGGCGAACAAGGTGCCGGTGGCACGGTCAAACACCGCGAGGTCGCCAGGCGTGCTGGCCCAGCCCAGGTAAAGCAATTCGAGCATCCGGCCGCCGGCCACTATCGTCGTGCTTCCGATTACCTGCCGCCGGGGCAGCACCAGGCGAGTGCCATCGAGTTCATTGCCGAGAACCGGGCGCAGGTTTTCCAGGCAATGGGCGCAGCGCGCTTTCATCAGCGAGACGGTTTCGGTGTGCGCAAGTATCGAAATGCCCCGTTCTTCGAACGCGGCATTTCCGAACATGAATTCCTGCACTGCGTGCGTGACCACAACCAGCTCGACCGGCTTGGCCGTCACCCGGCGGATTGCCGCCAGAATGCGCCGGCCGTGTCGGTAGGAAATGCCGGTGTCGATCACCACTACCCCCTTGGGGCCGACGATAAAGCCGCTGTTGCCCACGTTACCGCGATTTGCGAGGGTAATCTCACCGGTGCTTCCGACGAATGCGTACACGCCGTCGGCAAACTTTTCCGGCCTGAGTTCGTCGGCCGCGCGGACCGGGCAAGCGACCAGTATCGCAAGCGCGAACGCCCGGAGCGCAATCGTTGCCAGCCGCGCGGCGATGGGCGGAACTGAAATCATGTGCAAACAGTTTCTGAGCAAAGTGCTTACCGTAATTGAGACTCGCGGCGCGGGCAAGGGCAAAAGGATTCTGATCTAATGGCCCGGTGCGCAGACGAGGAAACGCATGAATCGGATAATGGTGACAATCGCGACACTTGCGGCGTTGGCTGCCGTGAGCGCGCAGATGGCAATCGCCGTGGAGCCGGCGCAGATCGAAAATTTCGAGGTGACCGAAGTCGCGCCCGGAAACTACGTGCATTACGGCAGCTTCGAGGAGCGCTCGCGGGAGAATCTTGGCGACAACGCCAACATCGGCTTCATCGTCGGAGAGCGGTGCGTGCTGGTCGTGGATGCCGGAGGATCGCTTCCGCTTGGCCGGGCACTGAAAAGGGCGATCCGCGGCGTGACGCAGGTGCCGATATGCCACGTGGTGCTGACACACGTGCACCCGGATCATTTTTTCGGCGCGGCGGCTTTCCTCGACGACGGGGCGCAATTCATCGCGCACCGGAACTATCCGCGGCAGCTTGCCGCCCGCTCGCGACCGTACCTCAATTACTTGCAACGCGATCTGGGGGAATTTGCCGAGGGCAGCGAAATCGTGCAGCCGACCCGGCTGGTCGACGGCAAACTTGAACTCGATCTCGGCGGCAGATTGGTGGTGGTGCAGGGGTGGCCGCCAGCGCACACCGACGACGATCTTACGGTCTTCGATCGCGCGACCCGCACCTTGTGGCTTGCGGACCTGCTGTTCGTGGACCATACGCCGGTGATTGATGCCACCATTACCGGATTTCTCGCGGTGATGGAGGACCTGCGCAAGATCGACGCGGCGCACTACGTTGCCGGTCATGGACGCTCGCAGGCTCCGTGGCCGAAGGTCCTCGACCCGCAGCGGCGCTATTTTACGGTGATCCTCGACGAGACACGCGCCGCGATCAGAAGCAGAAAAACCATTCAGCAGGCCACCGAAGAGGTCGGCCTTTCCGAGGCGAAGAACTGGGCCGCTTTCGACACTTTCCACCGCCGCAACGTCACCACCGCTTATACCGAACTCGAGTGGGAATAGGGCGTTCAGATGGCGTGAGAGGTTGGGGTATACTTCTCACCGAGCTGCCACGCACCAATGGGGGAGAGCGCGAATGAGAAACGGGACGCATCGGGTTGTGACGTTGTTGGCGGCATTCGTGTTCGCCATGCCAGTGCTCGCGAACGAAAAGGCCGAGCCCGATCCGGCGCGCAGCCCCTACTGGGAACCCATAAGGCAACTGATGTTCGGCGACCGTGTGATCAATCCCGATGACCGGGACGTGGTCCGCGTTTATCTCAACATGCGCGCCGACGATGCGTCTACCGTGCCGGTGGCGGTCAAGTCGCAGATCGATCAGACCGACAAGGACTATATCAAGACGATTTTCCTGATCGTCGAACGCAATCCGTCTCCGACGGCCGGCGTGTTCCACTTCACCCCATCTAGCGGCCGCGCCCAAGTCGAGACGCGCCTGCGTTTCGAAGACTTCAGCTTCGTGCGGGCGGTCGCGGAAATGAATGACGGAAAGCTCTACATGTCGCAACGCTGGGTGAAAGCGGCGGGCGGTTGTTCCGCGCCAAATGGCAAGAATTTCGTGCCTGAGGCGTTACTCGGCAAAATGAAGCTGCGCTTCGATGACGATTCCATCACCTACGGCAAGCCCAATCTGGTGCAACTGATGATCCGTCATCCGAACGAATCGGCGCTGGCGTCGGATTTCGACGTGGAAAAAGTACCTCAGTTCGTGCGCAGCGTGAAGGTGTCGTTCGATGGCAGGCCGGTGATGGATGCGCAGGTGGATTTCTCCCTGTCGGACAATCCCAACTTCCGGTTCTTCTTCAATCCGCAGAGCAAGGGCGAGTTGAAAATCGAGGTGGAAGACACCCACGACCGCAAGTTTACTCATTCGTTGCCGATTGCCGAGGGGGCACCCCTGCCCGGGGGCTGATACCCAGCTTCCCGTAGTTCCAGGGACTGCATCAGCGTTGTTCGGAGTAGCCGCTTCGGCTAATGTTGCCCGGTTTTTATTGCCAAATCCTGGAAAACTCCAAGTCATGAAATTTCGCAGCTTTGCCGATATTGGTCTGTTCACTGTGTTGGTGTCCGTGACCGCACCACTGCTCGCCGACGGGGATCCCGCGGCCGGCAAAAACAAAACGTCGATGTGTGCCGGTTGCCACGGCATTCCCGGGTTTCGCTCCGCCTATCCCGAGACCTACCACGTTCCCAAACTTGGGGGACAGAATGCCGGTTACATCGTGGCCGCGCTGAGGGCCTACAAAGCGGGCGAGCGCAATCATCCAACCATGAAGGCAATCGCTTCCAGCCTGACCGAGCAGGACATGGCCGATCTGGCTGCGTACTACGCCGATGCCGGCAAGTAAGCCGGCCCAAGACGCGAAGAAGGAAGACATGAACAAGCTACTGATTGCGATCATTTGCGGAGCGGGTTTCACTGTCGCCGGTGGCGCCGTTGCCGCGGATGCGGCGGCCGGCAAGGAAAAGTCTCAGACGTGCGCGGCCTGCCATGGTCCGGACGGCAATACCCCGATGACGCCGGACTTTCCCAAGCTCGCCGGACAGCCGGCCGATTACCTTGAAAAGGCGTTGCGTGATTACAAGAAGGGGACGCGAACGAACCCGATGATGATGCCCATGGCGCAGGGCCTGTCCAAGCAGGACATCAAAGACCTGGCGGCTTACTACTCCAGCCTGAAGGGCGATCTGAAGGTCAAGTACTGAGGTCATAACGCGTAAGCAGGAAGAAAAAAGAGGAGCCGTCAGCTCCCTTTTTTTGTTCGATAGATCGTGCCGCTCATCCCAGCTTGTGCCGAATGCATTCCAGATAAGCCTCTTCGTCCGGCGCGGCGCGATTGCGCTCGGCCTGCCATACCGCTTCTCCCAGGCATTCCAGCAGAATGTGCAGCGCATCGTGATCCGAGTGCGCGCGCGTCAGAAGCCGCGCGTGCAGCCCGCGGATTCCCCGCGGCTGGTCGATAGATATCTGCTCGGCGAGAGCAAGATGCAGCGACAGGTGCAGGAAGGGGTTTATTTCGCCGCCTTCGGGCGGGAAATCGCGATCGATATTGCGGTCTTCGTATTCCAGCAGTGCCTGAAACTCCGGATGCAGGAGCACGACCTCGAGCGCGGTTTTTTCCAGCCCTTCCAGTGGTGCCTGTGCGCGGTACTTGCGCCAGGTTTCGAAGAAGAAACGGCGAACGTCAGCGCGCGACGGATTGAACATGAGGGCAAGTATGAAGGATGAAGGCGGAAGGATGAAGGATGAACAGCAAACAGTGAAGGTCGAAAGCGGAACCAAGACGCGCGCTGCGCGTGCTGGTCACTTCATCCTTCCGCTTTCATCCTTCCTCCTTGTCCTTGAACTCACATAGATCCTTGATCAGGCAGTTCGGACACTGGGGTTTGCGCGCGCTGCACACGTAACGCCCGTGCAGGATAAGCCAATGGTGCGCATCCTTGCGGAACTCCTCCGGGACGAACTTCATGAGCTTGTTCTCGACTTCGACGACGTGTTTGCCAGGGGCAATCCCGGTCCGGTTTGCGACCCGGAAAATATGCGTGTCTACCGCGATGGTCGGCACCCCGAACGCGGTGTTGAGGATTACGTTCGCGGTTTTCCGGCCCACTCCAGGCAGGCTCTCCAGGTCTTCGCGCCGGCGCGGCACTTCCGCGCCAAATTTTTCCAGCATGATTTTGCAGGCGGCGAGGATGTTCTTCGCCTTGGTCCGGTACAGCCCTATGCTGCGGATGAAGGGCGTGAGCCCGGGCTCGCCGAGCGCGAGGATTGCCCGCGGCGTATTGGCAACCGGAAAAAGTCTGGCCGTGGCGAGGTTCACGCTTTTGTCGGTGGCTTGGGCGGAAAGCACGACCGAAACCAGCAGCTCGAACGGCGTTTGATAGGCGAGTTCGGTGGTCGGCGCCGGATTGGCTTCTCGCAACCTGCGGAAAATTTCAGTTCTTTTCGTCGGGTTCATTTCATGAACACAATTAAATCCTTTTCACCGCAGAGACGCAAAGAACGCGAAGAAAAACTTGATTCCTATATCCAAAGGGTAGACGGGGAAGGCACTCACGCGACTGAATTCGTGGTTTGGCGGGCCAAACTTCCCATTGCTCCTCGCGGTTCATTTTGAGTATTCAGTCTTCTTTGCGTTCTTTGCGCCTTTGCGGTGAAAGATCTTGTTTTTAGCTTTGACCGAGGCGACGGGAGCGGGCGCGTTCGATAGCGGCGCGCACCGCAGCCTTCTTGCGGTCGAGATCGTGGCCAATCGTCATCGATTCCAGGTGCGCAAGCTTGACCTCGGCTTTACGGGCCAGCCGCTGTTGGCGCTCGATCTTTTCGCGTTCAAGTCGAAGCTGGCGGAATTGGTACCGGCTCCGGGCGATGGCCGCCATGTCCTCGACGCTTTGTCGGGCCAGTACGCCCGCGTGCTGGTTGCCGCGCTCGGCCAGCGCATCAAGTTCGACCATCTCGATGCAGTCGACCGGACAGGGTGGAACGCACAAGTCGCAGCCGGTGCAGAATTCGGTCAGCACGGTATGCATTTGCTTGGGACTGCCGACGATTGCGTCCACCGGACAGGCATGGATGCACAGCATGCAGCCGATGCAGCGCGATTCGTCGATGAGCGCCGCGGTGCGCGGTATTTCGACTCCGTTGGCAGGATTGAGCGCCTGTTGCTCGCGCCCGAGCAACTGCGCGAGCTTGCGGATGCCGTCCGCCCTGCCCGGGGGGCACTGGTTGATGCCGGCATCGCCTGTCGCGATTGCCTCGGCGTAAGGCCGGCAACCCTGATAGCCGCACTTGGTGCACTGGGTCTGCGGAAGCAGCACGTCGATCGCATCAGCGAGATTGGTCATGGTGCCCAATGCTAAACCTCTGAGCCACAGAGGACACAGAGGGCACAGAGGAAAACCAAGGAAAAAAGAAGCTGGAGTTAAGACCGTTCATTTGCTGATGATCCATCGCAGTGAATGTTGGCGGTACAGGTTCTCGAACAGTCAACCCTTTTAACCCCCACCTGCATTTCTCGTTTTCGTCATTCCTCTGTGTTCTCTGTGTCCTCTGTGGCAAAAAAGTTTTCGATTCACGTTAGGACGAGGGCCGGTGGCCGAGATGGGTCAGGCAGCGGTCCAGCCATTGCGCGGTGAGCTTTTCCTG
>JANOGP010000349.1:0-9382 GCA_031406075.1 Betaproteobacteria bacterium
TGGCGCGATTGCGCAGCACCGCATTGCCGATTTTCTTTGATGCGGTAAAGCCCACCCGAATGCCGGGGCTATCATCGCCCCGCAGCCGCGCTTGCAATAGGAATCCGCCCGCACCATGCCTGCGCGCCTGCGCCGCTTTCAGAAAGTCCGCCCGTACTTTCAGAACCGAGATTCCATCAGGCACGGCACAAACGCGCTGACCAGTAACCTTCGATGGGCGGATGCGCCAGGCAACGCACTTTTCTCCGCACGCTTGACGGGGTTGCCAAAGGATTCCGTCGCCAACGTGTCGCTGATCGTAGCCCTGGATAAGGCATTGCTGACAGACCGGGTGGGGAAGCTGCCTCGCGGCAAACTCGCGCTGCTACTCGCCGGTATCGACGTGGTGCTGGGCCGGTAGCATTTGGCACAGCGTCTCCTCTAAGCACCCACACCTACGATAGCGAACCAAGGCTGTCGTTTCACGCCTTCATCTCCCGCTTGAGTTCATTCAGGAACCGCCAGTCGGTGCCCTGGGCAATGAGCTTCTGGCGGCTGGATTTGATCATGCCTGCCTGCGCACGCTGCAGCGAAGGACTGAGCATGGCAGTGAGGCTGCCCCCGCTGTTGCCCGTCCCCAGGAGAGCGTAGATACTTCCCGTATCTATCCAGGGGCTACGCCGCATGAAAACTGCAAAGATCTTCCAGCACGGCAACAGCCAGGCAGTTCGGCTGCCGAAGGAGTTCCGCTTCGAGGAGAATGAGGTCGTGATCAAGCGCCATGCCGGCGGCGTGCTGCTCCTACCTAAGCGGTATGCCGTCGACGATCTTCTCGAGATACTGCAAGACTTCGAGGGTCCCATCGGGCGTGGCGAGAACCCGCCTCCCCAGTCCCGGAAGTTCTGATGCTGGTTCTGCTCGACTATCCGGTGGACGCCGCCGCAAGTTACGGAAGGATCCGTGCCGACCTCGAACGCGCACGTAAGCCCATCGGCAACAACGACCTTCTCATTGCTGCTCATACGCTGGCCATCGGCGCCCGGGTCGCGACTTCCAACACCAGTGAGTTCGAACGCGTTCGGGGCATGAAAGTGCTGGACTGGCTGGCGTGAACCGGCCAGCGAACCAGCTGCCTTCGCGCATCGTGAATCGAGCCGACCCCGAGTCATCTGGGCTCCCGCAAGCTGGCAGTTAGCCGGCTCATGCTTTGAGCTCCTTCTTTAGCGCATTCAGAAACCGCCAATCCGTGCCTTGGGCGATGATTTTCTGCGGGCTCGATTTGATCATCCCGACTTCGTGCAGGCGTAGGGCGTGGAAGCGCAAGGTGTCCTCCGGATCCGATTCGCGCCAACGCGCGTATGGAAGCGACTTGAGCACTTCCAGGCCGATCTCATAGCGCGGCTCGTAGCCTTTGGTTACCAGATAGCGAGCGGCAGATTCCGGGTCCACCGCACAAATGTCGGCGGCCTTGAAAATTGCTCGCAGGGTCCGCTTCGCGGCGATGGGATTACGTACCACGAATTCGCGATTGGCGAACACCATGCAGCAGAAATACTGCGACCAAGGCCGATCCAGCGTGGTATCGAGGATAACGCGCCCGATTTTCCTTGCGCGCAATTCCTGCGGTTCCGGAGGAAAAGCAAGGAATGCATCTGCCTTGCCTTCGATGAACAACTGCATCGCATTGGCGGTCGTTCGAGCGGTAAGCCAGCGGATATCGTTTCGCGGATCCATCCCCACATAGGCCACCATGCTGGAGATGAAGACGTGCTCGGATGAGTTGAACTCGCTCACCGCGAGCGTCTTTCCTTTCAGATCGCTGATTGTTCGAATATGCTCGTGTGCGAAAAGCTCGTAACAACCGGCGTGAAGTCCTGAAAGCACAACGATTCGCCGTTCAGCATCGAGCTGCGGGATCAAATACGGTGCAGTTTTGACGCCGAAGTCCGCTCGACCGTCTGCTACTGACTCCGCGAACTCGGCGGTGCTCGCGGCTCGCACGTAACTTACATCGGAGAACCCCTCCGATCGCAGTAACTGTTCGGCGACGTACTGTGGAGCCGTGCAGATCGAGGGAGAATGCATGAAGCGAATGTGCGTGATTTCGGGCGCCGGCTCAGCGGCAGCCGTGCGCGAAAGGCCGAGTAGTGACGCAGCGCCGAGCGCAGAGGTGCCAGCGAGAAAGTCCCGCCGGTTGAATCGGAAACGGTTTGCATTGTTCATCTCACGATCTCCACGTAGGCATTACCCCCACCCCAACCCTCCCCCGCGCGTAAGGCGCGCAAGGGAGGGAGATGGATTCCTGCCCTCTCTCGCGGAGAAGGTCAGGAAGGTGGAATACATCACGCCTTTAACTCCTTCTTCAACTCATTCAGGAAACGCCAATCCGTGCCCTGCGCGATCAATTTCTGAGGATTGCTCTTGATCATCCCGGCTTCGTGCAGGCGCAGGGCGTAGAAACGCACCGCGTCTTCGGGGTCGTATTCCCGCCACTGGTCGTACGGGATCTCTTTCATTGTTTGTAGCGCGTACTCGTAGCTGTACCCCTTTCCCGCGATTAACTTGGCGGCCTGTTCGGGTTCGGCTGCACACAGATTGGCCGCCTTCAGAATTGCACGCAGCGCGCGCTTGGTCGCCACCGGGTGCTTGCGGACGAACTCACGATGTCCGGCAACCGTGCAGCAGAAGTACTGCGACCAGGGACGGTCTGTTCCGCTGTTCACGACCACGTGGCCGATCTTCTTGGCCCGCATTTCCTGCGGGACCGGCGGAAAGCCCATCAATGCGTCGATTTTCTTCTCCGCCAAGAGCTTTATCGATTCCTCCTGCGGCTGCGTAACAAAATTGATGTCCCGGTTGGGATTCAGGCCCACATAAGACGCCATGCTGGCGAGGAACACATGGTGAGGCGATCCCAACTCGGGTATTGCGACCGTTTTCCCCTTGAGGTCGCTGATGGCGCGCACGCGATCGGTTCCGAACAGTTCGTAGCAACCGACATGGACGCCGGCGAGGAGCACGAGCGGATTTCCCGCGTCCACCTGCATGATGAACGGCGCGACAAATGCCATGCTGATGTCGATCTCACCGGCGTTGAATGCTTTGAACATCGATCCTGACCCGACCTTTACGTATTGCACGTCGGTGAATCCCTCGCCATGCAGGAGTTCCTCGGCGACGTACTGAGGCGCGACGCAGATACCGGGGATCTGCGCCAACCGGATCCTCGTGGTCTCGGGCGGCGGTTCTGCGGCGGCCGGCTTCATGTCGTAGCGAAGCAACCCCGCGGACCCGGCCAGTGCAGCGATACCCTTCACAAATTCCCGACGGTCCCATGGTTTCGCACTCCTGGTTTCGACATTGACACTTCGATCAGCAAGAAAACGGTCGTGACGATTCATAACGGTGTTCCCCTCAGTGGAAAGCATGCAGCCGCCAGGAAACGCAATCGCCGAGCTATGTCGGCAAGCGATGCCAAGTGCCGGAAGAACTTGTTAATTAGACTGGTGTATTCGGGGAGTGCGCTGCCGCAATTCGCGCACACGGGTTCCTGCCAGGCTGAATATTCCTGGCAGCAACGTTTGCCGAGACGGATCCGGCGCTGAAAGAGCGGGCGGCCCATGCTGAACTCCTCCCCGAGTCAGGAATGACGAGCGGAGAGACACTACACTACTTCCGGATCACCCGGGTCGCAACGCACCGCGTGACAATGAATCCAGTTCGGCCCGAAGTCCTGCAACTGCCAGCCCCGCTTCAGCGCTTCACGAAGGCGGCCTGCTTTACGAGCGCGCTTTTCCGTTCGCCGGCGATTTCCTTGGCTAGCTGGTAAACCGCCATCGCGTAATTCTTGCTGCGGTTATAGCGGGTGATGACGTAGAAGTTATTGAGCGCCAGCCAGTATTCCTGGCCCTGCTCCGCGTCGAGCGAGAAAAGCCCGGCCTGTAGATCGGGCGCAAGTTCTTCGGTCGCTTCCACACCCTTCGGCTGCATCTGCTCCAAGGTCAGTTGCGGCTTCAGTCCGGCTTCGAGGACTTCCTTGAATTGCGTTCCGCTGATCCTCGCCGGCACGGTGACCGGCTGGCCCCAGACCCAGCCGAAATGGCGAAGATAGTTGGCCACGCTGCCGATTACATCGGCGGTGCTGTCCCAAAGATCGATCCTGCCATCGCCGTCGAAATCCACCGCGAACCTGCGGTAACTGGTGGGGATGAACTGCGGCATTCCCATCGCGCCGGCAAACGACCCTTTCACTCCCAGCGGATCGAGCGCGTTCTCGCGAGCGAGCAACAGGAACTGCTCCATTTCGCCGCGGAAAAATGTCGCGCGCTCGGTCATTTCGAAGCCGAGGGTATAGAGGGCATCAATCACGCGGAACGACCCGAGCCGCCGCCCATAGATGGTCTCCACGCCGATGATCGAGACGACGATCTCTTCGGGCACGCCATAGACATCGCGCGCCCGCGCCAGCAGGTCGGCGTGCCGCTGCCAGAATTCGACTCCGCCGCTGATGCGCGTCGGAGTAACGAAAATATTCCTGAACTCGTGCCAGGGCTTCGCGGTAGCCGGGGCACCGATCGCCTTGACCACGCCGTCGTGCACCTTCAGTTGCGCGAACACTTTGCGCAGCGCCGACTCATCGAACTGATTCTGGCGCACCATCTGCTCAATGAAGGTTTCGACTTCGGGCTTGAGCTGGACCTTGGCCGGCGCCTGCGCAAGCGTAGGGATCGCCGCACCGGCGAGAACCATCGCTATCGCCATCAGCAGTTGCGCCGCTCGCATCGCCTTATCTGACGACCTGGTTGATTGCCACCGCGACTCCATTTGCGCCCGGGCTAATCTTGGCGCTCGCGCCTTCCAGATCGCCCGCCGTCGGCTTGGCGCTGCCCGACTTCGACACGCGCGCGCCGACGATGACTTCGTCGAAAGCCGACAACTTCATCTCCGGCATCATCGCCATCGAATCGTCGAGCAAAAAATTGTAGGGCAGATCCTTCACCTGCACTTTCACGATCGCCAGCGGCATGCGCGGTCCCTGCGCTGCGCGCGCGTACACGAACACGGTATCCTCCGGCGCCGCCCGCGCGCCCAACGCAGAATCAAGCGTCACCGTGCCGCTGACTCGCCCCGACGCGGGTTTTGCCGCAACGGTCTTGCTTCCTGTCGACAGCGCCCGCGCCTCGGCGATCCCGGCACCGAGCGCCTGCGCGAACTCGCCGCTCACGCCGGGGCGCTTCAGCAGGGCTTCCCAATGGCGGATCGCCGCCTTGTAGTCTTGGCGCTCGAACGCGGCGCTGCCGGAGAGCGCCAGCACCTTGTCGCTGTCCGGATCGAGCTTAAACGCGCGCTCAAGCAGCTTTGTTGGTTCGCCTGCCAGCGTACGTCCGTTCCTGAGCGCCAGCGCTTCCGCCAGATCGGCGAGCAATTCCGCATTGCCGGGGTTGAGCGCCACCGCCTTCCTGAGCGCATCGGCCGCTTCCTGGAAGCGCTCAAGGGTCCGGTACGCGCGGCCGAGCATCATCCAGCCTTCGGCGTCCTGCGGGTTCTCGCGCATGCGCGCCGCCAGTTTTTCTGTCATCTCGTGAAAATGTTCGGCGGTGACGGAGGACGCGTCGCGGGCCGTGTGTTGCGTAACGTCAAGACTCTCCAGGCTTCCGAACTGCAGATACAGCAGCACCGCGGCCACCGGGATCGATACACCAAGAGCGATCGGCACGGCCCGCCCGCGGCGGGCGTCCGAGACGCCTTCGGCGGGTCTCGCCGCTTCATCGAGTACGCGGCGCTCGAGATCGGCTTTCGCCTGGTCGAACTGTTCGGCGCCCAACACGCCAGATTTCAGATCGTTATCGAGTTCGGCGAACTGATCCCGATAAATCTCGAAATTGGCCTTATCGCGCGCGACCCCTGTTCGTGTCCCGCCCTTGAGCAGCGGTCGCAGCACGATCGCGACCGCAAGCAGCAGCAGGACGGCAGCGCTGACGATAAAGGCCGTCATCGGGTCTTGCCTTCCCGCCCCACACTTAACAGCGCTTCGGCACGGGAGCGTTGCTCGGGCGTCAATTCATTTTCTGTGAGGCGCTCGCGCCGGCGCCGAAGATAAAATCCCAGCGCAAGGCCGCCGGCGGCCAGCAGCACGAACGGCCCGGCCCACAGCAACGCCGTGGTAGCTTTGAGTGGAGGCCTGTAGAGGACGAAGTCGCCGTAGCGCGCGACCATGTACTCGCGGATCTCGGCATCGCTCTTGCCTGCCCGCATCTGGCTGCGTACCTGGTTCCTCAGATCGATCGCCAGATCGGCGTTGGAATCCGCCAGCGACTGGTTCTGACACACCAGACAGCGTAACTCCGCGGTCAGACGCGTCACCCGTTGCTCGAGCGCCGGGTCCTGCGTCGCCGGTGCCGCCTCATTGGCATACGCCGGCAGCGCCAGCACCCACAGCAGGACTGCAATCATGCGACTCATCCCTGCAACTGCCTTATCAGCGGCAGGATTTTTTCCTCGAGCACTTTCGGCGTCACCGGTCCGACCTGCTTGAAGCGGATGACGCCGTTCTTGTCGATGACATAGGTTTCGGGCACGCCGTAAACGCCGTAATCGATGCCCACGCGCCCATCGGCGTCCATTGCCGAGAGCGTGTACGGGTTGCCGTGTTTGCCCAGCCACGTTAACGCGTTGTCGCGGCCGTCCTTGTAATTCAGGCCATAGATCGGTACCAGGTTCTGCCGCGACAGTTCCACCAGCAGCGGATGCTCCTGCAGACAGGCGACACACCAGGAGGCCCAAACGTTGAGAATCCACACACTGCCCATGAGATCCCCCGGGTCCAGCGTCTTGCGGGGATCCTGCAATTGGGCCAGCCGGAAAGGCGGCGCCGGCTTGTCGATCAGCGGCGAAGGCACTTCGCGCGGGTCCAGCTTCAGGCCGACTGCGAGGAAGACCGAAAGCACCAGAAAGATTCCGAGCGGGAAAAAAAAGCGTTTCATGAGATGTTGAGGACTTGAAGACCGTGAATGCGTTGGATATCGCCGGATCCCTGTTTCGCGACCCGCGACTCACGATCATTCGGACAATTTCGCCGTCTCTTATGCAGACGCCGTTGCCGCCGCGGCGGGTATCTGTTGTTCTGCCCGCCTGGCCAGCCGGTAACGGCGGTCGGAAATAGCCAGAATTCCGCCCAGCGCCATAAGGAACGCGCCGCCCCAGATCCAGTCCACGAACGGCTTGTGGTAGATGCGCACCAGCCAGGCATCGTTGCCGACGGGTTCGCCGAGCGAGACATACAAGTCACGGGTGAACCCGGTATCGATCGCTGCCTCGGTCATCGACATCTGCTGCACGTGATACAGGCGTTTCTCCGGGAACATGGTGCCCACGCGCTTGCCGTTCTTCATGACCGAAACCAGGCCGCGGGTGGCCTCGTAATTCGGCCCGGGCACCTGCACGAACCCATCGAGCCGGAACGTGTACCCCGCAACTTCCACGGTGTCGCCGGCCTGCATGCGCACGTCCGTCTCGACTTCGTACCCCTTCACCAGCGTAACCCCGGCAATGAATACCGCCACTCCCGCATGGGCCAGCAGCATTCCGTAATAACCGCGCGGCAGCCCCCTTAATTGCGCGCCCGCACCGAGGCCATTGGTGGCGTGGAGTTGCGACACACGCTGCCGCAGATTGACCGCACCAGAGACCGCTATCCATAACGCCAGCAGCAGACCGAACGCGATCATTGGCGTCCACTTTCCCATCGTGAACGGGAGAAGCAATGCAGTGGCCAGCGCGACTGCGAATGCCCACTTGAGGCGGTGCGCAAGATCGGGCAGCTCGGCCTGCTTCCATTTCGCGAGCGGGCCCACCCCCATCAGGAAAATCGCCGGCGCCATCAGAGGAACGAAAACGGACTCGAAGTAAGGCGGGCCGACCGAAATCTTGCCCAATCCGAGGGCATCGAGGAACAGCGGATAAAGCGTGCCCAGCAGTACCGATGCGGCCGCCACGATCAAGATCAGGTTGTTGGCCAGTAGTGCCGATTCCCGCGAAACGAAATCGAATTTGCCGCCGAGACCGACTTTGGGTGCCCGCCACGCAAACAGCGTGAGCGACGCGCCAATCACCACCACCAGAAATCCGAGTATGAAAACGCCGCGCGCCGGATCGGTAGCAAAGGCGTGCACCGAAGTGAGCACGCCAGAACGCACCAGGAACGTACCCAGCAACGACAGCGAGAAAGTCACAATCGCCAGCAGCACGGTCCAGACTTTGAACCCGCCGCGCTTCTCGGTCACGGCAAGCGAATGAATCAGTGCTGTTCCCAGCAGCCACGGCATGAAGGATGCGTTCTCCACGGGGTCCCAGAACCACCAGCCACCCCACCCGAGTTCGTAGTACGCCCACCAGCTCCCCAATGCGATGCCGGTGGTGAGAAACACCCAGGCCATGGTCGTCCAGGGGCGCGACCACCTTGCCCAGGTTGCGTCGAGCTGGCCCCCGAGCAACGCAGCTATGGCAAAGGCGAATGCGACCGAAAAACCGACATAACCCATGTACAACATCGGCGGGTGAATCACCATGCCGGGATCCTGCAGCAACGGATTGAGGTCGCGCCCGTCGGGCGCCGCAGGCAGCAGGCGCTCGAACGGGTTGGAGGTAAGCAGCATGAACAGCAGGAAGCCGATCGCTATCAGCGCCATCACACCGAGAATGCGCGACACCATTTCAAGGGGCAGATGACTGCTGAAAAGCGTCACGGCCAGCATCCACCCCGTGAGCATCAGCACCCACAGCAGCAACGAGCCTTCGTGGCTTCCCCAGGTCGCAGCGAAACGGTAGTACCACGGCATGCTGGAATTGGAATTGTTGACGACGTTCAGAACCGAAAAATCGTTGGTGACGAACGAATAGGCCAGACAACCGAAAGCGATGGCGACAAATACAAACTGGCCTTGCGCCGCGGGGCGGGCCACGTTCATCCACGCGACGTTTCCGCGCGCCGCGCCGGCGATCGGCAACACTCCCTGCACAAGGGCGATGCAGAGCGCGATGATGAGTGCGAATTGTCCGAGTTCTGGAATCATGATTGGGTGAGGCGTGAGGCGAGAGGCGAGAGGCGAGAGGCGAGGGGCGTGAGGCGCGAGGCGTGAGGCGTCAGACGAAACACCACCGGCGCGCACAGTGCGCGAACCTTTAACGCTAGCTTAGAGATAGTAAGAATCATATTCACCATTTCAATCTGCGGCCCTGACGATGGGTTGAACGCGCGTGGTGAGCACAGTTTGGCACTTCTCTCGCCTCACGCCTCTCGCCTCACGCCTCACCTCTTTTCAACCAGCGTCTTCTTCGATTCCTGCATCGCCTTGTGCGCACGCTCGACTGCGTCGGCCGCTTCCGGCGGCATGTAGTTCTCGTC
>JANOGP010000362.1:0-6737 GCA_031406075.1 Betaproteobacteria bacterium
GGCATGAAGTACTCGCTGGTGTCGCGCGAGGTGATCGCCGATGCGATCGAAACCGCCGTCAACGGCCAGATGATGGACGGCGCCCTGGTGATCGGCGCCTGCGACAAGAACATGCCCGGCGGAATGATGGCAATGGCGCGCATGAACGTGCCGGCAATTTACGTCTACGGCGGCACCATCAAGCCGGGGAACTGGAAGGGTCAGGCTCTGACCATCGTCAGCGCCTTCGAGGCGGTGGGCGCGTTTACTGCCGGGAAAATGAGCCAGGAGGACTTCGACGGCATCGAGAGGAACGCCTGTCCCACGGTGGGCGCGTGCGGCGGCATGTTCACCGCCAACACCATGTCGTCCTCGTTCGAGGCCCTCGGACTGAGCGTGCTGGGCTCCTCGCAACTTGCGGCAGTCGACCCGGAGAAGGCCGACTCCGCCGCCGAATCGGCGCGCGTGCTGGTGAACGCGATCAGGAAGAACATCCGCCCGCGCGACATCATCACCCGCAAATCCATCGAGAACGTCGTCAGCCTGGTGATGGCCACCGGCGGCTCGACCAACGCGGTGTTGCACTACCTGGCGATTGCATCGGCCGCGGAAGTCGAGTGGACCATCGATGATTTCGAGCGCATCCGCCGCAAGGTGCCGGTGTTCTGTGATCTCAAGCCTTCGGGAAAATACGTTGCGGTGGACTTCCACAAGGCCGGAGGCGTGCCGCAAGTGCTGAAGATGCTGCTGGTGAACGGCCAGCTGCACGGCGACTGCATGACCATCACCGGCCGCACCATCGGCGAGGAGCTGGAAAACATCCCCGCCGAACCGCGGCGCGATCAGGACGTGATCCGACCGTTCAGCGCACCGTTGTATAAGCAGGGTCACCTCGCCATTCTCAGGGGCAATCTGGCGCCGGAGGGCTGTGTGGCCAAGATTACCGGGCTGAAGAACCCCGTCATCACGGGGCCGGCGCGCGTATTCGACTCCGAGAAAGAAACCATGGAGGCGATCATGGCCAAGAAAATCAAGGCGGGCGACGTGGTAGTGATCCGCTACGAGGGTCCGAAGGGCGGGCCGGGCATGCAGGAAATGTTGTCGCCGACTTCGGCGCTCATCGGCCAGGGACTCGGCGACTCGGTCGGATTGCTCACCGACGGCCGTTTCTCCGGTGGGACCTGGGGCATGGTGGTCGGCCACGTCGCGCCGGAGGCCTTTGTCGGCGGCGTCATCGCATTGGTGAAGGAGGGTGACTCGATCACCATCGACGCGCACAAGCAATTGGTCCAGCTCAATGTGCCGGACGAAGAACTGGCCAGGCGCCGCGCGGCGTGGAAACAGCCGAAACCGCGCTTCACCCGCGGCCTGCTGGCAAAGTACGCGCACCTGGTCTCCACCGCATCGGTTGGTGCGGTGACGGATCTGGGGCTGTTCGACGAAAAAAAATAAGGCGCGAACACGCGCCATTGCTGCTGGCTGCAGTCTCGGGCCAGGGCTGGCGTTTGTTTTTGCGGTATGCCGGAGTTCTCGCGACGCCCGGACAGGCGACGATACTCGCCGGAATCAGCGTCGGCGAGTGACCGGTCCCGGTCCCGTCTGTGCCGCGCGCGCGCTCACTGCTGGATGCTACCCTTGCCCAAGTTCACGTAACGAAGGCGATGGAACTCGATGAACTCAGCGAGAACTTTCCTTTGCAAGGCGTCGAGCACCGGATCGGGCACGCCATCTGTGTGCAGGCGCGCGAGCTCCGAGCCCATCAATCCCACGGTGAAATGAGTGCTGATATTCGAGATCCCGCCGCTGGTGTCGATGAAGTCGTGCATGCGCGAGTTGTCGATTTGCGCAACGACGTCGTTTGCGGGCTTGCCGTCCTTGACCATCTGTGCCACTTGGTCAACCGTGATACCCGGGGCGCCTGTTTTCCCGGGGACAGCGGTAATCCAGTCGGGCAATCCTTGCGGGCGGGACAACGTGATGTAGCGGAACGTATTGCCCGGGTCAGCCATGCCGTTGCCGCCCTGGGCCAGGGTCGAAAGGTCCACGGGTTGCGGATAACAGGAGGCGCACCCGCCCAGCGATTCGCCCAGTGCCCAATAGCGCGTCAGCAGATCGACGTCGTTGTAGAACGATTGCTGCAAGTAGTCGAGGACTGTGGGCTGGACACCGGCATCGGCGAGTTTGCCGAAGTCGGAGCCACGCAGCGCGTAAGACGTCCGCGACGAGCGGATGCGGCTGACGGCCTGCTCCGGTGGCCCGCCTTTACTTGAATTCACGACTTCCGATATCGGCGTGACCGGACGGGGGGTAAGTATCGAGCAGCCGCCCAGCACATAGGCCGCGCAAAGGGCCAGCAGCAGCGCCCTGGTTTTGGTAACGATCGGCAAAATACCTGGCAGCATTTTCGCACTCCTTATTCGTAAGGCGCGGGCACGCGTGCGGCGCCCGATGGTCGCAGTAACGTTCATCTGGGCACGACGATGACAGGACGGTGATAACAGTAGAAACATTCGTGCCACAGGAACGAGTTCTCGTAGCGCAGGCGGGCATCCCAGCGAATGCTTTCCGCGTAGGCGTTCTGCAGATAATCCAGCACCGCGTCGGGTACGCCCTGGTCGTGCAATCTGGCGATCTGCGATCCGGTCAACGGATAGACTGCGCGTGTGTCCTGCAACTCGCGGATGATCTCTTCCTCGGGCTTGCCGGCCTGGCTCATCTCCACGACCTGCTCAATGGTGGGTGGCGGGCGCCGCGGCGAGCCGGCACAACCGGCGAGCAGGGCGAGGCAAAGCAGAACCGCCACGTTTCTGGATAGCGGGCCGGACCGGGCAAGCATCATGGAACTCTCAGATGGTGTCGTGCCTGATAGACCCGCCCGGCCGGCCCCAGGTTCAATGTCCTTGATCGACATCAAACGATTGTGCGCGGCTGAGGTTAGTTTGGAGGCGATTCCCACCCAGGAGGTCATTATGAATATCCGCACTATCGCGTTTGCCGTGCTGTTCGCGGCCACAATTGATGGCCGCGCGCAGGAACCGACGCGGGGACAGATCCTTCACGACACCTATTGCGTCTTCTGCCACGACAGCGGCGTCTATACTCGCGAAGATCGCCTCGCCCGCGACTACCGTGAGATACGCGCGCAGGTCCAGAGATGGCAGCAAAACATCGGCATGAAATGGGACGATGCCGACATCGATCGGGTTACCAACTACATTACGTCGAAGTACTACAGGTTACCGTGCCTGGACGTGTGCTGACCCCGGATTAGGCCGGAATGTCCGGGACCAACTGGCTCTCCAGCAGAGCGATCTGGTCCTTCAACAGGAGCTTGCGCCGTTTCAGGCGCCGCATCTGCAATTCGTCCAGGTTCGGGTCGCGGGACAGGCGCTCGATGATGTCGTCGAGATCACGATGCTCGACTTTCAAGGCCTCGATCTTTCCGCGGACGAGCCGGGCCTCTTCTTCCGTGAGCTCCATCATCGTCCCCATTTGCAGCCGCCGTTCATTTTCGAACTATAGATCAACCCCAGCCAGTTCGCTTGCAGCCGGCTGAGCAAACCTGAAGGAAACTCGCCGAAGGCGCCAAGGAAGCAAAGAACTTCAAAAAACAATATTGAACACGGGGCGCACTGGGTAATACAAGCTGGCCAATTTCCCCGCGATCCCCGTGGTTCAATGTTCGTAGTTTTCTTTGTGACTTTTCGCTGAGACCTTCAGTACCTGTTGTAGATTTCCAAAGCCTTCAGCATTGACTTCTCGCGTTCGATAATCGGGATCATCCTGGATTCCTTGTCGTCGTACTGCTTGAGCAGCGCGACCACCTTCTCCGCGGCCTCCGCCGGAACCACCACCACCCCGTCCGGATCGCCGACGATATAGTCGCCCGGGCGTACCAGGATGCCGCCGCATTTCACGGCAATCTGCTTGTCGACGCTCACCATGCGTCCGACCGAAGTGGCCGGGCTCACGCGCCGGGACCACGCCGGAAATCCCATGCGCCGTAATTCGGCAATGTCGCGAACGGCACCGTCGATCACCGCGCCCGAAAGTCCGCGCGCCTTCGCCGTGGTGGCCATAAGATTACCCATCGCCGCGATCTCCAGGCCGTCCTCCATTACGTAAACGAGCACGCTGCCCGGCTCTGCCTCATCCAGGATCTCGAGCAGATGGTTCCGATACTTGCGGTTGTCGGTACGTAGTACCGGACGCATCAGCGCCGTGGCGGCGCGCCCGACGATTTTCGCGTCGTAGATCGGCTTCATGTCCGGCGACATCCAGCCGCGCGCACCCGTTGCTTCCTCCACCGCGTCGGCAATGTTGCCGGTGCTGTTTTCGGCACGCTTGAGCGCGGCGACGATTTCCTCCGGGGTCATCGCGCCGGCGCAGGTCGACGAAAGAAAAACTGCTGCGCTGAGCACGACGTTGCAGACACGTGCAATGTTCATTCGGTCTCCTCGTTCGTATGGTTCAATTTGAAAAAAAATGGTACACCGAATCAGAGGACGCAATTTGAGCCACAATATTGCAGCGCATATGATAATCAAATGTTTTGGGGAGCCGGGAACGGATGAACAGGAACGAGCGGCCGCGGGGCATCTACCCGATGATTTATGCCTTTTTCACCGCGCGGGGTGAACTGGACCGCAATGCGATACGGCGCCAGGTTCAGGCGTTCGTGGACAACGGCGCCCATGGCATGGCGATGCTGGGTCTGGGCACCGAAGTGAGCAAGCTGTCGGATGGGGAGCGGCGGCAACTGGTGGAATGGGTTGAAGAAGACCTGGCGGGGCGGCTGCCCCTGGCGGTGACTGTGAACGCGCCCACCGTCGACTCTCAGGTCGAGTTCGCAACATTTGCTAAGGCGCACGGCGCTTCCTGGGTGATCCTGCAGCCGCCACCGGAACGTGGCGTGCCGGAAGATTTCTTCGTGCGCTTCTTCGGGGCGGTGGCCGACCGTCTCGACATTCCGGTCGCCATCCAGAACGCGCCCGAGTATCTCGGCGTGGGGCTCACCGCGGCAGGCATCGACATGATTGCGCGCACTCATGCGAATTTTCGCATCCTCAAGGGCGAGGGCGCCGCGCTCGCGATTCGCGCGGTGATCGAGGAAACCGGGGGACGGGTAACGGTGTTCAACGGTCGCGGCGGGCTGGAACTTACCGATAACCTGCGCGCGGGCTGTGCCGGAATGATCCCGGCTACCGATACCTTTGACAGGCAGGCGCGCATTTTCGATCTGTTCGAGGCGGGCAGGGAAGCCGAGGCCGAATCGATTTACCAGGAAGTACTGCCGGCAATCGTGTTCGTCATGCAGTCGTTGGACACGCTGCACTGTTATGGCAAGCGTCTGGCTGCACGGCGGCTCGGATTGGGGGAAGTTCATGACCGCATGCCTGCACTCGCGGCTGACGCGTTCGGGTTGCAATGCGTCGAACGTTATGCCGCGGCGCTGGGGCCGCTTGAATAGGCGAGTGTGCCGTCGAAGTTCAGCGTACCCGCGGGACGCCGGATCCGTCCGGCAGGAAAACGCCCGGCGAATTTATACCGGGCGCCATTTCACGGATTGTGGCGGACTGCCTTCAGTGCCGCTTGCCACGGCCCGCTCTTCCTGCTCTGACTTTAAGCAGCTTGCGTTTCTTTTTTCCCTTCGGTCGGGTCTTGCCATGGCTGCCGCGGAACAGTTTGCCGCGACGCGTACGTGCGTCACCACTTCCCATCAGTTTCTCCCTGGTTCGGCAGCGACCCGCCGTGCTGATATCATCGTCTGTGATGCCGCTGCGACTCAACCCTTGGTCGTGGTCTTGCGAATTTCCTTCTCGTCGGTCCATTCCAGAAGACCGTTCCGGACGTTCCAGAGCTGGAGATTGAACTTGTAGTACACGTCTTTTACGTCTTTCACCTGCTTCACGATCGAGGTGATGTTGCCCTCCATGCGGAAGGCCGCCCCGACCATCTTGCCGACTTCGGCGGACTTGTTCGGATCGTAGTACTCGCTCTGCTGGCGTTCCAATTCCTCGATCTGCTGCTGCATCGCCGCCGCATCCACCGCAAACCGTATCCGGCCGCTTTTCTGCAGTTCGGCGCGGATGCTGTCGGTGATGGCGCGGGTATCGATGTATTCGCTGGTCTTGTTCTTCACTTCCTGCACGGTGACGATCGGCAGGTTGCCGCCGGCCACAACCGGCGCGCCGAGCATCGAGCGGGTCATGGATTCGGCGATGAGCTGCAGGTCGGTGGACCCGAATTCGTTGGTCACGGTCTCAACCCCTCGCGCGTCGCCATAGCGGACCGTGTCCTTGGCGCAGCCGGCGGCGATCGCTACGGCAGCGAGCAGCGGCAGCAAAACAAGGCGGCGGGGGCGGCTCAAATCGATCATTGGATATTCTCCATTTCGCAAAGTTGGCTTCCGGTGCACGAGGGCCATCGTTCCGTTTGTCGACACGTCCGTGGTTGGGGCTACTCCTGGCTCAGCAGGATAAGGCGGAAGTCCACAGCTTTGTTGGTCGGTGCCACGGCGCTGACCGGAATGTTGCTGTTCTCGTACATAAGCAGCGGCTTCCAGGTTTCCTCCTCCCAGGCCCGCATCCCCTCGCGGTCGATCCAGCGGAACTTGTAGTTGATGCGCTTGACGTGGGAGCTGTCATTGTTGAGGTTGACGTCAACCTTATACAGATCGCCGGTCATCGTGCAGCGCATCTCGGTCGCCTCAATAGTCGTGCGCTTGCCTTCCTGTACGACCTTGAGCTTGACCAGAT
>JANOGP010000405.1:0-12114 GCA_031406075.1 Betaproteobacteria bacterium
CCAAAAGCTTCTCTCGTGAGGCGGCTTGCCCCGGACCTTCTTCAAGACCCAGAACCGGGCGATAACCCACCAATCCCCACGCAAGCGCCCCCATCACACGAAGCACCCACACGCATCGGCTGTTTGATTTTTTAAAGAGCAACGCCGTTACCGGCGGCCGTTTCCGGCGAAGGTGCGCATTATACGGATCAAAGCCCGCCGGTCAACACTTTTTCGGGGAATTTTTGCTGAAAGAACAGACGGTTTGGCCCGGATCGTACCCGCCCGGCGTCCCCGCCTCAGGTCAGCAGAACTTTCGCGAACTTTCGCTTGCCGACCTGGAGGACAAACGGTCCGCCAGCGGCCAACTTGAGGGCCTTGTCGCTGATTTTCTCTCCATTCAATTTAACCCCGCCCTGTTCAATCAGGCGAATCGCCTCGGAGGTACTGGCGGTCAGGCCGGCTTGCTTGAGCACCTGATAGAAGAGTATCGGTTCACCACCCGTAGGCAACGTTACCTCCGGGATGTTGTCCGGGACCTCGCCCTGTTTGAAGCGCGCCTCGAAATCGGCGAGCGCCTTGTCCGCCGCCGCCCGGTCGTGGAAACGCGCCACGACTTCCCGGGCAAAGTTCACCTTGACGTCGCGCGGATTCCGACCCGCCTCGACATCCTTCTTCCATTTTTCAATGCCCGCAAGCGACTCAAAGGACAGCAGTTCGATGTAGCGCCACATGAGCTTGTCGGAAATCGACATGAGTTTTCCGAAAATCTGCTCGGAACTTTCGGTGATGCCGATGTAATTGCCGAGCGACTTGGACATCTTGTTGACGCCATCCAACCCTTCCAGCAAAGGCATGGTGAGAACGCACTGCGGCGGCTGCCCCCAATGCTTCTGCAGCTCACGCCCCATCAGCAGGTTAAACTTCTGGTCGGTGCCGCCCAGTTCCATGTCGGCGCGCATCGCGACCGAGTCATAGCCCTGCACCAGCGGATACAGGAATTCATGAATCGCGATCGGCTGGTTGCTCTTGTAGCGCTTGCCGAAGTCATCGCGCTCGAGCATGCGCGCCACCGTATGCGTCGCCGCAAGTTTGATCATGTCGGCCGCGCTGAGCTTGTCCATCCACGTCGAGTTGAAGCAGACCTCGGTCTTTTTTGGATCGAGGATCTTGAACACCTGTGTCGTATAGGTTTCCGCGTTTTGCGCGATCTGCTCTCGGGAAAGAGGCGGGCGGGTCGCATTCTTGCCCGTCGGATCGCCGATCATCCCCGTGAAATCGCCGATCAGAAACAGGATGTGATGCCCGAGATCCTGCAATTGCCGCAGCTTGTTGATGAGCACCGTGTGCCCGACGTGCAAATCGGGGGCGGTTGGGTCGAACCCCGCCTTCACCCGCAGGGGACGGCCGGATTTGAGTTTTTTGACGAGTTCTTCCTCGACCAGCAGTTGGTCGCTGCCGCGCTTGATGATATCCAGTTGTTCTTTGATTTCCATGTTTGGTACGCGGTAACGCCCTTACATATCCAGCCGCCCGCAACGGGTCCAATTGCCCTCACATGCACCACGTGATCTGGAACGCTAGTTGCGGTTTGTGGGTTTCGCCCAATAGGGGATTCTGCTAAGCTGCGCCCCAATTTACCCAATATACGAACGCATGTTATTGAAGAAAGAAGAGATTCTAGCGCAAAAGCTTCCGCCTCAGGTTCGCCGGACGCGGCTACATTGGCCACTGGTAGTCGCCGCTTTGCCGTTTTTCGGCGTGGTGGCCGCCTTTGGTATCGCGCCGGACACCGTTCCGGAGCCCATCGAACTGCAACATGTCATCGAAGACATTGCGCTGCCGTCCGCGCCTTCGGTGGGCACCGAAGAACTCGCCCGCTTCTGGCGCGAAGAACGTATTCAGCGCGGCGATACCGTGGCCTCCGTTCTGGCGCGCCTGAATGTAAACGATCCGGCCGCGCTCACGTACCTGCTTCAGGCAAAGGACGTCCGCACTCTTTACCAACTGATCCCGGGCCGCAGCATTCGCGTGGTCACAACCGAAGACGGCGGCCTGGAGTCGCTTTCCTACGTCAGCAACGACGGTCGCCGTCTGCACGTAAAACGCGGCGAATTCGGCTTTTCTGCCTCCGAGGAAGTGCCGACGACCGAGCAATGGGTGAGGCAGAGCTCGGGCGAGATCGAGACATCGTTATTTGCCGCTACCGACGTAGCGGGTGTTCCGGAAATGGTCGCGGTTCAAGTTGCCGAAATTTTCTCCAGCGATATCGATTTTCACCGTGATCTGAGGCGCGGCGACCGCTTCTCGGTAGTCTACGAAGCACTGGCCGCGGACGGCGAATTCGTCGGTTTCGGCCGTGTCCTTTCGGCCGAGTTCGTCAATCAGGGCAACGTGTTCCGCGCGGTCTACTTCCGTGACGCACAAGGGCGCAGTGGCTACTACACCCCGGACGGTCGCAACGTGCGCAAGGCATTCCTGCGTTCGCCGATAGAATTCTCGCGCGTGACCTCGGGTTTCTCCAATTCGCGCTTCCATCCGGTGCTGAAGACCTGGCGCGCCCACAAAGGCCTCGACTACGGCGCGCCCACCGGCACGCGCGTTCGTGCGACCGCGGATGGTTACGTCACGTACGCAGGGCGCAAGGGCGGCTACGGAAATGTGGTAACTGTGCGTCACCCCAACGGCTATACCACTTTATATGCGCACCTTTCCAAGTTTGCCCAGGGCTTGCGTCATGGCAGGCGTGTAACTCAAGGTGAAGTCGTAGGCTTCGTCGGCAGCACCGGACTAGTCACGGGTCCTCACCTGCACTACGAGTTTCACGTCAAAGGTATCCACAAGAACCCGATGCGGCTGGCCATGCCACCGGGCCCGCCGATCACCGCGCAACTGCGTCCCGAATTCGAGGAAGCAGCGCGGCCGCTCTTCGCGCGGCTCGACATGCTGCGCGACACCAATCTCGCCCGCCTGGACTGAAGCGCGCACCATTGCACCTGCGGCCCGCGGCCCGTTGCCCCTGATAGACTCGGCAATCATGGCCGTTAAAGAGCATTTCATCGGGTTGATGTCCGGAACGAGCCTGGACGGTGTCGATGGCGTGCTGATGGAATTCTCAGGGAACGCATACCGGGTTATCGGCGATGCGTTCGTTCCATACGACGAGCGCCTGCGCGCCCAACTACTTGCCCTGCACCAGCCATATGCCGGGGAGCTGCATGACGCGGCCGTTCTCGGAAATCAATTGACGCGGATGTATGCGCAAGCAGTCGACGAGTTGCTTCGCAAAACCAAGATCATTCGACAAGATATTGTCGCGATCGGCTGCCACGGGCAGACGATCCGGCACCGTCCGGACGCCGGGTACACCGTGCAACTGGGTAACGGCGCGCTTCTTGCCGAACTCAGTGGCATTGCAGTCGTGTGCGATTTTCGCAGTCGCGACATCGCCGCCGGCGGTGAAGGCGCACCGCTGGTGCCGGCATTCCATGCTGCCGTGTTTTCCCATCCGTCCGCGCATCGCGTCGTCGTCAACATCGGCGGCATCGCCAACCTGAGCGATCTTCCGCCTTCCGCAGACGTGCGCGGCTTCGACACGGGGCCGGGCAACGCGCTGATGGACGCCTGGATTCAGCGCCACCTTGGCAAACCCTTCGACATGGATGGTTCTTGGGCGCAAAGCGGGCGCCCGGATGACAAACTGTTGAACAAGCTGCTTACGCATGAATTTTTCTCGCGCAAGCCGCCAAAAAGCACCGGGCGCGATACCTTTCATATCCCATGGGTCGAGCAGTATCTGACCGGGCGCGAAAGGCCCGAGGATGTTCAGGCAACACTGCTGGCGCTTACCGCGACCAGCGTTGCCAACAGCATCCGCTCGTGCTGTGCCGGCACGAGGGAGGTCTATCTTTGCGGTGGCGGCGCGCAAAACGGCGCACTGATTGCCGTCCTGAAAGCGATTTTGCCGGGCGTGCCAATCGCTCGCACCGACGAACTCGGCATTGGCGCCGATTGGGTGGAAGCGTGTGCGTTTGCATGGCTCGCGCATCAGGCGCTGCAGCGACAGCCGGGCAACCTTCCAGCGGTCACCGGCGCGCGGGGGCTGCGGATCCTCGGCGCAATCTATTCGAAATAAAAAAAGGGCGGCACTACATGCCGCCCTTTTTCTGAAGGAAGCTGTGACTACGCGGTGAAGGACGAACCGCAGCCGCAAGTCGACGTGGCGTTCGGATTCTTGATTACGAACTGTGCGCCTTCGATACCTTCCTGATAGTCGATTTCTGCCCCCGCCAGGTACTGGAAGCTCATCGCGTCGATCAAAAGCATCACGCCGTTCTTTTCCATCGACGTGTCGTCTTCATTGATGGCTTCGTCGAAGGTGAAACCATACTGAAAACCGGAACAGCCACCGCCGGTCACGAAAACACGGAGTTTGAGGTCGGAATTGCCTTCCTCGTCGATCAACTCCTTGACCTTGGTGGCCGCGCTATCGGTGAAGACCAATGGCGACGGCATCTCTGTTACTGCATTCATTTCGCGCTCCTGCTGAGGAATTCCAAAAAACCATTATCTGGCCCCGCCATCCGGGGGTCAATCGCCGCCAGACCCCTTCAACGAGACGACTTTGTGCGCTTTGTCGTCGTCCTGATGCACCAACCGGCCCTGCACTACCGCACCCAGCTGAATTTCCAGCGTTTTGTAGTGCACATCTCCTGTGACATTGGATTTCGGCTGCAGTTCGACGTACTCGGCGCCATGCACCGGGCCGATGACAGTTCCATTGACCACAGCGTGGGAGACGCGTATCTCCCCCTCGATTTGGGCCTTTTCGCTCAGCACCAAGGTGCTGGGCTGATCATCCGTGGCAGCCACGTTGCCACGCACGCGGCCATCCACCCGCAGGCCGCCGGTGAAGGAAATATTGCCCTCGACGACAGTACCGGAGCCGATCAGGCTGTCTATCCGATTCTGCGGTTTTGTGGGTTTCGCTCCGAACATTGATATACCCCGCTCACGATAAGGTGACGGTCTGCGTGGATACCGGCGTTGGATTGCCGTTCTCCAACACGCGCACCTGCACCTTTTTTACGACAGCGCCGGGCGCAACCATGAAAGTGCCCTCGACGCGTTGATAAAACTTGAAGACCAGATTATACGCCTGCGCCGACTCGCCCTCGCGTGGGAGGCTGATCACTTCGGCTTTGCCGCCATTTTCAAGGTCGACGATGAATTGGATATGCCCGCGGAATTCCCGCACTCGTTGCTTCGATTGCACGATCAGCAGCCGATAGCTAAATTCGCCCGGGAGGGCATCCGGCTGGACGCGAAATCGATTGACGCTGACACCGCCCGGCTCGCTCCCCGATGCCATCAGAGTCTGGAAAAACGCCAGGTCTTCCTTCAGCAGCGCATTTTCTTCGGCAAGCGTGCGAATCTGAGCGGACAGGTTGCCGTGGGTCGCCAGCTCGATCTGCAGCTGCCGTTCCGCCGCCGCGATTTCGCGCCTCAAGGTGGCATTCTCATCCTTCAGGTTCGAATTGAGATCCTCGAGCCGTGCTTTTTCGCGGTGCGCCTCGCCCTGATCGAAGCCCGCGTATTGCCGGCCGAAATCGTACGTCAGCCACGCAACGCCAAGCGCGAGCCCAGAGACGATAATGATCGACAGCCAGCGCCAATACCATGGGACATGGGTGTGAATGGCCACCCGCGGCGCGGCAATGCCGAAACGGCGCTTGATGGTTCGAATCAGCGTCACGGCAGCAAAGCCACGTGTTCGATTCCGGTGCCCTCGGGCAGACCGAACATCAGGTTCATGTTCTGCACCGCCTGGCCGGCCGCGCCTTTTACCAGATTGTCGATCACCGACAGCACCACGACGGTATCGCCGCCACCCGGCCGATGCACGGCAATGCGGCAGACGTTCGCGCCCCTCACTGAGCGCGTGTCCGGGTGGCTACCGGGCGGCAACACATCGACAAACGGCTCGGCTGCATAACGCCTTTCGTAAAGCGCCTGAACGTCGACCTCCTGGGTCAAACGTCCGTACAGCGTGGCATGAATTCCGCGAATCGCCGGCGTCAGATGCGGCACAAAAGTCAGTCCGACTTTTTTGCCCGCAGCGCGACTGAGGCCTTGCGCGATTTCCGGCATATGACGGTGCCCCGATACCCCGTAAGCCTTGAAATTGTCGGATGCTTCGGCGAACAGGAGGTGGGTCTCCGCTTTCCTGCCCGCACCGCTCACGCCGGATTTTGCATCGGCGATCAGATGATCGATGTCCACCACGCCGGTCTCGACCAGCGGGAGAAAACCAAGCTGAATCGAGGTGGGATGACAGCCCGGGTTGGCAACCACGCGTGCCTTCTTTATCAGATCGCGGTTCATCTCGGGGAGTCCGTACACCGCTTCTGCGACGACCTCGGGGCACGCGTGCGTCATGCCGTACCACTTTTGCCATTCGGCGACGTCCTTGATGCGAAAATCCGCGGCAATGTCGACCACCCGTACGCCGGCCTTGAGCAACGCCGGCGTCTGCTCCATCGCTACACCGTTCGGTGTGGCGAAGAAAACGACGTCGCATTTCTCCAGTTGTGCCGTCGCAGGATCCGAGAATTTCAGCGCCACCCGTTTGCGCAGGCTCGGAAACAATTCTGCAACCAGCATGCCGGCTTCTTTGCGCGAGGTAATCGCGGCGAGCTCTACTCCCGGATGGGTCACCAGAATCCGCAGCAATTCGACACCGGTATAGCCGGTGCCGCCTACAATGCCTACTTTTATCATTTTCTCCAAGGACTTATAACATGTTTCGATAATATCGCCTTACCCGACGCCGGTGCAAATAAAAAAGCCGCCCAGCGGGCGGCTTTTTTCGATGATGCCAATGCTCAACGCTTGGAGAATTGCTTGCGGCGGCGCGCCTTGTGCAGGCCCACCTTTTTCCGCTCGACTTCTCGCGCATCCCTGGTGATCAACCCCGCCTTGCTGAGCACCGGCTTGAGCGACGCGTCGTAAATGACCAGCGCCCGGGCGATGCCATGGCGGACCGCGCCCGCCTGGCCGGATTCGCCGCCGCCGTCCACATTGATAAGGATGTCGAAGGTATTCAGGTTATTGGTCAGTTCCAGCGGCTGACGCACCACCATGCGGCCGGTTTCACGGGAGAAGAACTCGTCCACGGGCTTGTCATTGACGACGATGCTGCCCTTGCCCGCTTTCATGAATACGCGCGCGACTGCAGTCTTGCGGCGGCCGGTGCCATAGATGTACGGAGTTGCCATGGTTCGTCCTAGAAATTCAGCGCTTGCGGCTGTTGCGCGGCGTGCGGGTGCTCGCCGTCGGGATAGACTTTCAGTTTCTTCAGCATCGCATAGCCAAGCGGGCCTTTCGGCAGCATGCCTTTGACCGCCTTTTCCAGCACGCGGCCGGGGAATCTGCCATGAAGTTTGGCAAAGGTGGCGCTGTAAATTCCGCCCGGGTAAGTCGAGTGGCGATAGTAAATCTTCTGTTCAGCCTTTTTGCCGGTTACGCGCAGTTTCGTGGCATTGACGACAACGATGTAATCACCGGTGTCCACATGCGGAGTAAACATAACCTTATGCTTGCCGCGCAGGCGTTTTGCGATCTCGGATGCCAGGCGCCCCAGCACCTTGTCGGTGGCGTCGATCACAAACCAATCGCGCTTCACCTCGTGCGTCTTGGCTGAAAATGTTTTCATGACGGTCATTCCGCGGGGGGTCATTTGCGAAAGCCGCGTAGTGTAGTGGAACGGCGCGCCCCTTGTCAAACCTGAATCTTTGGCCCAAGTTGCGGATTTCTAAGCTTTAATCAGGAAGCATGCTGGCAACCCCTGGACGCAATTCCATCGACCGCTTACGCAGGAGTCCGCGCGGCTCCGGACGCTTCTATGACAAGACCATTTGGTGAATAATGCGTGGACGCCCGCGCCCGCTGTTGCGTTTCTCAACGTCCCAGGTTTTCTTTCATGCGCAAGTTTTGGCTCATATTCTCCCAGGCAGTAACGATCAGCCTGGCGGCATTGTTTGTCGTTGTCACCCTGCGTCCGGATCTGGTCTCCTGGAGCGCCCGCGGCGGCGGCATCGTCACGGTCCGTGAGGCGGCAGACAGACCCGGGGATCGGGCCAGCATGACTTCGCTCAGCTCGGCGGCGAAGAAAGCCATGCCTTCTGTAGTGAATATCTTCACCAGCAAGGAAGTGAAGGTTCCTCGGCATCCGTTCATGGATGATCCGTTATTCAGGCGATTCTTCGGCGACCAGCTGGACGGCGACACCCAGCACAGCTCCAGTCTCGGTTCCGGCGTGATCGTCGGCCCCGAAGGCTACATTCTGACCAACCATCACGTGATCGAGGCGGCAGACGAGATCGAGTTGGCGCTGGCCGACGGCCGCAAGGTGCCGGCCCGAATCGTCGGCACCGACCCTGAAACCGATCTTGCGGTGCTCAAAGTCGACATCGCCGATCTTCCCGCCGTTACCTTTGGAAGTCCGCAAACGCTTTCGGTCGGCGACATGGTGCTTGCGATCGGAAACCCGTTTGGTGTCGGCCAGACAGTGACCATGGGCATTGTCAGCGCACTCGGCCGCAGTCATCTTGGCATCAGCACCTTCGAAAATTTCATTCAAACCGATGCTGCAATCAATCCCGGCAATTCAGGCGGCGCGCTGGTGGATTCGGCGGGCAACCTGGTCGGCATCAACAGCGCGATCTATTCACGCAGCGGCGGTTCGCTCGGGATCGGCTTCGCCATTCCGGCGGATCTCGCCAAGCAGGTGATGCAGCAGATCGTCGGAACCGGGTCGGTGACGCGCGGCTGGATCGGCGTGGAGGTCCAGGATATTTCGGCGGAGCTGGCGGAGTCGTTCCGGCTTTCCGGCACCAAGGGCACGCTCATCGCCGGCGTGCTGCGCGGCGGGCCCGCTGATCGTGCCGGCGTCAAACCCGGAGACATTCTGGTTGCAGTCGAGGCCAACCCGGTTTTCGATTCGACCAACATGCTCAATCTGATCGCCGCACTCGAACCGGGAAAACAGGCGACGCTGAAAATCCTTCGCAACCGCGCCGAGATAATGATCGAGGTGAGCGTCGGCAAACGGCCAAAACCCAGCCGCCGCGGCGAACTCGAATAACTTTCCGGTATCCCGCGACCGATCAGGCCGCCGTATCGGATCCGGTTTCCGCGGGAGCCGCCGACTTCTCGACCCACTGCGCCACGAATATTCCGACCTCGTACAGCACCCACAAAGGTACGGCAAGCATGACCTGCGACACCACGTCGGGAGGCGTGAAAATGGCGCCGATGACGAAAGCACCGACGACGACATAGGGGCGGATATCCCGCAGTTTCGCGACGCTTACCATTCCCATCCGCACCAGGATCACCACTGCCACCGGCACTTCGAACGTCACACCGAAAGCCACAAACAAGGTGAGGACGAAGTCCACATACTTGCCGATATCGGTCATTACCGCCACACCTTCCGGCGCGACCGAGATGATGAAATGGAATACGACCGGAAACACCAGAAAATAAGCGAACGCCATTCCGCATAAAAACAGCAGCGTGCTGGTGACGACCAGAGGAATTACCAGTTTTTTTTCGTGCGCGTACAGCCCCGGCGCCACGAAAGCCCAGATCTGATAGAGCAAGTAGGGCAGCGCAATCACCAGCGCGGCCATCATCGTCACCTTGATCGGTACAAAAAAGGGCGCCGTTACTTCAGTTGCGATCAGTTGCCCGCCGGCAGGCAAAGACGCCAGCAAAGGCTTGGCAAGCATGGAGTAAAGATCGCGCGCCCACGCGAACAGGCCAATGAACACCAGCACGAACGCAATCACGCACCGCAACAACCGGTCCCTGAGCTCGACCAGGTGCGACATGAAGGAATCGGGCTCAATCATCGTGGGCCGCTGGTTTGCCTTGTTATAGGGAGGTTCGACCGGCGCCGCGAAATCAGGCGCGCTTGTCGTCCGGAGCGGGCCTGTCCAGTCCCAGTTCGAGTTGCGGCTCGGGCTCTTCGGGCATCGTTGCTTTTTGCGCGGGCTCTTCGGCAGCAGGAGATTCGCTTCCGATTGCGGGCGCGGTCGTCGGCATCAACTGAATTCCGGACATCGGGGCTACTGCGGATTCCATCTGCTTCTGGACTTCGGTCCCGGCCTGCTTGACTTCGGATTCGATGAAGTTGACCTGGGAACCGACGGACTCTTCGATTGAGCGCGCCGCATCCTGCACCGTGGACTGCAACTTGCGCAGCTCGTCGAGTTCGATTTCGCGATTGATGTCCGCCTTGACCTCGGAAACGTAGCGCTGCATGCGGCCGAACAGATGGCCCACGGTTTTCGCCACGCGCGGCAGGCGCTCGGGGCCGATTACGATCAGCGCGATGACCCCGATAATGAATATCTCGGTGAAACCGATGTCGAACATGACTCAAGCCAGGAAGCGGCCGTATTCGGCTAGGTCTTGGTCTTGTCTTTGATTTCGCCTTCGATGGTCTGACCGGCGTTTTCGCCTTCGATTTTGGCCGTAGCCTTCTCGCCGTCCGCGTTCTTCATCCCTTCCTTGAAGCCGCGCACCGCGCCGCCCAGGTCGGATCCCATGTTGCGAAGCTTCTTGGTGCCGAAAATCAGCAGCACCACCAGTAGGACGATTAACCAATGCCAGATGCTGAAGGAACCCATCTTTATCACTCCCGATGCAAAATTGTTTACCTTGACCGCTGAATCATTCCAGGCAGTGGATCCCTGCCGCCGAGCACATGCATGTGCACATGAAACACGTCCTGCCGTCCGACCCTCCCGGTATTCACGACGGTACGGAACCCGTCAGGGGATCCCTGCTCGCTTGCCAGCCGGTGCGCAAGCAGCAGCATTTTCCCCAGCACCTGTTGGTGCCGATCCTCGACATCCGCTAGCGATGCCACGTGCTCCTTCGGGATCAGCATGAAGTGCACCGGCGCCACAGGATCGATGTCGTGAAATGCCAGGATTTCATCGTCCTCGTATACCTTGCGGCTGGGGATCTCGCCCCTGACGATCTTGCAGAAAAGACAGTTCTCGGCGGCCATTTTTTTAACGATTGCCCCGAAGGTTTTTCGATAACGATCCAGCCAGCCAGCCGGATTACTTTGGTCGGGATGACTTCTCTTCTATCCCGGAAACGCCTTCCCGGCGCCGCAGCTCGGCAAGCACGTCGTCGGGCCCGAGACCGTGCCAGGCAAGCATGACCAGGCAATGAAACCACAAATCGGCGGTTTCGCGAACGATATGGAGTTTATCACCGTCCTTTGCGGCGAGCAGCGTCTCGGCCGCCTCCTCGCCGACCTTCTTGAGGACGGCATCGTGGCCTTTTGCAAACAGACTGGCGACGTATGAGTTGCCCGGATCGCTCTGCTTGCGACTCTCGATGATTTCCGCAATCCGGCGCAGGATATTGGCGTCTATCATGGCCTCGACTCGTAGATTTCCCGCGGATCCTTGATCACGGGCTCAGTGACGACCCATGCGCCGTTGTCGAGCCTGCGAAAAAAACAGCGGCTGCGGCCGGTGTGGCAGGCAATGCCGCCGGCCTGCTGCACCTCCAATACCACGACGTCGCCATCGCAGTCGAGTCTGATTTCACTGACATGCTGGACGTGGCCGGATTCCTCGCCCTTGCGCCAGAGCTTTTCTCGCGAGCGCGACCAGTATACCGCCCGACCCGAACGCGCCGTCTCGGCGAGCGCTTCACGGTTCATCCATGCGAGCATCAGCAGCTTCCCCGTGCCGGCCTCCTGCGCGATCGCGGGAACGAGGCCACGATCGTCCCAGACCACCTCGTCGAGCCAGGCGTCGCTCACAGCCGCACCTCGATGTCGTGTTGCGCCATGTACTGCTTGGCTTGCCGCACCGTGAATTCTCCGTAGTGGAATACGCTGGCGGCGAGCGCCGCATCGGCCTTGCCGAGAATAATTCCGTCGACCAGGTGTTGCAGGCTGCCAACACCGCCGCTGGCGATCACCGGAATATCGAGCGCCTCGGAAAACGCGCATGTGAGCTCGACGTCGAAACCAGCCCTGGTCCCGTCCCGGTCCATGCTGGTAAGCAGGATTTCGCCCGCGCCAGCGGCCTGCATTTTTTT